>CAZJNX010000006.1:0-47142 GCA_964547415.1 uncultured Hyphomicrobiales bacterium
ACGCGGGCCTCACCGCCATCACCCTGCCGCGGCGCTGACCGCGCCGCCCGCCCCGGCACGTGCCGGCAAGGGGAGGGGGCACGGCCTCTCCTCCCGCGGTGCGGGCAGTCCCGCTCCGGCTGCGCGGCTGTTGCAGGACGGGCGTGCAGTGGATGCGCGGAGGGGCGGCCGTCGGCCACTCGGGCCAGCCAACCAGCGCGTCACGATCGAGGAGCAGCCCGGCGTCGCGGCGTGCGAGGCGAGCCTCACCGCCATCACCCTGCCGCGGCGCTGACCGCGCCGCCCGCCCCGGACCTCACCGGGAGGGGGAAGGGACCGGCTCCCTCCCGGCGTGGGGCGGGGCAGCCCCGCCCCGACCTGCCCGGGCCGTAGCAGGCCCGCGTCCTGCCCGGGCCGCTACTGCAGGACGGGCGTGCGGTGGATGCGCGGGGGGTCGGCCGTCAGCCAGTCGGGCCAGCCGAACACGTACTCGACGAGGCCGAGGGCGAGGGCGAAGCCGAGGATCGCCATCAGGAACCAGAACTGGGCCGCCGTGATGCGGCGCTGGCTCATCCGCCGCATCATGATGAGGAGCCGGATGAAGGGATCCATCGGCGCGGGCGCCCTCAGTACTCGCGCTCGAAGAAGAAGCCGAGGCTCGAATCCCGCGTGCCGGCCGTGCCGCGCAGCTTGAGGCTGCGCGTGACGTCGATGTTGACCGACACGTCCGATTCCTCCTCGCCCGCCTCGACGCCGAGATAGATGTTGTCGGCGATGTAGCGGCCCGCCGCGACGCCGACGCCGCCCTCTTCCTGGGTCACCACCGACAGGTCGTCGAGGCCGGTGAGGCGGCGGATCTGCTCGGTGAAGCTCGGGCCGCCGCCGCCCGCGAGGGAGGCCGCCGAGGCGGCGAGCTGGGCGAGCTGGGCGGCGTTGAGGTCCGCGATCGACCGGCCGAACAGGAGCTGGGCGAGGATCTCGTCCTGGGGCAGCTCCGGCACGGACGACAGGCGGATGTCCGGGTTCGATGCCGGGCCCGTCACCAGGATCTGGACGGTGATCCCCTTCGAGCTCGTCTCGGCCAGGAAGTCGAGGAGGGGGTCGAAGTCGCCCACCAGGGTCACGCTGCCCCGGTCGAAGGTGATCCGCTGGGTCAGGAACTCGATGCGCCCGCGGATGAGGTCGAACTGGCCCACCGGCACGACGTCCGAGGTGGTGCCGGTGAGGGTCAGCTGGCCGCCGAGCTCGGCGTCGATGCCGCGCCCGCGCACGAAGATCTGCTGCGGCGCGCGGATCGTGAGGTCGAGGCGGAAGCCGCCGCCGCCGCCGGCGTCGTCCGCCGTCCGCGGCGCATAGGGGCCGACCCGCGCCCGGCGGAGGGTCGCGAGGACGTCGGGCGGGGCGTTGATCTGGGCGACGTCGATGAGGGTCGGGCCGCCCGGCAGGCGGTCGGGCACGGTGATCTCGGCCCGCCCGATGGTGACCACGCCGCCGAGGACGGGCGTCCTGAGGAGGGGGCCCTCGAGCGTGATGTCGCCCGATGCGGTCGCCGTCACGATGTCCGACACGTAGCGGGCGCCGCGCAGGGCCACCGTGATGTCCGCCGGGAAGCCCGCTGCCGCGTCGATGCCGATGGTGCCCGTGGCGGAGACCGTCCCGCCGCCGAGGTCCGCCGACACCCGCTCGATCACGACCTGCTGGCCCGTGAGCCGCGCCACCACCTCGCCGCCCGTGAGGGTGATGCCGGTGTCGGGATCGAGGAAGCGGATCCCGCCCGCGCGCACCTCGCCGGAGAAGGTGGGCCGGGCAATGCTGCCGCGGACCGCGACGTCCGCCGCGACGTCGCCGGAGATGGTCGCCCCCCGCTCGGCCACGAAGCGCTCGGCGAGGGCAAGCGGCGCCGTCGCCCTCACGTCCACCGACAGGCCCGGGCCCGACAGGGGCACGCGGCCGGACGCGGTCACCTCGAGGCCGCTGCCGGTCGCCCGCGCCGCGTCGATCCGGACCGTGTCGTTCCGGAAGCCGCCGGTGGCGGTGACGGCGAGGGAGCCGATGCCGGCCGAGGCGAGGGGCGCGGCCGACACGGCGGGCGCCGACAGGTCGATGGTCGCCTCCGGCCGCGCGGGGCTGCCGGTGACGCGGGCCGAGCCGCCGAGGGTGCCCGAGACGTCGAGGTCCGGCGCGAAGGCGTTGGCGAGGGCGAGCGGCAGGTCGGCGAGGTCGACCGTGAGGTCGAGGCGGCGCTCGCTCGCCGTGCCCCGCGCCGTGACCGTGCCGCCGCCGACGGCGACCCGTCCGGTGGAAAGGGTCAGCGTGCCGCCCGACAGGCTGCCGCGGAGGGTCGCGTCGACCGGCTCGAGCCCCGCCTCGGCGAGGGGGGCCGCCGTCAGCCGCCGGCCCTCGAGGGCGAAGCTCGCCTCCGGGGCGGCGCGGGTGCCGCTCGCGTCGAGCGCACCGGTGACGCTGCCGCTCGCCTCGAGCGGCGGGTAGGCGAGGTTGGCGACGGCGATGGGAAAGGCGTCGATCCGGGCGGTGAGGTCCACCCGCTCGGCGAGGGTCCCCTCGACGGCGATGCGCCCGCCGCCCGCCGTGAGGGTCAGCCCGTCGATGGTCACGGCCCCGTCGCGCACCGTCACCTCCGCCTCGTTCGCGAGGGCGAGTTCCTCGCCCGCGAGGCGCAGCGTCTCGAGGGTGAGGGCGAAACCGCCGTCCGCGGGGACGAGGGTGCCGGCCGCCGAAAGGTCCGCCCGGGCGAGGGCCGCGTCGAGGGTGAAGCGGGTGCCCTCGCCGCTGCGGCTCGCGGAAAGGTCCGCCGAGCGGGCGGTGAAGCCCGCCACCGAGGCGTCCCGCACGCTCGCCGTTCCTTCCGCGACCGGAACGCCCGTTGCGTCGCGGACCGTGAGGTCGATGTCGGCGAAGCCCACGGACGCGTCCGCCACCTCGATCGCCCGGGCGCGGGCGGCGACCGCCGCGTCCTGCCGGTCGTCCTCGGCGGTGAGGGTCACGTCCGCGGTGAGGCTGCCGGAGGCGTCGGTGAGGAGGAGGGGGGCGAGGGTGGCGAGCCGCGGCACGTCGACCGTGACGGTGCCCGTGACGGGGCCCGCCTCGGTGCCCGCGAGGTTCCCCTCCACCGTCGCGTCGCCGATCCGGGCGAACAGGTCCTCGAGGGCGAACGGGTCGTCGCCGCCCGCGCGGATCCGCCCGCTCGCGTCGATCCCCTCGCCGCCGAGGGTCCCGTTCGCATCGAAGGTGCCGGCGAAGGCGCCCGCCTCGAGCCGTCCGTCGAGGCGGACGAGGAGGTCCTCGAGCGCCGTCCCGTCGAGGACGATGCGCTGGCCCGTCAGCACCGCCTCGATCTCGGGCCGCTGGTTGGGGCCGGCGAGGCGGGCGCCGAGGTCGAGCCGGCCGGAAAGATCCGGCGAGACGGCGGCGAGCTCCGCGATGGTCGCCTCCGCCGACAGGGCGACGGTGGCCCCCGTCGTCTGGCCGTCGATAGCGACGTCGAGCTGGTCGTTGCGGAGCGTCAGGTCGTCGAAGGAAAAGCCGGCGGCAGCGCGGGCGGCGCCGCCCGAGAGGGTCGTGGTGCCGGCGAGGAGGCCGTCGACGGAGTCGATCCCGACGGCGAGGTCCCGTGCCTCGCCGTCGAGGGTCAGGTCGAACAGCCCCGCCGACGGGTCGATGGACCCCTCGGCCGAAAGGTCGACGGCGCCCGCGAGGTCCCGGTTCGCCAGGCCGGCGAAGGCGGCGAGATCGTCCGCCGCGAGGCGGAAGTCGCCGATGACGCCGGACGCGCCGGCCGAGCCGGAGAAGCCGACGCGCGTGCCGTTCGAGGTGATCTCGGCCACCGCCACGTCGGCGGGCTCCCCCGCGTTCCAGCTGCCGCGGGCTTCCAGCGACACGGCGTTGCCGAGGGCGTCGGCGACGGCCGGATCCTCCGAGACGAGGCCGGCGGCCGTGCCGGTCACGTCGAAGGTGACGCGGCGGGCCCCCGCGCTCGCCATGTTGACGGCCTCGCCCCCGCCGTTGAGGGCGACCCGGTCGGCCGAGAGGAGGGGGGAGCGGAGGTTCTCGAACAGGATCGAGGCGTTCCAGCGCTGGCCGATGGGCCCGCCGAGGGTGGCGACGATCCGGCCCGAGCCGATCTCCGCCTCCCCGCCGCCGCCCGGAAGGTCGATCGGCTCCCCGTCCTCGCGGCCGAGGCGGGCGTCGAGGTCGAGGGCCGTCGGCACCCCGTCCGCCCCGAAGGCGCCGGAGAAGGTGAGGGCGAGGGCGCCGGAGGAGAGGTCACCCGTGGCGATGGAAACGCCCCCTTCGTCGCGCACGGTGCCGTCGAGGACGAGGCGCGTGCCGTCCGCGACGAGCTCCTGGTAGGTCTCCGGCACGAGGCGGGCGACGTTGCCCGACAGGTTCGCCTGGAAGCGCAGCCCTTCTGCCACCCGCGACAGGGTGGTGGCGCCCGACAACAGCGTCTCGTTCGCCGCGTCGAGGCGAATGTCGGCCGAAAAGTCGTCGAGGGGGCCGGAGCCGGCGATCTCGAAGGCGATGGGCGGCCGTCCCTCGATGTCGAGGGCGTTGGCGAGGACCCCGTCGGCGGGCTCCGTCAGCGTCACGTCGATGGCGAGGTTGCGGGTCTCGTTGGAGAAGGAGGCCTGGATCCCGAGCCGCCCGGGCCGGTCGAGCCGCTCGATCGAAACGTCCGTCTCCAGCGCCCCGCCCGCGAGCACGATCCGCCCGTCCACCGACAGGCGCGCGGCCGGCCCGATGACGCCCTCGGCGATGTCCACCACGGGCACGGCGAGGCTCTCGATCCGGACGGACACCGGAAGGTCGGGGACCTGGAACGGGGTGTCGTCGATGGGCTCGTCGTCGCCCGCCGCCTCCCGGTCGGGCAGCGGCGGGCGGGCGACCTCGATGCGCTCCGCCTCGAGCCGCTCGATCTCGAGGCGGCCGAGGAGGAGGGCGCGGCGCGACCACACGAGGCGCACGTCCTCGATGGTGAGCCACACGCCCTCACGGTCGGCGATGGTGATGGAGGCAAGGCGCACGTCCGAGGACAGCGCCCCCTCGATGGCGCCGAGCCGGATCTGCCGGTTGGGGGTGGAGATCTGCCGCTCCACGAAGCGCACGAGGCGCGAGCGCTCCTCCCCCTCCTGGGCGTCGGCGTAGGTGAGGGCGCCCGCGATACCGAGGGCCCCGAGCGCGAGGAGCGCCAGGAGAAGGGCGGAGACGGGGTGCCGCCGTGCCATGGTGCGCATGGGTCAGAACGCCTGTCCGAGACCGAGGTAGAGGGCGATCCGCGGGTCGCCCGGCAGCGGGTTCACCGGCGTCGCCACGTCGAGGCGCAGCGGCCCGAGACCCGTATAGTAGCGCAGGCCTAGGCCGGCTCCGACCCGCATTTCCTCCGAGAAGTCCGGGAACTCGTCGATGAAGGCGTTGCCGAAGTCCACGAACGGCACGACGCCGATGTTGTCCGTCACCCGCAGCCGCGCCTCGGCCGAGCCCGCGAAGTAGCTGCGCCCGCCGATCACCTCGTCGTTGACGATGATCGGCCCGACGCCCCGGTAGGGGAAGCCGCGGATGGAGCCGCCGCCGCCCACGTAGTACTGCCGGTTGGCCGGGATCTCGGCGAGCGGCGCCCCGGCGATGGAGCCCGCGCCAGCGCGCAGCGCGAGGACGAGACGTCGCTCGGCCCCGAGCCCCAGGTAGGTGGAGCCGATGAGCTCGGAGATGATGCCGGTGTTGTCGAAATTGAACTCCTGGAACGGCTCGGCCGTCGCCTCGACGCGGTAGCCGCGGGTCGGGTCGAGTTCGTTGTCCGTGCCGTCGTAGCGGATGCCGAGGGGCACGCTCGCGAGGAGGAAGTCGCCGTCGCCGATGGGAACGTCCGAGATGCGCGAGCCTTCCACGTTGGCCGCCGCCGTCAGCTGGATGCGCCGCGTCGGCCGGTGGGTGAGGCCGAGGCGGCCGCCGACGCGCTCGGCGACGTAGGTGTCCGGGTTGTCCCGGTCGGTGAAGACGCGGGCCGTGAAGTCGGACCACGGGGTGAAGACGCCGGGCTTGGTGAAGGTGATGGCGGCGAGGTAGTTGAAGTCCTCGATGTTGGAGCTGTCGAGGCCGCCGATCCGCCCCTCGACGCGCAGGCTCTCGGCCTGCCCGAAAAGGTTGCGGTGCATCCAGTAGCCCTCGAGGCCGACGCCGTCGAGGGTGGAGTAGTTGGCGCCGAAGCCGAACACCCGCTGCGGCCGGTCGGACAGCTTTACTTCGATGGGCAGCGACCCCTCGGGCGTGATGGCATCGGCCTCCACGAAGCGCATGGCCTGGAACACGCCGAGGCGGCGCAGCTGGTCGCGGGCGCGCTCGATGTCGTCCGGATCGTAGGGCTCGCCCGGCGTGAGGCCGGTGTACCAGGCGACGAAGCGCGGGTTCATGGCCTCCGTGCCGGACACCGAGACCGGGCCGAACACGGCGTAGCGGCCCGGATCGACCGCGATCGCGACGTCGAGCGCCCGGTCCCGGTGGCGGGCGGTGGCCCGCCGGTTCGCGATCCGCGCCTTCGGGTGGCCGAGCTCGCGCCAGGAATCCACGAGCGCCGCCTCGCTCTGGAGGATCACCGTGGAGCGGGCGCGGGCGCCGGTCACGAGACCGAGCTCCTCCGGCGTCTTCGGGACCGTGCGGTCGTTCGGGATCGGGCCCGGGCGGCCGGCGATGTCGACCCGGCCGAAGGCGAAGGCGGGGCCGACGTCCACCGTCACCGTCACGGGCACGGGGCCGGAGAGGGTGGCGTCGGGGGGGATCTCGGCGGCCTCCCGGCCTGCGACGCGGATGGAGATGACGCCGCCGTAGTGTCCCTCGGCGTAGAGGGCGGCGAGGATCCGGGCATAGTCGCCGCGGGCGCGGGACAGGAGCGCTGGCGTCGAGGGGGCGGGGTCCTTCCGGTCGGCCCACAGTTCCGAGGCGTTCTCGACCGTCCGGGCGAGGGCGGTGTCCTCGGGGCTGACGAGGAAGGTCACCTCGTAGCCGATGGCGTCGGGGGAGGGGGGCGGTTCGGGCTCGCCCCCGAACAGGCGCAGGCCGAACAGCTCGAACGCGCCCGCCGGGGCCGGCGCGAGCGCAAGCCCTGCGAGAAGCGCCGCGGCGACGATCCCGCCGAATGTCGAAGCCTTGGAGGGCACGCTCTCGTCCCGTCACGCCACACGCGCCGCCGGACCGCGACGGCCGACGACCGAGACGAGTATGCACGGGCGGGGATGAACGACGCCTTGTCCATCGGCGCGCGGCCGGCGTGAGGGCGCCGATCGTGCCGCGGGTGTGTCGTTCCGGACACGGGCGGCGGAGGGGGAACGCCCCGGGCGGGGCTCGCCCGGGGCCGTCGAGGCGAGTGGAGCCGCCGGTCCTCGACGATGCCGGAGCAGGCATCCGGCTGTGCCAAGGTGAGAGGCTTTCGAAGTCCGAAGACGATGCCTGCGAACGGGGCCGACAACGGGACGGTCACGTCGGCGACGACGCCGGTTGGCCGCTCCCCCGGGGGCGGACGAAAAAGGGGGGCGGCCGAGGCCGCCCCCCGTCACGGGCGCGTGGCGCATGGGGCGGACCGCTGGCCCGCCCACCGCCTCAGAGGAAGACGATCTCCGGGGCGTCGGCGGAGGTCACGCCCGCGAAGGTCATCGTGCCGCTCGCCCCGCCGAGCACGGTGACGAGAAGGCCGTCGGGCGTGTCCGCCTCCGTGATCAGGACATCGCCCTCGCCCGCGTCGATCTCGATCGTGTCGTCCGCGACGTCGAAGTCGATCAGGAAGTCGTCGCCGAAGGCACCGGTGAAGAAGAAGGTGTCCTCGCCGAGGCCGCCGGATATGATGTCGTCGCCGTTCTGGCCGGCGATCGTGTCGTTGCCCTCGCCGCCGTCGATCGTGTCGCGGCCGTCACCGCCGCCGATCAGGTCGTCGCCCTCCTGGCCGAGCAGCAGGTCGGCGCGCTTGCCGCCGCCGATGCTGTCGTCGCCGTCGCCCGCGACGATCTCGTCGGCGCCGTCCTGGCCCCGCAGGAGGTCGTCGCCCGTGCCGCCGAGGATGCTGTCCGCGCCGTTGCCGCCGAGGACGATGTCCGCACCCGCGCCACCGTCGATCATGTCGCCGCGGGCGCCGCCGCCGATGCTGTCGTCGCCGTCGCCGCCGGCGAGTTCGTCGGCGCCCTTCTGGCCCCTCAGGAGGTCGTCGCCCGTGCCGCCGAGGATGCTGTCGGCGCCGTCGCCGCCGAGGGCGGTGTCCGCACCCGCGCCGCCGTCGATCCCGTCGTCATTGCCGCCGCCGAAGAGCCGGTCGTTCCCGTCGCTGCCCCCGAGGCGGTCGCGCCCCTGCTGGCCGCGCAGGAAGTCGTCGCCGTCGCCGCCCCGGAGCCGGTCGAACCCGGTGCCGCCGGACAGTTCGTCGTCGCCGTCGTTGCCGAGCACCACGTCGGCGCCCTGTCCGCCCGCGACGCGGTCGTCCCCCTCGCGCCCGACGAGACGGTCGTCGCCGCCCCGGCCGAGGATCGTGTCGTCGCCGTTGCCGCCCACGAGGGTCTCGTCGGCGTCCGTCCCGACGATGGTCCGGTTCGGCTCCTCGCCCTCGGCGAACAGGTCGAACACGGCCGTGGTGCCGGAGACCTCGTAGGAGACGGCCACCTGCGCACGGCCGGTGGTGGACTCCTCGGCCGGGATGAAGTCGATCACCTCCGGCGCGTGGCGGGCGATCCCGTCGTCCCCGGTCATGCCCACGAACGCGCCCGGGATGTAGTTGACGAACGAGGCGTTCGCCGGGTCGGTGGCGTCGTAGAGCATCAGGCCGCTGTCGCGCTCGAGACCGATCACGACGATGACGCGGCCGTCCACCTCGCCGACGGCGATCGCCTCGGGCTCGGGGCCCTTAGCGTCGGAGCGGTTCTGGCCGAGCTCGCCGTCGTCGTCGTTGAAGCGCTCGGGCGCCCGCTCGGCGATGATCCGCTCGAAGTCCGCGCCGGAGTCGAAGACGAGGTTCCCCTCCGTGTCGAAGATCGAGAAGGAGCGGGAGGAGAAGGCGTGCAGGACGTCGATGTCGCCGTCGCCGTCCGTGTCCCCGTCGATCGTCGACACCTCGAGGCGGCCGAGGCCGGTGGTGTCCACGCTCTCGTCGATGAGGCCGGCCTCCTCGAGGTCCTCCACCCGCGCCTCGTCGAAGCCGCGGCTGTCGCCCTCGTTGGCGGTGGCGATGTAGGTGGTCCCGCCCGTCTCGAAGGCGACGATGGCGTCGGGCATGCGCAAGCCGACGAGGTCGTCGAAGCTGCGGATGTCGATGATTTCGTCGTCGTTGGCGTCGAGGGCGCTCTCGGCGGAGAAGTCGACCGTGCCGAGGGGCAGGATGTCGGCGACCGCGCCGGCCTCGAGGTCGATGGCGGCGATCGCGTTGTTCTCCTGCAGGGAGACGTACGCGGTGCCGCCGGACGGCGCAACCGTGATGTACTCCGGCTCCACGTCGAGGCTGAAGGGTACGCCCTCCTGGATGCGGATGCCGGCCGCGCGCGCGGCATCCTCCACGCCGTCGAGCGCCTCGAAGCCGATCCGGAAGGCGAGCGGGGCGGACGGGTCGGTCACGTCCACGAGGCCCACGGTGCCGGCCGGGTCGTCGTCGTTGTCGCTGTCCTCGTTCTTCTCGCCCTCGCCCGCGACGAGGAGGGCGTTGCCGTCCGGCGTGAAGGCGACCGCGTCGGGCAGGTTGCCGACGTCGACGGTGGACAGGAGGTCGCCCGTCTCGGCGTCGAACAGGGCGACGAAGCCGAGCTGGGACAGGAAGGTCGTCTCGCCGAAGACCTCCACCTCGACCGCCGGCCGGGCGACGGCCGCGGCCACCACGCCGTTCGCCACGGCGACGGACTGGACGCCGTCGTAGCCCTCGAGGCCGGACAGGTCCATGGTGAGGACGGGGGCGTCCGGTCCGCCGATCTCGAACACGTCGATCCGGTCCTGCGCCCCGTTGGTGACGTAAAGGCGCCCGTCCGCGTGGGCGACCACCTCCGACGCGCCCTCGCCGCCCTCGCCGACGAAGATGTCGGTGAGCTCGAACAGGACCGTCTCGCTGGCCAGCGGCGCGTCGACCGTGTCGGAGCGCTCGGAAAGGTTCTGGATGCGCGCGTCGAGGCCGGCGCCGGTGTCGATCCCGGAGAAGGCGCCCGGGGCATCGGGCGGGAAGTTCCCGGTGAGGAAGGTCGACAGGGCCTCCTGCTCGCCGATGCCGAGGTCCGTCTCGGCAGAGAAGGCCGCGAAGGGATAGCCGTCGCCACCGCCAGCCAGGAAGCCGAGGGTGACCACCTTGATGGTGTCGGGCGCGCCCGCGACCACCGCGCCGTCACGCACGAGGGCACGGTCGGGAAGGCCGTCCTCGCCGAGGAGGGTGACGTTCCGGACGCGCGTGCCGGGGGTGGTGACGGTGCCGTCCTCCTCCACGACCTGGGCCGTGCCCTCGGGGTCGAAGGAGAAGTGGAGGCCGCCCACCTGCGGGAACTGGCCGGGCGTGTTGCCAGGGCCGGTCCCCGCGACGCCGTGCTCGAGGATGATCTTGAGCTCCTCGGGCGTCAGTTCGACGATGGACAGGGAATTGTCGAAGCGCAGCGAGTTGTCGATGTCGAGCTCGCTGACCTCGCCGTCCTCCTTGCCGGAGAGCGGGTTGGCCTGGGGGGGCAGCAGCGACACGGTGCCGTCGCCGTTGTCGACGATCTCGCCGATCGGCGCGCGGATGCCGCCGCCGTTCTTGATGGAGACGAGGACCTCCGGGTCGATCGCCCGGGCGGCGGCGAGGTTGGCGTCCGCCGTGAGGTTGCCGAGGTTGGTCTCCTCGGTGCGCACGGAGCCGCGCTCGCCGTTGAGGTAGACCTCGCTCTCGCCGGCGATGTCGGCGTCGAGCGCGGTCACGACCGCGGTGACGGTGGAGGCGAGGGCGTCCACGTCGCGCGCCTTTTCCGAGGCCGCGACGGCCGCCTCGAAGCTCGCCGCACCGGTGACGGCGACGACGCCCGCCTCGTCGGTGGCGAAGGCGCCGGACTCGGCCGGGTCGACGGTCGTCGGATCGACCACGCCGTTCTCGTCGAAGGTGACGACGAGGCGGCCGACGTAGGCGTATTCGCCCGCGGTGGACACGATGAGGACGGGGTTGCCGTCGCCGCCGGTCGCCACGAACGGGTAGGGCCGGCCGGCCGTGTCGCCCGGGCGGAGCATGTCGGTGGCGTCGGCGGAGATGGTGTCCGAGCCGCCCGACAGGATCACGTCCACGCCCGTCATCAGCGGCGCCAGCTCCACGTCCAGCGGGAACTGCTGGTTGTGGGTGGCGAGGATGATCTTGTTCACGTCGTCGCCGGTGCCCGCGACGCCGTCCGCGCCCGCGATCACCGCGTTGACGACGGGCTGCAGCACCGCCGCGAGGTCCGGCATGTCCACGGTGCCGTCGCTGGAGACCTCCTCGATGTCGCCGGGGGAGGAGATCGTCGCGACGAGCTGGGTGGTGACGCCGACGACGCCGATCAGCTCGCCGTCGCGCTCGATGACGGCGGCCGGGGCGACCTTGGAGTCGCGCCCGTCGGAGGCGGTCTCGGACGGGTCGTCCGGGTTGGCGCGGGCCGACAGGAGGTCCGAGCGGAAGGCGGTCGTGGGCAGGATGTCGCTGGTGAACAGGGCGCCGAGGTCGCCGTCCGCCGAAAAGTCCAGGTTGGCCGACAGGTACGGGAACTGGATGCCCGGCGTGTCCACTTCCTGGAGGTAGTTGACGGTGCCGTAGCGGCCGTCGGACAGAGAGTTGCCCTCCTCGCTGTCGTAGTTGACGATCTCCTCGAGCGCGCCCGAGCCGTTGTCGAACTCGTGGTTGCCGATGGCGGAGGCGTCGAACCCGAGGGCGTTCATGATCGCCATGTCGAGGCGGCCAGGCGCCGTGTCGATCTCCTCGAAGTAGTCGGCGGCGCCGTCGCCGTTGACGTCCACCACGTAGACGTCGCCGAAGGCGACGGTGCCCGCGTCGATCGCCGCCTCGATCTCGCTGTTGTCGAAGAAGCCGTCACCGCTGGTGTCGGCGGCGGCGGGCAGGGCCGAGCTGTCGATCAGGCCGAAGAACGCGTTGTAGAAGCCCTCGTAGGTGCCCGCGAGGCTGGAGTCCCCGCCCGCGTTGAAGAACGGGCCCGGAATGATGTTGTCGCCAGAGGAAACGAGGACCGAGTCGATGCCCTGAGCGGCCGCGTCGGCCTCGAGGGCGTCGACGACGGCGGCGAAGCCCGGCGCGTTGTCGATGGCGTCGATGCCGCCCTCGAGGTCCGACGCGTGCAGGATCTGAAGTCTGTACATACCCGGCTGTTCCCTGTTGCGGTGACGGTGGCCGGGCGGTCGATGCGCGGATGGATCGGCGTTCGTCCCGCGCGTCGCTGGTGCCGCCTTCCGGCACTTTCCGCCCGTTTGGGCGGCACCGATAGGGGTTGCCGATTACAGATTTGTGACGACGTTTGCCGAACGATGAGCCGGCAAGGGAACGCCGGCTGCGGCCTCCTCTCAGGCGGACGCGCCCGCCATGCCGCGCGCGGCCGCCGTCCCGGGCTCGTCCACGGCGAGGTCGTCCGTCAGCACGACCTTGTAGACGGCGCGCGCCCGCTCGCGGCCGATCCAGCCCTCGCGGACGTCCTTCGCCACCCGCTGCGGATCGCGGGTCGCCGGGTCGCCGTAGCCGCCGCCGCCATTGGAGAAGGACACGACGAGCTGGTCCGGCCGGACGAGGACGTGCTCCGACGTGCCGAGGGAGACGATGGTTCCGTCGTCCGCCTCGAGCCACTGGCGGGCGGAGGGCGCGTGGCCGCCCCCGCACACCCCGAGGGCGGGGTTCACCGTCCCGTCGGAGCAGAAGCCCACCTCCATGTCCCCGTCCACCGGCCGGTAGGTGGTGAGGATGCCGGGCGCGCCGCGGAATCTCCCCGGCCCCTCGGTGTCCACGGCGAGCTTGCGGGTCTCGATCAGCATGGGATGGAGCATCTCGTCCACTTCCACGCTGTCGTAGAAGGGCATCCCGGCGTTCCCCATGGTGAAGAGGGACAGCCACCCGTCCTCCACCGGGATCGCCGGGCCGCCGCCGCCCGCCAGGATCACCTGGTTGACGTAGGGCTCGCCCGTGCGCGGGTCGGTGCCGGAGATGACGGCCGAGGCCGGGGGGATTGCCGCGCCGCCTTCGGCCATGCCGCAGCGCTCGTCGATGAGGGCGATGGCGCGCTGCACGGCGTTCGTCACCCGGTCGCCGAGGTTGGTGGTGGCGACGGAGGTCGACGTCGGGTGGCGGGGGATGCCGACGCAAGAGCCCTCTTTCAGCCGCACGTCGATGCGGCGCAGCGTGCCCGCGTTCGCCGGCAGCGACAGGGGCATGGCGTTGAGGACGCCGACCATGGCCGCCGTGCGGGCGCAGGCGTGGCTGAGGTTGATGCCGACGGGGAGCGCGTCGATGTTGTCGGTGAGGTCCACCGTCACGATCGCCCGCTCCGGGTCGACGGTGACGTCCACGTTCGCCGGCACGCCCTCCGGCGGGGTGCCCGGCAGCGGGTCGTGGGTGCAGGTGGCGCGGGCGGTGCCGCCCGTGAGGCCGCGGACGGTCTCGGCCATCCGCTCCTCGCAAAGGTCGAACCAGTCCCGGGCGTGGGCGGAGAGGGCGTCCCAGCCGAGCTCGTCGGCCATCTTCCCGATCTCGCGCTCGCCGATGCGCGCCGCGCCCAGCATGGCGAGGTAGTCGCCCCGCCACTGCTCGGGCACGCGGATGCGCATCATGCACATGTTGATGATGTCCGCGACGTCCCGGTAGCCGGACTGGACCTTCACCGCCGGGAAGATAAGCGCCCCTTCCTCGTAGACGTCCCGCGCCGCGCCCATGTAGGTGGTCGGCAGCGAGTTGCCGCAGTCCGCCTGGTGGGCCTTCGACAGGACGGTGAAGCGGTGGACGCCCGCCCCGTCGAAGACGGGCACGAGGATCGTGTGGTCCGCCGCGTGGCTGTTGCCGTGGTAGGGGGAGTTGTGGAGGAAGGCGTCGCCCGGTTTCAGGTCCGGGTGGATGTCGAGCATGGCGCGGGCCATCAGGTCCGCCCCGCCGACCACGTGGATCGGGTAGCTCTCCGCCGCCGTCAGGAGCTGGCAGTCGGCCGTCAGGATCGCGCAGGAGAAGTCCCGCGCGGTGTTGATGACGCCCGAGCGGGCGGTGCGCAGGAGGGTGTTCGCCATCTTGCGGGTCACGCCGTCGAACCGCTTCTGGAGGATGGCGAGGCGGACGCCGTCGCGGCCGGCGGTGGCGTGTGTCGGCTGGTCCATCGGGGGGCCTCCCTGTCGCCGTCAGCCGTTGAGGGGGATCACGAGGTGGCCGTCGGGCCGCTTCTCCGCCCGCGTGCCCGGCGGCAGGACGACGGTGGTGAAGCCCGATTCCACCACCGCCGGGCCCGCCACTACGGCACCCGCGTGGAGCGCCTCGAAGCGGTGGGCGGCGGCCTCCACCGCGCCGGTGCCGTGGAAGGTCATGGAGCGCCAGCCGACCGGAGCGTCCGCCGGGGCGGCGTGGATCTTCGGGGGGCCGCACCCGCCCACGCGGCAGCGGGCGATGGCGCGGAAGGTCATGATCTCCACGTCGTCGCCGTCGTCGCGGAAGGAGAAGAGCTCGGTGTGGCGGCGGTGGAAGTCGGCGACGAGGCCGGCCGCGCCCGCCCCCGTCTCGAGGTGGGCGACGTCGAGGGGCACGTCGATCTCCCAGACCTGGCTCGGGTAGCGGCCCTCGAACAGGTAGTCGATCCGCTTCGCTCCGGCCCCGGACCCGGCGCGGTCGAAGAAGCGCTCCGCCTCGGCCTTCAGCGCGGCGACGGCGCGGCCCGCCCGGTCCGGGTCGAAGGCGGCGGTGCTCATCATCTCCGTCTTGACGAATTCGAAGGTCATGTCGCTCATCATCGCGCCGGCGGCCGACAGGAGCGCGCCCGTGTCCGGCACGATGACGGCGCGGCAGCCGAGGCGGCGGCCGATCGCGACGGTGTTGAGGCCCGCCGCGCCCCCGCCCGCCACGAGGACGGTGTCCTGCGGGTCGATGCCCTGCTTCACCGTGATGTCCTCGATGGCGTTCACCATCTGCTCGGTGGCGAGGTCCACGATGGCGAGCGCCGCCGCCGCCACGTCGAGGCCGAGGGGCGCCGCCACGTCGGCTCCGATGGCCTCCCGTGCCTGCGCGAGGCCGAGCGCCATGTCGCCGCCGAGGAAGAAGTCGGGGTCGATCCAGCCCAGCACGAGGGCGGCGTCGGTGACGGTGGGCCGCGTGCCGCCGCGGCCGTAGGCGACGGGGCCGGGGTCCGAGCCCGCGCTCTCCGGCCCGACCTTCAGGAGCCCCCCCTCCACCGACGCGATGGAGCCGCCGCCCGCGCCGATGGACTTCACGTCCACCGAGGGAAAGCCGGTGAGGTGGCCCTGGTAGACGGGCCCGATCCAGGTCTCCCGGGTCCAGGGGACGAGGCCGCCGCGCACCAGCGACACGTCGTAGGTGGTGCCGCCCGCGTCGGTCACGATGGCCATGTCCGCGGCCTCGAGGCCGGCGTAGTGGCGGCCCGCCACCGGCGCCATGGAGGGGCCGGAGTTGAGGGCGAGGATCGGCCGCTCGGCGAGCTGGTCGAGGTCCACGAGGCCCCCTTGGGAGGTCACGGCGAAGATCTGGCCCGACAGCCCCCGCTCCCTGAGCGCAGCTTCCAGCGCGGTGAGGTAGCGGGTCATCACCGGCTTCAGCGAGGCGTCGATGGCGGCGGAGGAGGCGCGGCGATACTCCCGGATCGTCGGGTTGAGGCGGTGGGAGAGGGTGTAGGGCACCCCCGGCATCTCGCGTTCGAGGACCTCGGCGACGGCGCATTCGTGCTCCGGGTTCACGATCGACCACAGGAGGCACACGGCCACCGCCTCCACGCCCGCGTCGGCCATCCGCCGGCAGAGGTCGACGACGGCCGCCTCGTCGAACGGCTCCACGATGCGCCCGTCGGCCCAGATGCGGCCCGGGACCTCGAAGGTGAGGGCGCGTGGGACGTAGGGGTCCGGGTACGGCACGCGCCAGTTGAACGGGTCGGTGCGCCCGCCCTCGCGGATGACGAGGATGTCCGGATGGCCCCTGGACGACAGGAAGGCGGTGCGGGCGGTGCGGCCGGTGACGACGGCGTTGATGGCCCGCGTGGTGGAGTGGAACAGCACCTCGGTGCGGCCGAGGAGGTCCGCCACCGTCATGCCCTCGCTCGTCGCCGCCCGCTCCACCGCGCCCAGGATCCCGCCGAGCGGGTCCGGGTAGGTGGTGGGCGCCTTGAACATGTGGAGTTCGCCCGCCCCGAAGTCCGCGACGAGGTCGGTGAAGGTGCCGCCGACGTCGATGGAGATGCGCATTGCCTGTCCTTCCTTCACGGCGCGGGCGCGGGCGCGGGCGCGGGCCGCAGCCGGCCGGCCGCGCGGTGCCTTCCGGCCGTGCACAAGGGCCATGCAGGCCGTGCAAGCGATTTGACCGGCGCCGCGGGGCGTGTATACGGGCGGCCCGGCCGCCGGGGCTCCGCCACGGGGCCGGATCCGTCCTGACGAGAGACCCTTCGATGACGACCGATACCGGCGCGGCCGACGGCCGGCCCGCCGCCGCCCCCGACGACACCCCCGACGAGGACCTCGCCGCGCTCGGCCGGCGGCTGAGGACCATCCGCCGTGCCCGCAAGCTGCGCCTGAAGGACCTCGCGGCGGAGGCGGGGTGTTCCGAAAGCCTCCTGTCGCGGATCGAGAACGGCATCGTGATGCCCTCGCTCACGACGCTGCACCGCCTGTCCCGCGCGCTTTCCACCAACGTGTCGGCGCTCCTCGCCCCGCCGGAGGCGGACGCCTGCGTGGTCTACGGCCCGGGCGAGCGGCCCCGCTACCACCGGCGGGAGAGCGCGGAGGGGGACGGGTCCATGGCCGACAGCCTCGTCCCGTTCGCCGAGAGCCGGCTGATCGAGGCGCTCCTCATCCGCCTGCCCGCGGGCGGGCCGGCCTGCGGCCCGTTCCGCCACGAGGGGGAGGAGGTGGGCTACGTCCTCGAGGGGCGGATGGAGCTCGTGGTCCGCGGCGAGACCCACCAGGTCGCCACCGGCCACAGCTTCTTCTTTTCCTCCGAGCACGAGCACAGCTACCGCGCGGCGGGGGAGGGGGACTGCCTGGTCCTGTGGGTGAACACGCCGCCGACGTTCTGAAGGAAAGGGGGCCGCCGTCATGCCGGTTCGGCCTCCTCGGCCCGCTCCACCATCCTGAGGAACCGCCGCGTGCGCTCGGCCTCGGGCGCGTCGATCACCTGCGCGGGCGGGCCCTCCTCCACCACCTGCCCCTCGTCCATGAAGACGACGCGGTCGGCGACCTCGCGGGCGAAGCGGATCTCGTGGGTGACGATGATCATGGTCATGCCCGCGTCGGCGAGGCGGCGCATGACGCCGAGCACCTCGCCCACGAGCTCCGGGTCGAGAGCGGAGGTGGGCTCGTCGAACAGCATCAGGCGGGGCGAGACGGCGAGCGCCCGGGCGATGGCGACGCGCTGCTGCTGGCCGCCCGACAGGCGGTGGGGCCGGTGGTCCACGTGGTGGGACAGGCCCACGAGGGCGAGGAGCTTCAGCGCCCGCTCCTCCGCCGCCGCCCGGTCCATGCCGTAGACCTTGATCGGCGCCTCCATGACGTTCTCGAGCGCCGTCATGTGGTTGAACAGGTTGAAGTGCTGGAAGACCATGCCGATGCGCGCCTCGGCGCGGGCGGCCCACAGATTGCGCTCCGGCTTCATGAGGTCGCCCTTCCGCCGGTAGCCCACGTGGCGGCCGGCCAGGGTGATCTCGCCCCAGTCCATCGCCTCCAGGTGGTTGATCATCCTGAGGAACGTGCTCTTGCCCGAGCCCGAAGGCCCGAGGATCGTCACCACCTCGCCGCGGCGGACGGTGAGGTCGATCCCGCGCAGCACCTCCCGCCCGCCGTAGGCCTTGTGGACGTTGCGGGCGACGACGAAGGGCTCGCCGTGCGCCACCTGCCCTTCGGTCTCGTCGATGAGGGACTTCAGCCAGTCGAGGTCGGGCTTCGTCACCGCCGGCCGGCCCGCGGGCGCCGCGGCGGCGGGCACCGATGCGCCGACGGGCGCGGCGGCGGGCACGGCGCCCGCCCGCGGCCCGCCGAGGCCGGGGATCGGGAGGTCGAAGCCGAACATGCGGCGCAGCGCCCCCTCGCCCCGCGGCAGCGTCTCCCGCTCGTGGTCGAACAGGCGTTCGAGGAAGGCCTGCAGGATCGAGATGGCGCTCGTCATGATCAGGTAGATGGCGCCGGCGGCGGCGAACACCTCGAAGAACTTGAAGTTCTGTCCGACGATCTGCTGCGAGCGGAAGGTCAATTCGTTGACGAAGATCACCGAGGCGATCGAGGTGAGCTTCAGCATCCCGATGGTGTCGTTGAAGGTGCCGGGCAGGATGGCGCGCATCGCCTGGGGCAGGATGATGCGGCGGAGCGTCAGGAACGGCGGCAGGCCGAGGGAATCGGCCGCCACCTGCTGGTTCCGGTTCACCGACAGGATGCCGCCGCGGATGATCTCGGCGCTGAAGGCCGCCTGGTTCAGCGAGAAGCCGATGACGGCGGTGGTGAAGCTGTCGAGGCGGATGCCGAGGAAGGGCAGGGCGTCGAAGATGAAGACGAGCTGGAGGAGCTGGGGCGTGCCCCGCATGATCCAGATGTAGACCCAGGCCGTCGCCGACAGGACGAAAACGCCCGACAGCCGCATGAGCGCGAGGCCGAGCCCCATGACGAGGCCCGCGGCCATGGCGAGCACGGTGATCTTGATGGCGAGCCAGGCGCCCGCCCACAGGAAGGGCGAGGTGAAGTAGGTCAGGAACTCGCGGAAGAAGCGGAAGGGGACCTCCTCCTCCGCCGCGACGCCGCCGCCGCCCGCGAGGTTCGACAGGGTGGAGGCGCCGCCGCCCTGCCCGAGCGCGGGCGGCTGGACGATCAGGACGACGGCGAGGGCGATCAGGAACGTCGCCGCCGCCGCCTTGGCCATCCACGCGAGGAGCCGCATCGCCCCGCCCCTTCCGCGGCGCGCCCGCTCAGTCGCGCTTGATCTCGGCGCCGAGGATCAGCTCCGGATCGACGGAGAAGGCCTCGAAGATCTCGGCCTGCCTGCCGCTCGCCTGCACCGCCTCGAGGCCCTCGTAGACGGCCTGGAGCAGCTCCTCGTTGCCGTTCTTCACGCCCACGCCGATCTGGAAGCCGGTGAGGATGAGGAAGGCGCGGGAGTACTTGTCCGGGTTGTCCTTCACCATCGTGTCCACGAAGGCGAGGTCGAACAGGAGGATGTCGGCCCGGCCGGAATCGATGAGCCGCACGCCCGCGGCGACGTCCGGGAAGGTCATGAGGGTGATCGGGGCCTTGCCGGCGGCGACGCACGCCTCCGTCTCGGCGCGGATGGCCGCCTCCTCCACGGTGCCGAGGCCGGCCGCGACGGTGAGGCCGCACAGGTCCTCGAGGCCGGACGCGCCCGTCGGGTTCCCGGGCTTGGCGAGGGCGCCGGTGCCGGCCTGCATGTAGATCACGTAGTCGGCCTGCTTGGCGCGCTCGGCGGTGTAGTAGAGGTTGTTCCACATGGCGTCGATCTGGCCGGCGATCACCGCCGGCAAGAGGCCCGACCAGCCGCCCAGGAACCACTCGTATTCGATGCCGTGGCAGTCGAAGACCGCCTCGGCGAGGCCGGCATCGACGCCGATCACGTTGTCGAAGTTGCCTTCCTCGCGCATGACGTAGGGCGGCGTCTGCGGGTCGGCGCCGATCCGGAGCGTCTTGCCAGCGAGGCTCGGATACTTTTCCGCCAGCCTGTCCGGCTCGCACGCGGCGGCCCGTGCCTCGCCCGGCGCCGCCAGAACGGCCGCCGCCGCGAGACCCGCGGCAACGAGCGCGATCGTCTTGTTCCCCATCTGAACCTCCATGCCCCTTCGGGGGTCTGTCGCGGTCGGCGCCCCTTGCTGTCCGTGCAAGTCACATGCGCCGGGCGAAAGTCATGCACGGGGCGTGCCAGCCTGCGACATCCCGTCGGCGGGCGGGGGAGGTCAGGTCTCGTGCCAGCCCTCGGCGCGGGCGTCGGCGAGGGTGAGGTCGAGGGCCGTGCCGTAGACGTCCACGATCGCGTCGACGACCGCCTCGTCCGCCACCAGCGGCGGCGAGGTGGTGAGCGCGTCGCCGAGGGCGCGCAGGATGACCCCGTTCGCCTCCGCGTGGCGCTCGATCTTGAGGCCCGCCTCGACCGACGGGGAGAAGGGCACGCGGCCCGCCGGGTCCTTCATGATCTCGACGGCGGCGAGGAGGCCGATCCCGCGCACCTCGCCCACGAGCGGGTGCTCCCGGTAGGCGGAAAGGCCGGCGTGGAGGCGCGCCGCCATGGCCCGCACGTGGGGGAGGATGTCGAGTTCCTCGTAGAGGTCGAGGGCGGCGAGCGCCACGGCCGCCGACACCGGGTGACCGGAATATGTAAAGCCGTGTCCGAAGACGCCGACGGCGCGGCTTCCCTCCATGCAGGCCGCGGCGATCTCCTCCGACACGAGGACGGCCGAGATCGGCAGGTAGCCCGAGGACAGGCCCTTGGCGCAGGTGATCACGTCCGGCGCGAGGCGAAAGAGCTCGCTCCCCCAGGTGGCGCCGAGGCGGCCGAAGCCGGTGATCACCTCGTCGGCGACGAACAGGATGTCGTTCCGCTTCAGGATCGGCTGGATCCGCTCGAAGTAGCCCGCGGGCGGCACGATCACCCCGCCAGAGCCCATCACCGGCTCGGCGAAGAAGGCGGCGATGGTGTCCGCCCCCTCCCGCTCGATCAGCGCCTCGAGCTCGCCGGCGAGGCGGTCCGCGAACGCTTCCTCGCTCTCGCCGGGCGCGGCGAACTTGTAGTGATGGGGGCAGGACAGATGCACGAAGCCCGGCAGCGGCAGGCCGAAGTGGCTGTGGTTGCGGGCGAGCCCCGTGATGCTTCCCGAGGCGACGGTGACGCCGTGGTAGCCACCCGCGCGGCCGATGATCTTCTTCTTCTCCGGCCGCCCGCGCACGTGGTTCACGTACCAGGCGAGCTTGACGGCCGTGTCGTTCGCCTCCGACCCGGAGTTCGCGAAGAACACCTTGGACATGGGGACCGGTGCCATGGCGAGGAGGCGCTCGGCGAGCTCGATCGCCCGCGGGTGCGACTTGAAGCGGAAGGTGTGGTAGCTCGAAAGCTCCTTCATCTGGCGGTGGGCCGCCTCGATCAGCTTCTCCTGCCCGAAGCCCAGCGAGATGGACCACAGGCCCGCGACCCCTTCCACGTAGCGCCGCCCGTCCGCCCCCTCCACGTGGCACCCGTCCCCGCGGGCGATGACGAGGGGCCCTTCCGCCGCGTGGCGTTCGAGTTCGGTCATCGGGTGGAGCATGGAGGCGACGTCCCGCGCCTCGAGGGAGTTGGCACCGCGGGCGGCGTGGGGGAAACGCTCGTTCATGTCGCTCGTCCGTTCGCGTCAGGGGAGAGGAGGCTGTCGATGCCCTCGGCGAGGGGGATGCGCGGGCGCCAGCCGAGGAGGCGCGCGGCGCGGGTGCAGTCGAGGGGGCCGATGGCGTTGTCGGCCGGAAAGCCCTTGTCCGGCACCTCGCGGAGGCGCAGGGCGGTGAGGCGCGCGCGCACCATCTCGCCGATGGCCCGCTCCGACACCCGCTCCGCTCCCGCCACGTTGACCGGGCCGAGCCCGTAGTCGGCGAAGGCGACGGCGGCCCGGATCGCCTCCACCGCGTCGCACACGTGGAGGAACTGGCGCATGTTGACGCCCTCGCCGGTGACGGGAACGGGCGTGCCCTCCGCCGCCGCGGCGATCATCTCGGACAGGAGGTACGGGCTCCGCCGCCCCGGGCCGTAGATGGAGGAGAGCCGCAGCACGGTCGCCCGCAGGCCGTGGGCGTCCGCGAAGGCCGCCACCGCCGCCTCGGCGGCCACCTTGCTCGCCCCGTAGGCCTCGGCCGAGAAGAGGGGCGCGTCCTCGCCGACCGGGGCCTCGTCGCGGCGCGGCCGGTAGACGGCGTTGGACGACAGGTGGACGAGCCGGCTAAGGCCCGCCCGGACCATGCCGGACAGCACGTTCACCGTGCCCGCGACGTTGACGTCGAACACGCGCGCCGTGTCCCCGCCCACCAGCATCTGCCCGGAAACGGCGCCGGCGTGGACCACGACGGCCCCCCGCGGTGCGCCGGCGAGCCACCGGGCGAGGCCCTCCCGGTCGAGGAGGTCCACCGCGGCGACGCCCTCTCCCGCGGCCGAAGGGTGGTCCGCGCCGTCGACGCGGGCGCCCTCCGCCAAGAGGCGCCCGGAAAGGGCTCGCCCGACGAAGCCGGCCGCCCCGGTGAGAAAGACGTCCGCCACGGCCCCTTCACCCCCTGCCGGAGACCCGCGCCGGCCCCTGCGGCACGCGCCGGCCACGCCGGTTGCGCCCCGATGCCCTTGCCAGCCTGCCCTGTCTTGCGCCACATGAAAGCGGCTTGCAAGGAGAGGACGATGCTCAAGACGGGCGCGGAGTACATCGAAGGGCTGCGCGACGGCCGCGTCGTGTGGGTCGGCGGCGAAAGGGTGGACGACGTCACCACCCACCCCGCCTTCCGCAACGCCGCCCGCTCCTACGCCCGCATCTACGACGCCCGCTTCGAGCCGGACACCCGCGAGGCGCTCGTCGCCGTGGAGGACGGGGAGCCCTTTCCCGCCTATTACCTGAAGCCGCGGAGCCGGGAGGACCTGCGCCGCCGCACCCGCTGCTCGGAGACGATCGCGGGCCTCACCTACGGCATGATGGGCCGTTCGCCGGACTTCATCGGCGGGTACGTGACGGGCGCGGCCATGCAGCCGGAGGCGTTCGGCCCCCGCTTCGCCGCCAACGTCGCCGCCTACTACGAGAAGGCGCGGCGGGAGGACCTCTTCCTCGCCCACGCGGTGACGCCGCCGCCCGGCTCCCGCGATGCCCGCTACGGCGGCGGCCGCGACACCCGCCAGCCCGCCCTCGCCGTGGTGGCGGAGGACGACGCGGGCGTGACGATCTCCGGCATGAAGATGCTCGCCACCTCCGCCGCCTTCGCCGACGAGGTGTGGATCGGCAACATCCAGCCCCTCGCGCCGGGGCGGGAGGCGGAGGCGATCACCTGCGTTCTTCCGGTGAACGCGCCGGGCCTGTCGCTGTGGTCGAGGAAGCCCTACGAGCGCCACGCCGTCTCGGAAGTGGACAACCCGCTCGCCTTCCGCTTCGACGAGAGCGACTGCATCGTGGTGTGCGACAAGGTGCACGTGCCCTGGGAACGGGTGTTCGTCCACGGCGACGCCGAGCTGTCCCGCGAGATCTACTTCAGGACGCCCGCCCACACCCTGTCGAACCACCAGTCGGCGGTGCGCTACCGGACCAAGATCCGCCTCCTCGTGGCGCTCGCCCGGCGCATCACCCACCTGTCCGGCACCGACCGGATCCCCGCCGTCCAGGACGAGCTCGGCCATCTCGCGGCCCTCTACGGCCAGGTGTCGGCGATGATCGACGGCCAGCTCGAGGCGATCGAGACGCTGCCGGACGGCGGCGTTTGCTACAACCGTCACTACATGTATTCGGCGATCTACTTCGCCACCCAGCACTACGACCACCTCTGTGGCAAGGTGCGCGAGCTGCTCGGCGGCGGCGTCCTGCAGATGCCGGCCGACGTGTCGGTACTGGACAACCCGGAGACCTCCGGCGTCTTCGAGGAGCTGTGGGACATGTCCACCGCCTCCGCCCTCGACCGCTACAAGGTGACGAAGCTCGCCTGGGACATCCTCGGCACGGACTTCGCCGGCCGCCACGCCCAGTACGAGCGCTTCTACATGGGGCCTGCCTTCGTCGTGCGCCTCCACAACGCCCGCGAATGCCCCTGGGGCGACTTCGACGGGATGCTCGACGGCCTCCTCGGCAGCTACGGCGCGGCCATGCGGCCCGAGCGGGAGGCGGCCGAGTAGCCGCCCCCTCACGCCGGCGGGTGGACGCTCCGCCAGTGGGCGGCGATCTCACCGCCCGTCGCGATCCACACCCCCTCCTTCGCGACGACGTGGTCGAGGAAGCGGGCGAGGCCCGCCGCCCGCCCCGGCCGGCCGATGAGCCGGTCGTGGAGGCCGAGCGACATCATCCGCGGCTCGTCGGCGCCCTCGGCATGGAGCATGTCGAAGGCGTCGCGCATGTACTGGAAGTAGTCGTCCGCGGTGTTGAAGCCCGCGTTGTTGTCGAAGCGGTTGTCGTTGGTCTCGTAGGAATACGGGATGACGAGGTGGTCGCGGCCCGCCACCGTCACCCAGTAGGGCAGTTCGTCGTTGAGGGCGTCCCGGTCGTAGAGGAAGCCGCCGTGCTCGACGACCAGGCGGCGGGTGTTGGGGCCGGGCCGGCCGGTCATCCAGCCGACGGGGGCGCGGCCTGTCGCCTCCGCGATCGCCGCGGCGGCCTTGGCGACGTGCTCCCGCTCCACGTCCTCCGGCACGTCCTGGTAGTCGATCCAGCGCCAGCCGTGGCTGACGATCTCGTGCCCGTCCTGCACCATGGCGGCGGCGAGCTCCGGCGTGTGGGCGAGCCCCATGGCCACCACGAACATGTCGGCCCGGATGCCCCGCTCGCGCAACAGGCGCAGGATGCGCCACGCGCCCCGCCGCGGCCCGTACTCGAAGACGCTCTCGGCCAGCATCGAGCGGGCGCCGGGCACGGCGGCAAAGCCGATGTCCGTCATCATGCCCTCGGAGGTCGCGTCCCCGTGCAGGACGTTCCGCTCGCCCCCCGCCTCCACGTTGAGGCAGATGTTGAGGCAGATGCGCGCCCCGCCCGGCCACTTCGGGTCCGGCAGCCGCCTGCCGTAGCCGGCGAGGTCCCTCGGATAGGCCCCGCCCGCGCTCATCGGCCCGCCCCCGTCCCGCGTCCGCTCGCCCGCATCGCCCTCTCCCCTTGTCGCGCGGCACGCCCGGCGGCACGCTTCGTGCTCGCCCCGCCCGCCGCCGTCGCAAGCCGCTTGCAGGCCATGCAAGACTTGCGCCGCCCCATCCCGCAAGGAGAGCCCAGTGAGCCGACACCACCGCCTCGACCCCTCGCCCGAGACCGTCCACTGGGGCCACTTCGACGCCGCGCTGCCGCCGAAGCTCACCGTGGCGCCGGGCGACACCGTCACCATCACCAGCGTGTCGGGCGCGCCCCACGAGATGCCCGCGCGCGAGCGGATGCTGCCCGCCCACGTCGCCATCCACGAGAGCCTGAAGCCGGAGATGGGCGCCCACATCATGACCGGGCCCGTGTTCGTGGAGGGCGCGGAGCCGGGCGACCTCCTCGAGGTCCGGATCCGCGAGATCGCGCTTCCCTGCGACTGGGGCTTCAACGCCATCAAGCCCCTCCTCGGCACCCTGCCGGAGGACTTCCCGGACCCGCAGACCATCATCGTGGAGCTCGACCGGGAAAAGGGCCTCGGCCACCTGCCGTTCGGCCTGTCGGTGCCGCTCGCGCCCTTCTTCGGCGTGATGGCGGTGGCGCCGCCGCCCGTGTGGGGGCGGGTGAGCTCGATCCAGCCGCGGGCCTTCGGCGGCAACGTCGACCTCAAGGAGCTGGTGGCGGGGACCACGCTGTACCTGCCCGTCTTCGTGCCGGGCGCGCTCTTTTCCGTCGGCGACGGCCACGGCGCCCAGGGCGACGGGGAGGTGTGCCTGACGGCGATCGAGACCTGCCTCACCGGCACCTTCGAGCTCGTCCTCCACAAGAAGAGCCACGTGCGCTTTCCGCGGGCGGAGACGCCGACCCACTGGATCACCCTCGGCCTCGACGAAGACCTCGACGACGCGGCCAAGCAGGCGCTGCGCGAGATGATCGCCCTCCTCGGCGAACTGAAGGGCCTGAAGGCGGTGGACGCCTACGTCTTCTGCAGCCTCGCGGCGGACCTGCGCGTCACGCAGCTCGTCGACGGGAACAAGGGGATCCACTGCATGGTGGACAAGAGCCTCCTCGCCTGACGGGGCCGACGCTGGAGCTCGAGCGTCACAGGTCCGGGGTGATCGCGTCCATGGCGGCGGCGTAGGCGGGAAGGACCTGGGCCGGCGGGCCGTCTGCGCGGATGCGGCCGCCGTCGAGCCACAGGACGCGGTCGAAGCCATCGAAGGCGGCGAGGTCGTGGCTGATCGCGATGACCCGCTCCGGCAGCGCGGCGATCCGGGCGGCGAGGGCGCGAGCCGTCGGCCGGTCGAGGCTCGCGAACGCCTCGTCGAGGACGAGGATCCGCGGCGACCCGGCGAGCACCGACAGGATGGCGACCAGGTGCCGCTGGCCCTCCGACAGCTCGTGCACCGGCCGGTCGGCGAGGTGAGCCGCGCCGTTCCCGGCGAGGAAGGCGCGCGCCCGTGCCCGGACGGTCGCGTCCGCCCGGCCGCCCCGGGTGATCGAGAAGGCCACCTCCTCCTCCACCGTGGGCGTCAGGATCTGGTGGTCCGGGTTCTGGAAGATGAAGCCGACGTCCGCCGCCACCGCCCGCGGCGCGTCCCGCGGGCGACGCCCGAAGACGCGCACCGTCCCCGCCGCGGGCTCCACGAGGCCGTTGAGGAGGCGCACAAGCGTGCTCTTGCCCGAGCCGTTGGCCCCGACGAGACCCACCCGCGGCTCGTCGACCGTGACGGTGACGTCCGACAGCACCGTCCGTCCGCCGCGCACCACGCTCACCCCCTCGAGCGCCACCGCGGGCGCCGCGCCCTTGGACGGGACCGTCTCGTCCCGGGCCGTGGCGCGCCCCTCCGGGCGGGGCCGGCGGGCCGCCGCCCGCTCGAGAAGGCCGCGGCGGAAGGTGTCGGCGAAGGCCACGGCCGGGGGCCCGTCAGGCGAGGAGGGTGCGCAGGCGGTGCAGCCGGGCCGAGGCCTCCGCGCGGGCGGACAGCGCGGCCTCCATGTCCACCGGCTCGAAGCGGACGCGCGTGCCGGGCGCGAGCTGCCCGGCAAGGTCCATGTCGGCGGAGATCACCGTCCCGATCATCACCTGGTCTCCCGGAAGGACCGCGTCCCGGTGGAGGATCGCGGGCTCTCCCTCGCCCGGTAGCCGGATCGCGCCCGGGGGGCAATGGCAGGGGACGATCCCCGCCGCGCCCGGTCCCGCGCCGAACGGCGGCTCGCCCTCCACGAACGCCACCCGCTCCCCGCCCGCGAGGGGAACGGCCACCCGCCCCGCGTCGGGCGAGACGGCCCGCTCCGTCCGCCAGAAGGCGGCGGCGGCCTCCTCGCTCACGCGGTGGTCGAACAGGCCCGGGATCGCGCGGACCACGGCCGTCTCGCCCGGCAGGCGGCGCAGCTCGAGCGGGATCTCGCGTCCCTCCTCCACCCAGCTGTCCACGTCGGCGACGGGGATCACGTCGCCCGCGGCGAGTGGCCGGCCGTCGAGGCCCCCGAGACCGCCAGCGGGGAAGGTGGAGCGGCTGCAGAGGCGGAGCGGCACGTCGATCCCCCCGCGGAAGGCCACGAAGGCCCGCGCGCCCGCCTTCAGCGGCTCGAAGACGAGGGTCTGTCCCTTCTTGGCATGGAAGTTGACCCAGGTGCCCTTCCGCGCCCCGTCGAGCACCGGGCACAGGTCGGCGCCGCACACGGCGACGTCCACGTCGCGGAGGATCAGGAGCTCGGGCCCCGCGAAGGCGATCTCGAGGCCGGCCGCCCCTTCCGGGTTGCCGACGAGGAGGTTCGCCGCGGCGAGGGCGTAGCCGTCCATCGCCCCGCCCGCCGGGATGCCGCGCTCGAGGTGGCCCGGCCGGCCGAGGTCCTGGACGCTGGTCGAATGGCCCGGGTCGATCGCCTTAACGGCCATGGAGCGCCTCCATCAGCTGTGCGTTGGTCCCGTCCGCGTCGGCCTCGAACCGGTCGAGGTCCACCTCGACGGGGGCCTGCCGCGGCGTCCAGGAGCCGTCCTCCACCTCCGCGGCGATCCGGTCGTGCTCCGCCCAGTCCACCGGGCGGAACGCCACCACGTCCCCGGCCCGGAAGAAGGTCATGCCCCCGTCGAGGTGCGCCGTCATCGCCGACGGATCGTAAAGGGTCATCGCCGTGATGCCGAGCATCCGGCCAGCGCCGGCCCGGGCGATCGGCTCGAGGCAGGTGAACGCGCCGCCGTGGACGACGGCCCCCCTCGGTATGTCCGCCTCCGGCGCGTCGTCCCGGGGCGCCTCGATCTGCCGCTCCCGCGGCGCCATCCGGTGCATGAGCGGACGGCCGGGCGCGCCGGCGACCATGGACACGAGCCAGGGCGCGCCGGCATGGGCCTCGACGAGCGCCTGCGGCCCGGCGAGCCCGTTCGCGCGGGCAAGGTCCGCCAGCTCTGCCCCGTCCGCCTCGCGCGTCCCCGGGTCGCGGTAGAGGACGGGGACCTCCACGATGCGCGTCCGGCGGCGCGGGGCCGTGTCGTCCGTGCGGGCGGCGAGGCGCTTCAGCGCAGCCACCATGTCGTCCGGCCGGAGGGTGTCCGGGTCGAAGCGCACCAGCACCGATGCGGCGCCCGCGCTCGCTCCGGCGATGCCGTCCACGTCCGCGTTCCCGACGGCGTCCGCCAGCGCGAGGCTGCGCAGCGAGGCACGCAGCGACATCGCCGCGTCGAGCTCGACGAGGACGTGCTCGTCCCCGCCGAACGTGCATCTGATCTCCATGGGGAGCGCCTTTCCTGTCCCGTGGCGTCCGGCCCGGCCGCCCGCGGCGGCGGCGGGAGGGCGCGCCCGTCCGGCCGGAGGGAAGGCGCACCTCCCCGCCGAAACGTGCGGACCGCCCGCGGGATCCCGCGGGCGGGGTGCGGCGCCCGCGCCGCCGCTGCGCGGTCCGCCCGGTCCCGCCGGACGGCGTGCTCGCCTCGCGGCGGGCGGCGGGCGGCGGGCGGCCGGGACGAGAACTCCGCAGCAGTCGGCGGAAAGGGGTGGTCAGGGGATGCCGGGCGCCTTGCGCGGAGGCCGGGCGAGGGTTCGCCCGCGCCGTGGCTGCGCGGTCCGCCCGCTCCGGCCGGACGGCGCGCTCGCCTCGCGGCGGGCGGCCGGGACGAGCCTTCCGCGGCGGTCGGCGGCAAGGGGTGGTCTGGGGGATGCCGGGCGCCTTGCGCGGAGGCCGGGCGAGGGGTTCGCCCGCGCCGCTCGGCATCCGCCCCGCGCCGGACGGGGCCGTCGCCATGGCCCGCGAAGCGAGGCGGGGATGAAGGCCCCGCGCCCGCGGGAGCGCCTCCCGGCGGCGTCGCGTGCCGCCGTCGGGGCCGCTTCGGGCGGCGTCAGGCGAACAGGACGTCGGCGAGGTCGAAGCGGTCCGCCGCGTCCTCCAGGACGATGCGCTCCCGCGCCCCCGCGACGGAAAGGATCACGTCCTCGCCCCGCTCGCGCACGCGGACATCGTCCTGCGACAGGTCCGCGTCGACGAGGTCGATGCGGTCCCGCCCCCGGCCGAAGTCGGCGATGGTGTCGCGGCCGAAGCGGGCGTGGTCGAAGTCGAAGACGTCGGCTCCGCGACCGCCGGCGAGGACGTCGTTGCCGCCGCCGCCGTCGAGGGTGTCGTTGCCGCCGCCGCCCGCGAGACGGTCGCGCCCGCGCCCGCCGTCGAGGTCGTCGTTGCCGCCGCCACCGCCGAGCCGGTCCCGCCCCGCACCGCCGTCCAGATCGTCGGCGCCCGGACCGCCCGAGGCGCGGTCGTTGCCGGGCCCGCCGTCGAGCGCGTCGTCGCCCGCGCGGCCTATCAGCCGGTCGTTGCCGCCGAGGCCCTCGAGGACGTCGTCGCCGCCGCCGCCCACGAGGCGGTCGTCGCCACGGGTCCCGCCGGGGTTCGGGTTCGGGTTCGGATCGGGGTTCGGGTTCGGGTCGGGGTTCGGGTTCGGGTCGGGGTTCGGGTCGGGGTTGGGGTTCGGCCCCTCCGTCCGCCCGTAGATCACGTAGGTGCGGCCGGCGGAGACGTTCTCCACCTCGCCGGGGGCGCTTCCGGCGACCGGCGCGCCGACGATGATGTCGTCGATGCCGTCGCCGTTCACGTCCGCCGTGGCGACCGCCTCGCCCAGGTGGTCGTCCGGGTTGGGCGAGAAGGGGCTCCGGCCGGAGATGGCGAACCCGTCGCGCCCGTCGAGGTCCGCCACCGACACCGAGGCGGGCCGGTTCCCGGGGCCGCCGAAGACCACGTACGCCTCGCCGAGGAGCCAGTCCTCCGTCCGGTTCGGGATCGGCGTGCGGTTGGCCCCGAGCGCCCCGATCACGAGGTCGTCGTAGCCGTCGCCGTTGACGTCGCCCGAGGCGAGGGAGGAGCCGAGGAAGCCGCCGGGCTGGACGCCGGTGATAGCGAATCCGTTCCGGCCGTCGAGGGCGGTGACGTCGAGGAGGAAGTCGGGATCGCGGGTCCCGTAGACGACCCAGGCGATCCCGGCTCCCCCCAGTGCGTTCGGCCCGCCGATGACGATGTCGTCGAGGCCGTCGCCGTTGACGTCGCCCGCGCCCGCGATCTTGCCTGCGGGGTCGGCGAGGTTGGGCAGGAAGAAGCCGGCCGAGCCGTCCGGCGGCATGGCGCCGAGGTGAAAGCCGACAGGCCCCGTGTCCCTGAGCCCGTCGTCGCCGAACAGGACGACGGCGTAGCGGTCGTCGGGCGAGCGGAAGGGGGCGCCCGGGGCGAGCGCGGCGACGTCCTCCCGTCCGTCGCCGTCGAAGTCGCCGATGCCGGCGACGTCACCGCCGAGGCCGGCGTCGCGGAGGGCGCCGAAGTAGCTCACCGCGTTCGGAAAGCCGCCGGGCGTGGCGTTGGCGGGAAGGCTGCCCCGCGGGCCGCCGAGGATCACGTGGACGGCTCCGTCTTCCACGCTCGCCGTGAAGGGGTTGCCCGCCTTCGCCTCGCCGATCGCCACGTCGTCGTAGCCGTCGCCGTTGATGTCGCCGAGGCCCGCGACGGCGCGACCGAGCTGGCCCGGCACGGACGGGTTGGGGTCGAGGACGCGAAATCCCTCGTTCGGGCCGATGGAGTAGATGTCGAAGGCCGGGTCGAACCGGGCCGCGCCGTAAAGGACGAACGCCTCCCCCGGCTCCGCGCTCTGGCCCAGGGAGGTGGCGCGGGTGCCGAGCACGAGGTCGTCGAAGCCGTCGCCGTCCACGTCCCCCGCCCCGTCCAGCGTGAAGCCGAGGGACTGGGCCTCGCGGCCGCCGTAGATGCGAAAGCCGTCCGTGCCGTCGAGAAGGGCCGGGTTCACCTGGGCGGGAAAGCCGCGCGCGTCGCCGAAGACGACGTAGACCTCGCCGGCGGTGAACTGCTGGCGGCCGTCCGGGGCGAGGGCGACGCCGTGCCGCGCGCCGATCGCGAAGTCCTCGATCCCGTCGCCGTTGAGGTCGCCGATGCCCGCCACCGAGGCGCCCGACTGCACGCCGTTGCCGAAGAACGGGTTGATGCCCTCGACGACGAACCCCTCGTTGGCCGCCATGGCGGTCACGTCGAACCTTGCCGGAAAAGCCACCTGAAAATCCCCCTTGTCGAAATGCGGTCCGCCGGGCGTCCCGCGCCGCCAGCGGGCGCCCCGTGCTCGCGGAGCACCTCCTTGTACATCACCGCGGGCGCCGCGGGTGTGACGGTCGTCACGGTCCGCGGACGCCGGGCTGCCGCGGGCGCGGGCAGTTCGCCTCCTTCTTCATCAACTTTGGCGGGTCGGGGTGCCGCGGGTCCGTTGGGGCTGCCATGCCGCGCTGGCATGGGCCTTGCGAAGCAGGCGCGGGGCGATCGACCGGCCGCCGCGCGCCCCCTTGCCACGGGCGGCCACGCGAGAGGGAGAAGACCGAGACATGCAGACGAGAAGGTTGCGGCTGCGAGCCGCGACGGTGGTCGCCGCCGCCGCCATCGGCCTTGCGGGGCTCGGGCCGGCGGCCGCGGAGAAGGTGCTCACCATCGGCATGACCGCCGCCGACATTCCGCGCACCAGCGGCCAGCCCGACCAGGGCTTCGAGGGGAACCGCTTCACCGGCATCCCCATGTACGACGCGCTCACCCACTGGGACCTGTCGTCCGAGACCGAGCCGAGCGTCATCGTGCCGGGCCTCGCCACCTCGTGGGAGGTGAACCCGGACGATCCCACCAAGTGGATCTTCGAGCTGCGCGAGGGCGTCACCTTCCACGACGGCTCGCCGTTCGACGCCGACGCCGTCGTGTGGAACGTGGAGAAGGTGCTGGACGAGGACGCGCCTCACTACGCGCCCGACCAGGTGGGCGTCACCGTCTCGCGCATGCCGACCCTGCGCTCGGCCCGGGTCATCGACGAGTACACGGTCGAGCTCACCACCTCCCAGCCCGACAGCTTCCTGCCGCTCAACCTCACCAACCTGTTCATGGCCTCGCCCGCCCACTGGCAGGCGAAGTACGACGCCCTCGCCGACATCGAGGACCCGGCCGAGCGCGCCGCCCAGGCCTGGGTGGAGTTCGCCGCCGACCCGTCCGGCACCGGCCCGTTCATGGGCGACCGGCTCGTCCCGCGCGAGCGCTTCGAGATGGTCCGCAACCCTGACTACTGGGACCCGGCGCGCACGCCCGCCATCGACCGCGTGGTGCTCGTGCCGCTGCCGGACGCCAACGCCCGCACCGCCGCGCTGCTGTCGGGCCAGGTGGACTGGATCGAGGCGCCCGCGCCCGACGCGATCCCGCGGATCGAGTCCCAGGGCTACGTCATCTACGCCAACCCGCAGCCCCACGTTTGGCCCTGGCAGCTGTCCTTCGCGGAGGGCTCGCCGTGGCTCGACCGGCGGGTGCGCCACGCGGCGAACCTGTGCGTGAACCGCGAGGAGCTGCAGGCGCTGCTGTCGGGCTACATGGGCATCCCGAAGGGCTCCGTGCCGCCCGGCCATCCCTGGTGGGGCGACCCCGAGTTCGACATCCGCTACGATCCCGACGCGGCCCGCGCCCTCATGGAAGAGGCCGGCTTCTCCGAGGACAACCCGCTCCAGGTGACCGTCCAGACCTCCGCCTCCGGTTCGGGCCAGATGCAGCCGATCCCGATGAACGAGTACGTCCAGCAGTCGCTCGCCGATTGCTACTTCGACGTGGAGCTCGACGTCATCGAGTGGAACACGCTGTTCACCAACTGGCGGCGCGGCGCCAAGGACGAGACGGCCCGCGGCGCGGACGCCATCAACGTGTCGTTCGCCACCATGGACCCGTTCTTCGCCATGGTGCGGTTCGTCTCCACCGAGACGTTCCCGCCGGTGTCGAACAACTGGGGCTACTTCGGCAACGAGGAGTTCGACGCCCTCATCGCCGACGCCCGCACCACCTTTGACGACGCGGGCCGCGACGCCGCGCTGGCGCGCCTGCACAAGCGCATCGTCGAGGAGGCGCCGTTCGTCTGGATCGCCCACGACGTCGGCCCGCGCGCCATGCATCCGCGCGTCGGCAACGTCGTCCAGCCGAAGAGCTGGTTCATCGACATCGCGCCGATGACCATCGAGGAGTGATCCTTTCCTGAGACGGCCGGCGTCCGGCTCGCCCCGGGCGCCGGCCCTTTCCTTTCCGGAAGGGCCGGACGATGCTGTTCTACATCGGCAAGCGGATTCTCTACACGCTGCCCATCATGCTGGGCGTCGCCCTCGTGTGCTTCACCCTGGTGCACATCTCGCCGGGGGATCCGCTCGTGTCGGTGCTGCCGCCGGACGCCTCCATCGAGCTGCAGCAGCAGCTGATGGCGATCTACGGCTTCGACAGGCCCTACCCGGAACAGTTCCTGCGCTGGCTCCTGCGCGCCCTCGAGGGCGACCTCGGCAACTCCATCGCCACCGGCCGGCCCGTCGCCGAGGAGGTGTTCCGGGCGGTCGGCAACACGCTCATGCTCGCCGCCGTCGCCACCGTGATCGGCTTCGTGCTCGGCGGCCTGTTCGGCTTCGTGGCGGGCTACTACCGGGACGGGTGGGTCGACAAGCTCGCCTCGACCATCGCCGTCGCGGGGGTGTCGGTGCCCCACTACTGGCTCGGCATGGTGCTCGTCATCATCTTCTCGGTGCAGCTCGGCTGGCTGCCCGCCACCGGGGCGGGGCCGCTCGGCTCCAGCTCCTGGACGTGGGACTGGGAGCACATCCGCCACCTGATCCTGCCGGCCGTCACCATGTCGGTGATCCCCATGGGCATCGTCGCGCGCACCGTGCGCGCCCTCGTCGCCGACATCCTCGCCCAGGAGTTCGTGACGGGCCTTCGCGCCAAGGGCCTCCTCGACCGGGGCGTCCTTGCCCACATCGTGAAGAACGCGGCGCCGACGGCCCTCGCCGTCATGGGCCTGCAGCTCGGCTACCTCCTCGGCGGCTCGATCCTGATCGAGACGGTCTTTTCCTGGCCGGGCACCGGCTTCCTGCTCGGGCAGGCGATCTTCCAGCGCGACCTGCCGCTCCTGCAGGGGACGATCCTCGTCCTCGCCCTGTTCTTCGTCGTCCTCAACCTCATCGTCGACGTGGCGCAGACCGCCCTCGACCCACGCCTGAAGCGGAGCTGATCCGATGGCGGTCACGGCCGACAGCGTCCGCGCCCTCGCGGAGATCGAGAAGTCGCCGGGCTACTGGAGCGCCGTCGCCCGGCGCTTCTCGCGCGATCCGGTCGCCATGGTGGCCGCGGCGGTCGCCCTCGGCCTCGTCTTGATGGCGGTGTTCGCGCCCTGGCTCGCCCCGGCCGACCCGTTCGAGGGGCGGATGATCGACCGGCTGAAGCCCATCGGCACGCCCGGCTACCCGCTCGGCGCCGACGAGCTCGGCCGGGACATGCTCTCCCGCATCATCTACGGGGCGCGGCTTTCCCTCTTCATGGGGGTGACGCCGGTCCTGATCGCCTTCGTGATCGGCTCGGCCATCGGCATCGCGGCGGGCTACCTCGGCGGCTGGTTCAACACCGTCACGATGCGCGTCCTCGACGTGTTCTACGCCTTCCCGTCGGTGCTCCTCGCCATCGCGCTCTCCGGGGCGCTCGGGGCGGGCATCGTGAACGGGCTGATCTCGCTCACGGTGGTGTTCATCCCGCCCATCGCGCGGGTCGCCGAGAGCGTGACCACCGGCGTGCGCCGCCTCGAGTACGTGGACGCGGCGCGGGCGAGCGGGGCGCCGACCCTCACCATCGTGCGCGTCCACGTCCTCGGCAACGTGCTCGGGCCGATCTTCGTCTACGCGACGAGCCTCATCTCGGTGTCCATGATCCTCGCGGCGGGCCTGTCCTTCCTCGGCCTCGGCGTCCGCCCGCCCGAGCCCGAGTGGGGGCTGATGCTCAACACGCTGCGGAACGCGATCTACGTGCAGCCCTGGCTCGCCGCCCTGCCGGGGGTGATGATCTTCCTCACCTCCATCTCCTTCAACCTCCTCTCCGACGGCCTGCGCTCGGCCATGGACGTGAAGACATGACGGCACCGATCCTGGAGGTCTGCGGCCTCGTGAAGCACTTCTCCGCCGGGCGCGCGGGCCTCAAGAAGAAGGTGGTGCGCGCCGTCGACGGGGTGTCGTTCGCGGTGATGCCGGGGGAGACGCTGGGCGTCGTCGGCGAGTCGGGCTGCGGCAAGTCGACGACCGCCCGCCTCCTCGTCCACCTGATCGCGCCGGACGCGGGCGAGATCCGCTTCGACGGCCGCGCCGTCGGCGCCGAGCTGTCGCTGCGGGCGCTGCGTCGCAACGTCCAGATGGTGTTCCAGGACAGTTACGCCTCGCTCAACCCGCGCCTCACCATGGAGGACGCCATCGCCTTCGGGCCGATGGTCCACGGGACGGGGGAGGGGGAGGCGCGGCGCCTCGCCCGCGACCTCCTCGACCGCGTCGGCCTCGCCCCCGCCCGCTTCGCCGGCCGCTACCCCCACGAGATCTCCGGCGGCCAGCGCCAGCGGGTCAACATCGCCCGGGCGCTCGCCTTCTCGCCGCGGGTGATCGTGCTCGACGAGGCGGTCTCGGCCCTCGACAAGTCGGTGGAGGCCCAGGTCCTCAACCTCCTCCTCGACCTCAAGGCCGAGCGGGGCCTCACCTACGTCTTCATCTCCCACGACCTCAACGTGGTGCGCCACATCTCCGACCGGGTGATGGTGATGTACCTCGGCGAGGTGGCCGAGATCGGCCCCGCCGAGGCCCTCTACGCCGCGCCCCGCCACCCCTACACGGAGGCGCTGCTCGCCGCGATGCCGTCGATGGACCCGGACCGGCGGACCGAGGCGGCGCCGCTGACCGGCGACCCGCCGAGCCCCATCGACCCGCCGCCGGGCTGCCGCTTCCACACCCGCTGCCCGCGCGCCTTCGGCCCGTGCGCGGTCGACGCGCCCCGCTCGCTGCCCGTCGGGCCGGGCCACGAGGCGGCCTGCCACCTGCTCGCGGCCCGCGCGGAGGCGGCTGCATGAGCGCCCTCGTCTCGGTGGAGAACCTCCACGTCCGCTTCCGCGGTGAGAAGGACGTCTACGCCGTCAACGGCGTGTCGTTCGAGCTGGAGCCGGGGGAGGTGCTCGGCATCCTCGGCGAATCGGGCTCGGGCAAGAGTGTCACCCTCAAGACGCTCCTGCGGCTCCTCCCCGAGAAGCGCACGGACATCGCCGGCGGCGTCCACGTGGACGGGCGGGACGTCCTGAAGCTGTCGGGCCGGGAGCTGGCGGACTATCGCGGCGGCGTCGCCTCCATTATCTTCCAGGACCCCGCGCTCGCCCTCGACCCGGTCTACACCGTGGGCGAGCAGATCGCCGAGGCGGTCGTCCGCCACGAGGGCACGACCCGCAGGGAAGGCATGGCGCGGGCGCTCGAGATGCTGGAGCGGGTGCGGATCCCCTCGGCCGCGCGGCGCCTCAAGTCCTACCCCCACGAGATGTCGGGGGGCATGCGCCAGCGGGCGATGATCGCCCTCGCCCTCGCCTGCCGGCCGAAACTGCTGCTCGCCGACGAGCCGACGACGGCCCTCGACGCCACCGTCCAGATCCAGATCCTCCTCCTCCTGCGCGAACTGCAGCGTGAACTCGACATGGGCGTCATCTTCGTCACCCACGACATCGGCGTCGCGGTGGAGGTGTCGGACCGCCTCGCCGTCATGTACGCGGGCGCCTTCGTGGAGACGGGCTCGGTGCGCGACGTGATCCGCGACGCGCGCCACCCCTACACCCACGGCCTCCTCGCGGCGAACCTCGTCGGCGCCGTCCCCGGCACGCGGCTCGATGCCATTCCGGGCGCGCCGCCCGCCCTCCACGAGCCGCCCGTGGGCTGCGCCTTCGCCCCCCGCTGCCGCCACGCGCGGGCGGCGTGCGAGACGGGGCCGATCCCGGTCTGGACCGACGGGGCCCGCCGCGCCCGCTGCGTGGTCGCCGCCGAGGCGCCCGCGACCGCCTCGGCGCCAGCGCCCGCCGCGGAGGCCTCCTGATGCGCCTTCTCGTCGTCAACCCGAACGCCACCGCCGCCATGACGGAGACGATCGCCGCCGCCGCCCGCGCCGCCCTCGGCCCGGCCGCCACGGTCGCCGCCGTCACCAACGAGGACGGTCCGCCCGCCATCCAGGGCGCCGCGGACGGGGAGGCGGCGATCCCCGGCACGCTCGCGCGGATCGAGGCGGGCGCGCGGGAGGCCGACGCGGTCCTCATCGCCTGCTTCGACGACACCGGCCTCGCCGAGGCCCGGGCGGCCGCGCCCGTCCCGGTGATCGGGATCGGCGAGGCCGCCTACCTCGCCGCCACGCTCCTCGGCCCCCGCTTCTCGGTGGTGACGACGCTCGCCGTCTCCGTCCTCGTCCTCGAGGCGAACATCGCGGGGATGGGCCTTTCCCCGCGCTGCGCGAAGGTGCGCGCCTCGGGCGTGCCGGTCCTCGACCTCGAGCACGACCCGGCCGGCGCGGCCGCCCGCGTCGCGGCGGAGGTGGACCGGGCGGCGGCGGAGGACGGTGTGGCGAGCGTGGTGCTCGGCTGCGCGGGGATGACGGCGATCGCCGCCGACCTCGCCCGCGGCCGCGCCGTGCGGATCGTGGACCCGGTGCGCGCCGCCGCGCTCGCCGCCCGTTTCGCCGTGGAGGCCACCCGCCACCCCGCGCCCGCCGCAGCTTGAACGGGCGGCCTGCGGCGGATAGGGAACCCGGGGGCCGTCCCGCCGGCCCGTCACGCAGCCCGAGCGAGCCGCAGACCGATGCCCGACTTCGCCACCCTCCGCAGCCGCATGGTGAACAACCAGCTGCGCACCTTCGACGTGACGGACCTCAGGATCCAGCGCGCCTTCGGCGCGGTCCCGCGGGAGGCGTTCGTGCCCGCCGCCCGCCGCCCGTTCGCCTACTCCGACGAGACGATCCGCATCACCGAGGACGGCGCGCGCGCCATGATGCCGCCCGCGAACCTCGCGCGGATGATCCAGGCGCTGGAGCTGACGGAGGACGACGTCGCCCTCGTGGTCGGCGCGGGCAGCGGCTACTCGGCCGCCATCCTCGCCGACCTCGTGTCGAGCGTCATCGCCCTCGAGTGCGACGAGGCGCTGGCGGAGCGGGCGAGCGCCACCATCGAGGGCCTCGGCGTGACCAACGTGGCGGTCGTCACCGGCCCGCTCGCGGAGGGCTACCCGTCCGACGCGCCCTACGACGTCGTCCTCGTGGACGGCGCGGTGGAGGTCCCGCTCGATACCCTTTGCGGGCAGCTGAAGGACGGCGGGCGCCTCATCGCCGTGGAGGGCCGGGGGCTCGCGGGCCGCGCCAGGCTGTTCGTGCGTTCCGGCGAGACGGTGTCGGGCTGGCCCCAGTTCAACGCGGCGGCTCCCGTCCTGCCCGGGTTCGAGAAGCCCGCGGCCTTCGTCTTCTAGCCTAGGCCCCCGCGGCGAGGAACAGGCGGCCGAGCGCCGGGTTCACCGCGTCGATGGACAGGAGGCGCAGGCAGCGCCAGAGCATCGCCTGGTTGGAGGTGACCACCGGCAGGCCGTGCGCGTCCTCGAGCTCGGCGACGAGGTCCAGCGTCGGCAGGTCCGTGCAGGCGATGAGGAGGGCGTCCACCTTTCCCGCGGCCGACAGCACCCGCGCGCAATGCTCGGCGAGGCGGGCGCGCGGCACCCGCGACAGGTAGCGGAAGTCGGCCGGCCCCCCGTCCCCGATGCCGAGCCCCGCGATGGCCGCGACCCGGATCCCCTGCGCCTCGAGGTGGCGGGCCTCGCGCGCGTTGAGCGCCTCGCCGTAGGGAGTCGCCAAGGCGACCGTGCCGGCCGACAGGGCCGAGAGCGCGGCGAGGATCGCCTCGGCCGTGGTGACGGCCGGAACGCCCGCCGCGCCTGCCATGGCGGCGGACAGGGCGCCCGCGTCCGTCGCCATCGAGCTCGCCGTGCAGCCGTAGGCGACGAGGTCCACGTCGGCGCACGACAGGAGCCGCGCCGCCTCGGCGGCCTCCGCCCGCAGGCGCTCGTGGAAGCCGGGCGCCCCGTCGTCGAGACGGATCTCCTTGCGGATCGCGTGGGCGGTGACGCCGCGCGGGGCGAAGGCGGCGAACTCCGCCTCGTTGGTCGTGTTGCTCGCCGGCACCACGAGGCCGATCCGCGCCCGCGTCCCGTAGAGGCGCGGCCAGGCCGCCATCGCCGTGCGGTCCGGACCGTCCTCGGCCAGGGCGTCCGGCGCGGGCGCGCCGCGCGCATGGGCTCCTGCCGGCATTCCGTCTTCCCTCGAAGGCGGCCGCGCCCCCCGACGAGGGCGCGCGGCTCCGCATCACCGCGGACGGTTGTGCCACCGCCCGGCGACAGGGTCCAGCGCCCTCCCGCCCCCGCGATGGCCGCTATCCGATTTCCCCCGCGCCCGGTCCGGTATAGCGTTCGGTCCGGCGGGATGGTCCAGGTCCCGCGCGGGGAGGGCAGACATGGCCGACAGCCTCGGTTGGCGCCAGAAGTTCGGGGTGCTGGTGCCGTCCACCAACACCATCGTCCAGCCCGACTTCGACGACATGCGCGTCGCCGGCGTGACGAACCACATCGGCCGCATCGCCATCCCCAACATGGCGCTGCGCGACGACGACGACTTCAACCGCCTCATCGAGACGATCGCCGCGGCCCAGCTCGCGGCCGTCGACGGCCTGCTGTCCATGGAGCCCGACCGGATCGTGCTCGGCATCTCCGCCGAGACCTTCTGGGACGGGCTCGCCGCGAGCCGCCGCCTCAAGGCCGAGCTCGAGGCCCATGCGAAGCGGCCCGTGGTGATGGGGGCGGAGGCGGTGGAGAAGGCGCTCGCCGTCTACGGGGCGAAGCGGATCGCGGTGGTGACGCCCTACCAGCCGGTGGGGGACCGCAACGTGGTGCGCTTCTTCGGCGAGGTGGGGATCGAGGTGGTCCGCATCGAGGGCCTCAAGTGCGAGAGCCCCGTCGCCATCGCCCACGTCCCCGAGACGCGCCTCAGGCAAGCGCTCCTGTCCCTCGACGGGCCGGACGTGGACGCCCTCGTCCAGGTGGGCACGAACCTGTCGATGGTGCGCCTCGCCGCCGAGGCGGAGCGGTGGCTGGACAAGCCGGTGCTCGCCATCAACACCACCATCTTCTGGCACGCCCTTCGCAGCGCCGGCATCCACGACCGGAAGGCCGGCTTCGGCAGCCTCCTCGCCGAGCACTGACGGCGGGCGACACCCAAGGGGACGAGACGAGAATGGCGGAGCCCTCCCTCACCTGGCCCGGCGGCGCGCGGCTCGCCATGTCCTTCGTCGTCAACGTCGAGGAAGGCTCGGAGATGAGCGTCAAGGAGGGGGACAAGGGCCCCGAGCCGGTCGACGAGCTCCAGGTCTCCCTCAGGATCCCGATCCGCAACTACGTCAACGAGAGCAACTACCGCTACGGCCTCGAGGCGGGCGCCCCGCGCATCATGGCGCTCCTCGAGCGGGAGGGGATCCGCGCCACCTTCACCGCCGCCGCCCTGTCGCTGGAGCGCGAGCGGGCGCTGACGGAGCGGATCGTGGCGGGGGGCCACGAGATCGCCTGCCACGGCTGGCGCTGGATCCACCAGTTCTCCTTCCCCGAGGAGAAGGAGCGGGACTTCATCCGCAAGGGCGCGGAGACCATCGAGCGGGTCGCGGGCGCGCGGCCGCGGGGCTGGCTGTCGCGCTACCTCCACACGCCGGCGACCCGGCGCCTCCTCCTCGAGGAGGGCTTCGTCTACCACATGGACGACCTGTCCCGGGACTGGCCGTTCTGGGAGGCGGTCGACGGGGCGGACCGGCCCATGGTGGTGACGCCCTACGCGCTCGACACCAACGACATGAAGTTCTGGCTGGACCCGTCGCTGACCCCGGACGACTGGGCCGACTACGCGATCGCCACCTTCGACCGGCTCTACGCGGAGGGCGCCGCGGCCCCGCGCATGATGTCCCTCGGCCTGCACCTTCGCATCATCGGGCGGCCGGGGCGGATCGGCGCGCTCGAGCGGGTGGTCGCCCACGTGAAGGCGCACCGGGACGTGTGGATCGCGACCCGCCTCGAGATCGCCGAGCACTTCGCCGGGGCGGTGCCCGCCGAGGGTGCGGCCGTGGACCCGGCGCCGTGACGCGCGGGCGATGCTGACGCGGCTCGTCGACGACCTCCTCGCGCCGGTCGCCCGGGGGCTCGCGGTCCTCGGCGGGGCGCTCGTCCTCCTGTCGGCGGTCCTCGTCGGGGTCGAGGTGGTGCTGAGGAACCTGTTCGCGCTGTCGGTGGTGAACTCCTTCGAGATCACCATCTACCTGTTCGCCGCCTCCACCGCGTTCGCCTTCTCCTACGCCCTGGTGGAAAGGGCCCACATCCGCATCGACATCCTGTACGCCCACGTGCCGCCGATCGTGCGGGCCGTGTCGGACGTCGCCTCGCTCCTCGGGCTCGCCGCCGTCGCGAGCCTCCTGTCCCACCACGCCTGGCGCACCTTCGGCACCAGCCTGTCCCTCGGCGCCGTCTCCAACTCCTCCCTCGCGGTCCCCATGGTGATCCCGCAAGGGGTCTGGGCGGCCGCCCTCACCTGGTTCGCGGTGACGGCGGTGGTCCTCTTCCTCGACGCCACCGTGGCGCTTGCCCGCGGGCGCGTCGGCGAGGTCGCCCGCCGCGCCGGGGTGCCGTCGAGCGCGCCCGAGACGGGCATGGCCGAGACCGCCTTTCCGGAGCGGCGGCCGTGATCGCGACGGCGGCGGGGCTCCTCGCCTCCCTCGTCCTCCTGGCGCTGCCGGTGGCGGTGGTCTTGTTCATCCTCGCGGTGGTGCTCGCCGAACTCTACTCCTTCTTCCCGCTGATGCCGGCCCTCGGCGAGATCGCCTGGTCGGCCTCCACCGAGTTCGTGCTCGTCGCCGTGCCCCTGTTCATCCTGATGGGGGAGATCCTCCTGCGCTCGGGGCTCGCGCGGGACATGTTCCAGGCGATCGACGCCTTCACCGGCCGCATTCCCGGCGGGCTCATGCACACGAACGTGGCGAGCTGCGCCCTCTTCGCGGCCACCTCCGGCTCCTCGGTGGCGACGGCCGCCACCGTCGGCACCGTCGCGATCCCGGAGATGGACCGGCACGGCTACAACCGGCCCCTGTTCCTCGGCTCCATCGCGGCGGGGGGAACCCTCGGCATCCTCATTCCGCCGTCGATCAACATGATCCTCTACGGGGTGCTCGCCGAGGTCTCCATCGGCAAGCTCTACCTCGCCGCGCTGATCCCGGGCGTCCTCCTCGCGCTCCTGTTCTCGCTGGCCATCGGCATCGCCTGCCTCGTGCGGCCCGACTGGTCGCGCCCGCGACAGGCCCTGCCCTGGCGGGAGCGTGTGGCGCGGCTTCCGGCCCTCCTGCCGCCCGTCGGCCTCTTCCTCGTGGTCGTCGGCTCCATCTACGCCGGCCTCGCGACGCCGACGGAGGCGGCCTCCCTCGGCGTCCTCGCCGCCCTCGGCCTCGCGGCGGCGCGGCGGGCGCTCTCCCTGTCGCTCCTCAAGCGGGCCTTCGAGGGGGCGATGCGCACGACCGCCATGGTCATGCTCATCGTGCTCGGCGCCTTCTTCCTCAACTTCGTGATGACGGCGGTCGGCCTCACCGATGCGGTCACGAGCGCCATGCGGGGGCTCGACGTCCCGCCCGCGGGGGTGATCCTCGTCGTCATCGCGGTGTATCTGGTGCTCGGATGCTTCATGGATTCGCTGTCGCTGATGATCGCGACGACGCCCGTGGTGGTGCCCGTGGTGACGGCGCTCTGCTACGACCCGGTGTGGTTCGGCGTCCTGTTCATGATCCTGATCGAGGCGGCGCTCATCACCCCGCCCATCGGGGTCAACCTGTTCGTGGTGCAGGCGGTGCGGGGCGGCGGGCCGATCCGCGACGTGATGGCGGGGGCGAGCCCGTTCCTCGCCATGATGGTGGTGATGATGCTCATGCTCCTCGTCTTTCCGGGCCTTGCGTTGTGGCTGCCGGGGGTCGCGGGCTAGAAACGGGTGCGAGAGCCTGCGAAGGGGCCGACGGAAGAAGAGGGAAGCGGATGACGAACGGGACGATCCGGCGCGCGGGGGCGCGCCTTCTGGCGGCAGGCGGCCTCATCGCCCTCGGGGCGGGCGGCGCGGCGGCGCAGGACCTGCCGAGGACGCAGGTGAACGTGGTGGGCAACCTCGGCATCACCACCCAGTCGAAGACGCTCGAGGCACCGTTCTGGACCGGCGAGGTGACCGAGACGTCGGGCGGGGCGATCACCGCCCAGTTCAAGCCGTGGAACGAGATGGGCCTCAAGGGCCCGGAGGTGTTCCGCCTCCTCTCCCAGGGCGTCATGAACGTCGCCACGGCCCAGCTCGGCCACCACGCGGGCGACGCGCCGATCAACGACGCCACGGACCTTGCGGGCCTGTCCACCTCCATGGAGGACTTCCGGGAGGTGACGGAGGCGTTCCGCCCGGTGCTCGCCGCCTACTACGCGGACGAGCTCGGCCTCGAGCTCCTCACGCTCCAGTCCTACCAGAGCCAGATCCTCTACTGCCGCGACCCGATCGAGGGCCTCGCCGACCTCGAGGGCCGGCGCATCCGCACCTCCGGCGCGAGCCAGGCCGACTTCGTCGAGCACTTCGGCGGGACGGGCGTCAACATGAGCTTCGGCGAGGTGCAGCAGGCGCTCCAGCAGGGCGTCATCGACTGCGCCATCACCGGGACGCTCGGCGGCTACTCGGCCGGCTGGCACGAGGGGGCGGACTACCTCTTCACCCTGCCGATCAACTTCGGCTCGGGCGCCACGGTCGCCAACGCGGCCTGGTGGAACGGCCTGCCGGGGGAGGTCCGCGCCTTCCTGTCGGCCGAGCTCGAGGCGCTGTCGGACGAGATGTGGGCCCTCAACATGAAGGAGGACGCGGAGGGCATCGCCTGCAACACGTCCGGGCCCTGTCCCCACGGGGAGCCGGCCGGAATGACCCGCGTCGACCCGTCGGAGGAGGATATCCGCCTGCGCGCCGAGGCGATGCGCGAGAGCGTGCTGCCGGGCTTCGCCGCCCGCTGCGGCGCGGACTGCGTCGCGGGCTTCAACGAGACCATCGGCAAGGTGACCGGCCTCACCATCGAGTGAGGCGCGGGCGGCGCCGGCGCCCCCCGCCGCCGTTCCACGCCCGCCGGTGAGGCCGGCGGGCCTTCAGGAGACGCTTCATGGGTTCAGCGAGCCCCCCGGAGACCCTCGACGCCGTCGGCGCCCTCGCCGACCACGTGGCGCGGGTCACCTACGACGACCTGCCGGCCGCGGCCGTCGAGAAGGCGAAGACGTTCCTCCTCGATTCGATCGGGGTGGGCATCGCCGGCTCGTCCGGGGCGAGCGTGCCGCTCCTCAAGGAGACCGTCGCCACCTGGGGCGCGGGCGAGGAGGCGACCGTCCTCGTCACCGGCGAGCGTATGCCGGCGATGGCCGCCGCCATCGTCAACGCCTACCAGATCCACTGCATGGAGTTCGACTGCGTCCACGAGGCCGCCGTCGTCCACCCGATGGCGACCGTGCTCGCCGCCCTCCTCGCCGGCGCCGAGGCGCGGGCGGCCCGCGGCGCGCCCGTCTCCGGCAAGGCGTTCCTGACGGGGCTCGCCGTCGGGGTGGACGTCGCGGCGATGCTCGGCATGGTGGCGAACGGGGAGATGCGCTTCTTCCGCCCCGCCACCTGCGGCGGCTTCGGCGGGACGGCGGCCCTCGCCTCCGTCGCCGGCCTCGACCGCGGGCGCGTGCTCGACGCCCTCGGCATCATGTACGGGGCGACGGCCGGCACCCTCCAGCCCCACACGGAGGGCTCGCCCGTCCTCGGTCTCCAGATCGGCTTCGCGGCGCGCTCGGCGCTCACGGCTGAGAGCCTCGCGGAAGCCGGCTTCCCGGGGCCCCACGACGTGCTGACGGGCCGTTACGGCTATTTCAAGCTCTACGAGGACGACGACGTGGACCTCGACTGGGCGTGGGAGTGCCTCGGCCGCAAGTGGCGGATCGCCGAGCTTTCCCACAAGCCGTTCCCGTCGGGCCGGCTCACCCACGGCGTCGTCGACGCCCTCATGCAGCTGATGGACGATCACGACGTGGCGCCGGACGACATCGTGTCGATCAAGGCGATCGTCCCGCCCCTCGTCCACCGCCTCGTCGGTCGCCCGGACGTTCCCTCGCCCGAGACCAACTACGCCAAGCTCTGCCTGCCGTTCGTGGCCGGCGTCTTCCTGTCCCGCGGGCAGGTGGACGTGCCGGACTTCATCGGCAAGGAGGCGCTGGAGGACCCGGCGGTCCACGCGATCGCGGCGAAGGTGGAGGTGGTGCTCGACACCAACCCGGACCCGAACGCCCTCGACCCGCAGACGTTCGTCTTCCAGTTGAAGGACGGGCGCACCCGCGAGATCGTGCTTAAGCGGGTCTACGGCCACCCGGAGGCGCCCCTCGACCGGGAGGCCAACGTCGACAAGTTCCTGCGCTGCTGCGGCTACGGCGCCCGCCCGATCGAGCCGGAACGGGCGGCGAGGATCGTGGAGACGGTGGACGCGCTCGAGGCGGAGGCCGACGCCGCCGTCCTCGCGCGGCTCGCCGTCGCCTGAGAAGACAAACGGGAGGAAGACCGATGGACGCCAAGGTGGAAGACGCGGCCGCTCACGGCGAGGACGAGATCATCCTCGAGGCCATCGAGAAGTGGCTGGAGCGCGACGTGCGCCCCCACGTCATGCGTCTCGAGCACGCCGACGAGTACCCGTCGGAGATGGTCGAGCAGATGAAGGAGCTGGGCCTGTTCGGCGCGACGATCCCGGCCGCGTACGGCGGGCTCGGCCTGTCTGCGACCACCTACGCCAAGATCGTCGAGAAGATCTCCGAGACGTGGATGTCGCTCACCGGCATCTTCAACTCGCACCTCATCATGGCCGCGTGCGTGACCCGGATGGGGACGGAGGAGCAGCGCCGCCACTACCTGCCCCGCTTCGCCACGGGCGAGTTGCGCGGCGGCCTCGCCCTCACCGAGCCCGACTGCGGGACGGACCTGCAGGCGATCCGCACCCGCGCCCGCAAGGACGGCGACGGCTACGTGATCAACGGCACCAAGACGTGGATCTCGAACGGCATCCACGGCGAGGCCTTCGCCCTCCTCGTGAAGACCGACCCGGAGGCCGAGCCCCGCCACAAGGGCATGTCCATGTTCATCGCCGAGAAGGGCGATGGCTTCCGCGTGTCGCGGAAGCTCGAGAAGATGGGCTACAAGGGCATCGATTCCGCAGAGCTCATCTTCGAGGACTATCGCGTGCCCGCCTCCGCCCTCGTGGGCGGCGCGGAGGGCAGGGGATTGCAGGCCGCGCTCTCGGGCCTCGAGCTCGGCCGCATCAACATCGCCGCGCGCGGCTGCGGCCTCGCCAACGCGGCGCTGATGGACAGCGTGAAGTATTCGCAGATCCGCAAGACCTTCGGCAAGCCGATCTGCCAGCACCAGGCCATCCAGCTGAAGCTCGGCGAGATGGCGACCAAGGTGCAGGCCGCGCGCCTCCTCACCTACGATGCGGCCCGCGCCTACGACAAGGGCGAGCGCTGCGACATGGAAGCGGGGATGGCGAAGTTCTTCGCGTCCGAGGCGGCGGTGGAGAACGCGCTGGAAGCCATGCGCATCCACGGCGGCTACGGCTATTCGAAGGAATATGCGGTGGAGCGCTACTTCCGCGACGCGCCCTTGATGTGCATCGGCGAGGGCACCAACGAGATCCAGCGCATCATCATCGCCAAGCAGCTGATCGAGCGGAACCCGGCATGAACGT
>CAZJNX010000007.1:0-45629 GCA_964547415.1 uncultured Hyphomicrobiales bacterium
CCACGCGAGCTTCACCGCCTTCGACGAGGCGCTCCTCAACATGCTCTACCACCCGTCGATCCGCCCGGGCATGACGGGCTCGCAGGTGCAGCGGATGCTGCCACGGGTGCTCGCCGACCTCGGCCTCCACCGGTAGCGGGCGCCTCGATCGGCGACGGCGTCCCTGCGCGGGCGGCCCGGAACGGCGCCTCGGCCGGAGGCGCGGCGTCGTCCCGTGGCGGGCGATCCGGCGCCACCTGGCGGAAGCGGCCGGGTCGATCCCGTCCTCGCCGTCCGACACGCGCCCCTCCCCTCGTGCCGCGGGCCCCTGGCCGGCAAGGCCGGCCGGGCAGGCGACGGCGGGCCGGTCAGCCCTCGCCGGCCGCCGGGCGGAAGCGCACGCCGCCGATCACCTGGTGGGTCGGCATGATCTCGAGGACCGTCACATCCACGTGCGGCGGCGCGGACAGGACGAAGCCGATTGCGGCCGCGACATCCTGCGGCGTGAGGCACGCGTAGCCCTCGTAGAAGGTGGCGGCGGCCTTTTCCTCGTCGCCCTCGAACATCTCCCGGTGCATGCCGGTGGCGACGCGGCCGGGCCGGATCTCCGAGACGCGCAGCGAGGTGCCGTAAAGCTCCATCCGGAGGTTCGTCGCCATGGCGTGGACCGCCGCCTTGGAGGCGGCGTAGACGGGCTGGGCCGTCGCCGGGTACGGCCCCGCGATGGAGCTGATCGCGACCACGTGGCCCCGGTCGCGGGCGATCATGCCCGGCACCACCGCCTGCAGACAGTTCTGGAGGCCGTGGACGTTGACGTCGACCACGTGGCGGGCGCCCTCGGCCGGGACGTCGTAGAGGGTGCCGGTGACGCCCAGCGAACCGGCCGCCACCACCATCGCGTCGATCTCGCGCCCCGACAGGGCGGCCATGACCGCCTCCCGGTCCGTCACGTCGAGGGAGAGCGCCTCCGCCCCCGTCTCGGCGGCGAGCGCCGCGAGCCGGTCCGGCCGGTCGGAGGCGGCGACGACCCGGGCGCCGCCGGCAGCCAGCAGCCGCACGACGGCCGAGCCGATGCCGCCGCATCCGCCCGTCACGAGGACGGTCCTGCCCGAAAGCGGTGCCGCGTCGTCCATCATGTCATCCCCAGCCGGTCCATCGCCTTGTAGAGCGGGTAGATGAGGCGGCCAGCCACCGCCTTCGGGCCGTGCCACGGGATCGTGCGCGGTCCCTCCGTCACCTCGAGGGGCACGTCGTCGAGCGTCCCCTCCCCCGCGAGGAACGCGCCGAGGCGGCGGCCCGCGTTGCTGGCGAGCGCCACGCCGCGGGTCGAAAAGCCGAGGAGGGAGTAGACGCCGGGCGCGAGCACCTGGACGCGGGGCAGGAACTCGGGCGTCAGCGCGCACCAGCCCTCCCAGTAGGTCTCCACCTCCACGTCCGGCAGCGAGGGGAAGATCTGCCGCATCCGCCGCCGGACGTGGGCGAGGCCCGCTCTGCGCCGGTCGCCGAGGGCGAAGACGGCGCCGCCGGAGATGAGCCGCCCGTCCCGGTCGTAGCGGCCGAAGCCGCCGGACTTGCGGATGTCGGTGAAGCACACCCGGTCCGGCATGATGGCCGCGCGCACGTCCTCAGCAAGCGGCTTCGTGACGGTGTGGAAAAGGTGGATCGGGATGACGGACCGGTCCACCTCGCCGACGAGGGCGTCGGTGTAGCCGTTGGTGGCGATGGCGACGCTTTTCGCCGTCACCCGGTGGCCGTTCGCCTCCACGACCGGGCGGCCCCCGTCCCGGCCGACGGCGGTGACGGGGCTCTCCTCGAGGACGGCGGCGCCCTCGTTGGCCGCGGCACGGGCGAAGCCGCGGGCGAGCGCGAGCGGGTTCACCATCATCCCGTTCGCCCGCCGCCAGCCGCCGAGATAGCAGCCAGCGCCGGTCGCCTGCGTGACGGCCTCCCGGTCGAGCCAGGCGACGTCCGCCCCGAAGGCGCGCCAGCCCTCGTAGACGGCGCGGACCTTCGCGAGCGCCTTCTCGGAGTGGGCTGGCTGGATCCAGCCGTTCTGCTCCGCGTCGCAGGCGATCTGGTAGCGCTCCACCTCGCCCTTGAGGAGGGTCGGCCCCTCGGTGACGAGGGCCGAGAGCGCCTCGCCCTTCTTCCGTCCGAGGCGGGCGGAGACGGCGGCGGGCGTCAGCGCGCCCGGGAAGGTGGGGACGGCGAAGCCCCCGTTGCGGCCCGAGGCGCCGTTGCCGACCCGCCCCGCCTCGAGGAGGACGACGGAAAGGCCCCGCCGCGCCGCCTCGAGGGCGATGGAAAGGCCCGCGAAACCGCCGCCCACCACCGCGAGGTCCGCCTCCCGGTCCTCCCCGAGGCGCGGGCGGGGGCGGTGCTCCTCCCGGACGGTCATGGCCCAGACGACGCCCTCCATCGCCGCGTCCGGGCGGCGGCGGGCGGCGGCGCGCGGCGGGCGGGGCAGGATCGCGCCGTTCGCCATCTATTTTGCCGGCGCGGGGGTTCGGGCGACGCCCACCGCCTCGCGCACCGTGTCGAGCGCGTCCCGCGGGGGGGCGCGGAAGTAGCAGGCCTCGCTCTTCACGAGGCCGGTGGCGGCGGCAAGATCCGCCATCGCCTCGGCCTGCTTGAGGGCGACGGCCGAGGCGTCCACCACCGGGACGCCGGTGCCCGGCACGTGGGTGTAGCCCGCAAGGCGCAGCAGCGGCCCGTAGTAGCCGCAGCCCGTCAGGATCACCTCCGCCCCGTCGGCGACGCACGCCCCCGCCACCGCCTCGAAGCGGGGCAGGAAGTCGGTGCGCGGGTCGTCCACCGCCGACAGGATGAGGCCGACGTCGGAGGCCGGCGCGATCGCCCGGACCGGCCGCACGATGGCGCGGGAGGCAAGCCCGTAAGCCCGAAGGTCGCGCTCGATGGAGGCGGCCACCTTGTCGGCGACGGTCACGACCGCGAAGCGGAAGCCCATGGACAGGGCCGTCAGCATCGACTGCTCGCCGACGCTCGCCACCGGGATCGAGACCACCTCCCGCGCCTCCCACAGCGGGTCGTTCCAGCAGCCGAGGACGACGGCATCGCACCCGTCCCGCTCGGCGGCCATGGTCGCCTCCACCATGCCGACGGCGTTGAGCTGCTCGGCGTAGAAGGAGCGGCCGAAGTTGGCCGAAAGCTCCGGATAGGCGAATTCGAGGACAGCGTCGGGCCTCAGGATCGCCTTCTGCGCGCTCTCCATGCGCCGCCAGAGGGGGGCGAGGGCGGCGTCCGGCCGTGTCGGGTGGATCCAGCGGATGCGCATGGGGCCTCTCCTGAAGGGCGCGTTCAGCCGCCCGCGCCGACGACGGCGGTCGCCGCGATCTCCACCTTCACGTCCGGCACCGGGAAGGCGACGACGATGGCGGCGCTGGTGGGGCGGATGTCGCCGAAGATGCGGCCGAGCTCCGGGCCGATCGCCTCGAACACCTCCGGCGCCGTGACGTACACCGTGATCTGGCACACGTCCTTCAGGGTACAGCCGGCCCTGGTGAGGGCGGGCTCGATGTTGCGGATGATCTGGTGGAGCTGCTCCACCGGGTCCGCGGAGATGCTGCCCGTGTCGTAGGCGATGCCGACGGTGCCGGAGACGAACACGAGGTCGCCCACCTTCACCGCGCGGGAGTAGCCGAACCTCTCCTCGAAGCTGGAGCCGCTGGAGATGTTTTCGCGCTTGGCGGCCATCGTGGTCTTCCTCCGTCAGGACGGGCGGGCGGCGAGCGCCGCGCGCAGGGTCTCGTTGCAGTCGTGGAACGGGATGTGGAGGTCGAGCCAGGCCGCGATCCGCCCGGCGTAGAGGACGAGCTCCTCCAGGATGTCGGGGAGCGGGTCGGCGCTTTCCTCGATGCAGGCGATCCCCTCGGCAAGGACCGCGGAGGCGCCGGTGAGGTGGCACAGGCCGCCGACGCGGGTGATCCCCGCCTCCAGCACGAAGCGGGCGATCGCCGCCGTCTCGCTCGCCGGGCGCGTGTCCGCCGCCGTCCACAGGCGCCACAGGAGCTCGTGGAGCTTGCGCATCTCCCCCTCGGCCATGTGAAGGGGGCCGAACGGGATCATCTTGCCGCGCCGCCCGAGGAGGCCGGCGATCTCGGCGGGCTCGGCCTCCCAGGCGGCGAGGCGCGCCGCGCGGATCGCGGCGAGGCGCGGGCTCGCGGGCGGCGGCGCGGGCGGGGCGGCGGGCGCGCTGTCCCCGCCGAGGAGCTCGGCGGTGAAGACCGCGCGCCCCTGGCCGCGGCGCTGCCGGTCCGCGTAGTCGGCGAGCCAGGACACGTCCCCTTCGAGCTTGCCGAGGTAGCTGACGGCCGCGCTCTCGGCCTGCAGCTCCGCATAGGTGATTTCCAGGTACTGCCGCTCCGGCCAGAAGAAGAAGGCGCCCGGCGGCATCGACAGCACATCCTTCGCCCCCTCCGTCCGCTGCACGAACGGGACGGGCCACATGATGTGGCTGCCCGCGATCTTCGCGCAGTGGACGTCCACTTTCTGCGGAAGGATGGCGCGGACCTTCGCGAGCGTTTCGGGCGCGTGCTCGCCCGTCACCTCGATCGGGTGGTCGCGGCCCTCGCAGCGGAAGATCAGGCGGTCCATGGCGCGGCCTTCAGGACGTGGTCGTGTAGCCGTTGGCGAGCCAGCCGCCGTCGACGGGAAGGACGTGGCCGGTGATCATGGAGGCCTCGCCGCTCGCCAGGAACGCGCAGGCCGCCGCGATCTCCTCCGCCTCGGCGAGGCGGCCGAGGGGGGTGCGAGCGACGACCCCCTTCATGTTGTAGATGCCGCGGTCGATGAGGTCCTGCACCATCGGGGTGCGCACGCCCGTGGGCGCGACGGCGTTGACGCGGATCGCGAGCGGTCCCCACTCGACGGCGAGGCTCTGGACGAGGTTGTGGATGCCGCCCTTGGAGGTGCAGTAGGCGGTGCGGTTCGGCGCCCCGCTCGCCCCGTAGACGGAGCCGAGGAACACGATGGTCCCGCCGCCGTGCTCGGCCATGTGGCGGGCGGCGGCCTGGGCCGGCAGCCAGCTGCCCATGACGTTGATCTCGAGGTGCTCGCGGAAGGTCTCGGGCGTCACCTCGAGGGCGGGCTCGGCGCGGACGATCCCGGCGGAGGTGACCACGCAGTCGATCCCGCCGAAGGCCTCGATCGTCTCCGCGACCGCCTCCTTCACGAACGCGGCGTCGGTCACGTCGCCCGCGAGGGGCAGGGTCTTCGCCCCGTCCGCCTTCAGGGCTCCGTGGGCGGCCATCAGGCCCTCGCCGTCGCGATCGACGAGGGAGACGTTCGCCCCCTCCGATGCGAAGCGGCGGGCGGTGGCGAGGCCGATGCCGCTCGCGGCGCCCGTGACGAGAACCACCCTGTCCGCGTGCCGTGCCATCGCCTCCTCCCGGTTCCTCGCGGCCCTCGCCCGTCCGGGGGCGGCCGTCATCGTGCGCTTCTCGCGGTCTCCGACACAAGCCTCGCGACGGTGGCCGCCGCCTCCACGTGGGGCATGTGGCCGACGCCGGGGAAGACGTGGAGCGCCGTCGCGGGCGGCAGCCCCTCCCCGCCCGGCGGGATGATCCGGTCCGCCCCGCCGCGGATCACCCGGGCGGGGCCGGCGAAGGCGGCGAGCGCCGCCCGCCCGTCGAACGCCTGCCGGCCCTCGGGGAAGAGGGTGCGGGCGAGGGCGGCCTGCCCGGCACGCAGCCGCGGGTCCGACCGGCGGCGGTGGACGGCGCGGGCGAAGCCGGCGGGGAGCGGTGTTTCGTCCGCGAAGAGGGGCGCCATGGCGGCGGCGAGGGCGTCGACGTCCTCCGCCGCGGTGAAGGCGTCGAGGAAGGCGGCGTCGATGGTCGGGTCGAGGCCCGCCGGGGCGATCAGAACGAGGGAGCGGGCGGCGACCGACCCGGCGCCGACGAGCGCGAGGGCGACGGCCGCGCCGAGGGAGTGGGCGACGAGGTGGCAGTCGGCGTGGCCGGCCGCGTCGAGGGCGCGGCCGACGGCCTCCGCGAGGTCCTCCACCGTGTCGCCGCGGGCCGGTGCCGAGCGGCCGTGGCCGGGCAGGTCCACCATGACCGCGTCGAGCCCGGCGTCGAGGGCGGGCAGGACAGCGCGCCACACGAGGGTGTCGGCGCCAAAGCCGTGGAGGAAGACGACGGGGGCCGGGTTGGTGGCCTCGGCGGCGGGGGCGCGCTCCACGTGGAGGCCGGCCGCCGTCACCGTGCCCGCGGGCCGCGCCGCGCGGGCGGGCGCCGGCGCCGGGGCGGTCTCGGCCGCCGCCTCCACGTCGCGCCGCTTGATGCGCCCGCCCGGGCCCGTGCCGGTGACGGCGGAAAGGTCCACCCCGCGGCGGGCGGCCACCTTCCGGGCGAGGGGGCTCGCGACCACCTTGCCCGGGCGCGCCGCGCGCGGGCGAACCGGCGGGCCCGCCGCCTCGACGCGCCGTTCCTCCGCCGCGTCCTCCGCGTCGGCCGGCGGGGGCGGGGCGCTCCCGGCGGTCTCGGGCGGGCCGTTCGCGGGCGTGCCGTCGCCGATGCGGCCGAGGACGGCGCCGACCGGGGCCTCGGCGCCCGCGGGGATCAGGATCTCCTGGAGGATGCCGTCGGCGGGCGCCTCGATGTCGGTGGCGGCCTTGGCCGTCTCCACGACGGCGACGGTCTCGCCGGCGCGGACGGTGTCGCCGGGCGCGGCGCGCCACTCGACCACCGTCACGTCCTCCATGTACTCGCCGCCCGCCCCCGTGATGCGGATGTCGACGGGCATGGCGCCCTCCCCCGCCGTCAGGCGACGGCCCTGCGGCAGGCGTCGGCGATGGCCGCGGCGCCCGGCAGGACCGCCGTCTCGAGCGGTTCGGCGTAGGGGATCGGCATGTCCGCGCCCGCGACCCGCTCCACCGGCGCGTCGAGGGCGTCGAAGGCGTTCTCCATGATGACGGCGGACAGTTCCGCCGCGAAGCCGCAGAAGCGCCAGCCCTCGTTGACGACGACGGCGTGGCCCGTCTTCTCGACCGAGGCCACGATCGCCGGCACGTCGAGGGGCCGGAGCGAGCGCAGGTCGACCACCTCCACCGACACGCCCTCGCTCTCGAGGGCGTCGGCCGCCTTCAGCGCCTCGTGGACCATGCGGGAGGTGGCGAAGACCGACACGTCCCACCCCTCCCGCGCGGTGCGGGCGCGGCCGAACTCCACGAGATGGTCGCCGTCCGGCACCTCGCCGCGGGTGTTGTAGAGGAGCTTGTGTTCCAGCACGATCACCGGCCCGTCGTCCCGGATCGCGGCCTTCAGGAGGCCCTTGGCGTCGGCGGGCGTGGCGGGGGCGACCACCTTGAGGCCCGGGATGTGGGCCACGAAGGCGTCGAGGCTCTTGGAGTGCTGGGCCCCCGCGCCGGCCCCGCCGCCGCCCTGGGTCCTCAGCACGAACGGCATCGTCACCTGCCCGTTCCAGATGTACTCGTAGATGGACGCCTGGTTGACGAGGGCGTCCACCGTGAGCGGCAGGAAGTCGGCGTACATGATCTCGAGGACCGGGCGGGTGCCGGTCATCGCCGCCGTGACGGCCATGGCGGCGAGCGTCTGCTCGGAGATCGGGGTGTCGCGCACCCGCTCCTCGCCGAAGCGGGCGAGGAGGTCCTTCGTCACCTTGAAGACGCCGCCGTAGGTGGCGATGTCCTCGCCGAACACCCACACGAGCGGGTCCCGCTCCATCTCCTCCGCGAGGGCGGCGTTGAGCGCCTCGGCGTAGCGCTGGCTCGCCATCACGCCGCTCCCGCCCGGTAGGGGGCCGAGGGGGCGAACGGCGCGAACGCCGGCGCGGGGTCCGCGAGCGCCCGCTCGAACGCGGCGTCCACCTCCTGGCGGGCGCGGGCGGCGACGGCGACGACGTGCTCGGCGCCGAAGGCGTCCTCCAGCGCGCGGCCGAGGCGGACGATCGGGTCCTTCTCGCGCCAGGCGGCGATTTCCTCGTCGGGCTGATAGCCGCCCATGTCGCTGGTGGAAAAGCCCACGAGACGGTAGGTGCGCGCCTCCACGAGGCTCGGGCCGTCCCCGCGCCGCGCCCGCTCCACCGCGTCGGCGACTGCGCGGTAGACGGCGACGGCGTCGTTCCCGTCCACCTGCTCGCCGGGGATGCCGTAGCCCTCCGCGCGGACGTAAAGGTCGTCGACCGAGGACTGGCGGCGCGCGTGGACCGTGAGGCCGTAGAGGTTGTGCTCCAGAACGAACACGACGGGCAGGCGCCACAGGCTCGCGATGTTCATGGATTCGTGGCAGATGCCGGTCTGGGCCGCGCCGTCGCCGAAGATGCACATGGCGACCTTGCCCTCGCCCCTGAGGCGGATGGAGGCGGCCATGCCCGTCGCGGCCGGGATCCCCGCGCCGACGATGGCGTTGCCGCCGATCATCCCCCGGGAGGCGTCGGCGATCAGCATGTGGCCCGCGCGGCCGCCGCAGCAGCCCGTGGCGCGGCCCATGATCTCGGCGGCGACGGGATAGGGGTCGAGACCCTTGCCGATGTAGTGGGCGTGGCCGCGGTGGGTGCTCGTCACGTAGTCATCGGCCGAGAGCATCGCCGTCGCGCCGACGCCGACAGCCTCCTGCCCGTCGCAGCGGTGGATCGGGCCGCGGGTCTTCCCCTCCTTGTGGAGGCGGCCGAGCACCTCCTCCATCTGCCGGACCGCCACCATGCGGCGGTACATCTCCACCTGCTCGTCGAGGGAGGGGCTGTTCTTCATGTCCCGCCTTGTCGCGCCAGCTGTTATAATATGTAACAGCGGGCGGAAGGGGCCGCAAGCGTGCGCGGCGCGGCCTCAGGCCCGGCGGGCGGCGCGGCGCTCGGGCGGTGCCTCGTCGGCCTCCGCCTCCATGGCCTCGGCGACGTCCTCCATGGCCGCGGAGGCGAATTCGATGTCCCTTGCGACGGCGGCCATCAGCCGCTCCGCGTCGCGGGCGGTGAGGGCGGCGATGATCTCCCGGTGGTTGCGGATGCCGGTGCTCGCGAGGCCGAAGGTCGGGTAGATGAGATTGAGGTAGGAGCCGGTCATCAGCCAGCAGCTCTCGATCATCCGCCGCAGCGCTGGCATCCCGGCCCCGTCGTAGAGGCGGAAGTGGAAGGCCCAGTTGAGGCGGATGAGGCTTGCGTAGTCGCCGCGCCCGTCGGCCTGTTCGAGCGCCTCGTTGAGGGCGACGATCTCCGCGATCGCGTTGCCGTCGAGCCGCGGCGCGGCCTCGCGGGCGGCGAGCCCCTCGAGCGCCACGCGGATCTTCGCGATCTCGGCGATGCGCCCCCGGTCGAGGCGGGGGACGTAGATGGAGCCGTTGGGGCCGGCCTCGAGGGCGCCTTCGGAGGCGAGGTTGTACAGGGCCTCGCGGGCGGGCGTCAGGCTCACGTCGAGGGCGGCGGCGACGGCGCGCAGGGTGAGCTTCTCGCCCGGCTGGAAGCGGCCGGCCATGATCGCCGAGCGCAGCTCCTCCCGGACGCGGGCCGCCAGCGTCTCGCCGCGGGTGACGGGCGCGAACCCGCTCAGGGCATTCGTCAAGGATGGTCCTCCGCCGTGGCTGGTCCGGCCGCCCCCGCGCGGCCGCGAGCGAGATCTAGTCCATTTTTCCGGCGATGGCACACTTTCCGCCCGAATTGCCCCGGCGTCAGCGGGGATCGGGAGCGTAGAGGCCGCGCCCGGCGGCGCGGGCCGCCGCGTGGAGCGTGACGAGCCGCTCCGGCGCGCCCGGGGCGGGCTCGGCCCAGCCGTTCTCCACGAGCCAGGCGCCGATGTCGGTGTTGCCGACGGTGCAGTCGGCGACGACCGTCTCCCGCTCGCCGTCCTCGGGCGGTGTGCCGAGGCGCGCCGCCCGCGGCTCGGGCGGGCGCTCCGGCCCGGTGAGGATGGCCGAGCGCACCATCGGCCGGGGGGGCTTCGTGTCCGGGTCCTCGAGGGGGCGGCACGCGACGGCGCGGCGGCGGATGAGCCGGCGGACCGCCGTGCGCGCGCGTCGGCCACAGGGCCATTCGGCGCCCGAGGGGGCGGTGCAGGTGTCGGCCGTGAGCGGCGGGGAGACGTGGGCGAGCCGGACGAGGTGGCTCCTGACGTCGATGAGGCCGGGGTCGACCACCACGACGAGGCGGAAGGGCTCGGCCGGCTCCTCCGGCTCGGGCGGCAGGACGACGGCCGTCGGCTCGCGCTCGAGCGGCCCCTCGGCGGCGGGGCCCGCCGTGATGCCGGGGCCGGTGACATGGCGCAGGGCGTCCGGCGGCGCCTCCACGGCCGCGGGGCCGGACGCCTCGGCGAGGAGCGCCTCCTTCACCGGTACGCGCTCGCCCGTGCCCGCGCGCACGGCGACCGGCACGTCCTCGTCCGCCGAGACGGTACGCTCCCCCGGGATCTCCGCCGACACGGACGGCGGCGGGGCCGGCGTGTCCGGGGCCGAGGCGAGGTCGAGGACGTCGATGGCGAGGAAAACGAGGCCGGCGAAGACGCCGACCACGAGGAGGAGCACGAGGGCGGCGAGGCCCCCTCCCCCCGACCGGCTGCGCGGATGGTGACGACGCGGCATCGTCCGGCCCGTCCCGTTGCGCCGACCGGCGCGCGGCGCCGGCGGCATGGCCTTTTCGGTGGCGGCGCCGCGGGCGGGGCCGGGAGGGGCCGGGGCCGCGCGGACGCCGCCCCTTTCCTACCACGAAGCGGCGCGCAGCGGGACCGGTCAGTCTTCCTCGTCGTCCTCCTTGTCGAGGGGGGAGACCTGGCGCGCGATATACATCTGCGGCCCCATCATCTCCATGAGGTCGAACTGATCCTCGAGGAAGTCGATGTGCTCCTCCTCGTCGCCCAGGATGTCCATGAACAGGTGGAACGAGCCGACGTCGCCGGCCTCGTGGCACTCCACCGCCGCCTTGTTGTAGTAGTCGATCGCCTCCCTCTCCATCCGGTGCTGCGTCTCGAAGATCTGCCGGACGTTCTCGGGTGGCGTGATGGGGTCGAGTGTCTTCACGTCCGCCGTGCCGCCGAGGAAAAGGAGGCGGGTGAGGTAGCGCTCGGCGTGCTCGCGCTCCTCGGCGACCTCCTGGCGCATGCGGCCGGCGAGCCGGTCGATCCCCCAGTCGTTGAGCTGGCGCTCCTGGTAGAGGTACGTGTTGACGGTGGTGAGCTCCATCGTCAGCGCCCGCTGCAGGTGCTTCAGCGAAATCTCCGGACCCTTCATCGGTGTGTCTCCTTGATCGGTCGGTGCCGCCGAGCGGGCGGCCGTCCGGCAAGGGAAACAAATCGATGAAGCGCCCGTTCCGGGCCTGCGACGGGCGGTCAGCCCGCCTGCGGCGCCTCCGCGACGAGGCGGCCCGCGAGGGCGTCGGCGATCAGCGCCTTCGTCTCGGAAATGCCGTAGATCTCCACGAAGGAGCCGAACCGCGGCCCCTGGTCCTGGCCGAGGAGCACCTGGTAGAGGGCGCGGAACCAGTCCCGGAGATTGCCGAAAGGCAGCGTCTTGCCGATGTCGTAGACCTCGGTCTGGATCGTCTCCTGGTCGGCGCCCGCGGGCAGGCGGTCGAGGCGCTCCACCAGCATCTCGAGGGCCTGCCGCTCGAGGTCCGTGGGTGCCCGGAAGCGCTTCGTCGGCAGGATGAAATCCTGGTAGTAGCGCAGCGCATAGCCGACGAGGGCGTCGAGGGCCGGGCTCGTCTCGGCCGTCACGTCCGGCGCGTAGCGGGAGATGAAGCCCCAGAGCCTGTCCCGGTCCTCCGCGTTGGAGGCGGACACGAGGTTGAGGAGCATGGCGAAGCCGACCGGCGGCACGTCCGACGGCGGGCGGCCGGAGTGGATGTGCCAGACCGGGTTCTCGATCCGCGCCGCGGGCGCCTCGCCCCCGTACTTCGCGAGGAAGGAAAAATACTCGTCGACCGCCTTCGGGATCACGTCGAAGTAGAGGCGCTTGGCCGCCCGCGGCTTCTGGAACATGTAGAGCGACAGACTCTCGGGCGAGGCGTAGGACAGCCACTCGTCAATGGTGAGGCCGTTGCCCCGGGACTTCGAGATCTTCTCGCCGTTCTCGTCCAGGAACAGCTCGTAGTTGAACCCGTCGGGCGGCGTGCCGCCCAACACCTTGCAGATGCGGCTCGAAACACGCACCGAATCGATGAGATCCTTGCCCGCCATCTCGTAATCGACGCCGAGCGCCGCCCAGCGCATCGCCCAGTCCGGCTTCCACTGGAGCTTGCAGGCCCCGCCGGTGACCGGCGTCTCGACCTTCTCGCCCGTCTCCGGGTCGGCGTAGACGATGGTGCCGCGCTCGGGAAAGCGCTCGAGCGTCGGCACCTGCAGCACCTTGCCGGTGCGCGCGCAGATGGGAAGGAAGGGCGAATAGGTCTGCCGCCGCTCCGGCCTCAGGGTCGGCAGCATGATCGCCATCACCTCGTCGAAGCGCTCCAGAACCGTCAGGAGCGTTTCGTCGAAGCGGCCCGAGCGATAGGTGTCGGTGGCACTCACGAATTCGTAGTCGAAGCCGAAGCGGTCGAGGAACGCGCGCAGCCGCGCGTTGTTGTGGCGGCCGAAGCTGTCGTGCTCGCCGAACGGGTCCGGCACCGCGGTGAGCGGCTTGTCGAGATGGGCGGCGAGGAGGTCCCGGTTCGGCACGTTGTCGGGCACCTTGCGCAGGCCGTCGAGGTCGTCGGAAAAGCACACGAGGCGGGTGGGCACCGCGCCGCCGGTCAGGACCTCGAAGGCGTGGCGCACCATGGTCGTGCGCGCGACCTCGCCGAAGGTGCCGATGTGGGGCAGGCCCGAGGGGCCGTAGCCGGTCTCGAACAGAACGGGCTTGCCCTCGCCCCGGGGCCGCTCGAGGAGCTTGCGCGCCTCCTCGAAGGGCCAGGCCTTCGCGCCCGCCGCGAGGCTGGCGAAGAGTTGATCGCCGGCGCCGTGTGCCGTCGTCGTGTCCATGGTCTCGTCCCGCGGTCGGAAGGGGCCGTCCGCGCCGGCGGGGGATGGCGGGCGGGCGCGGCCCGGCCGGCCTTGCTGGCGCATCGGTCAGCCGATAGGTATGCCCGCTCACACGGCCGGTCAACTCGGGTCGGCGCCACGGCGAGAGACGACAACCATGGAAAGCCCCATCTCCCACCACGAGGCCCTCATCTTCGCCATGGTGACCATGTCCGCCGCGGACCGCACCATGACCGACGCGGAGCTCTCCACCATCGGCGAGATCGTCCGCACCCTCCCGATCTTCGAGGACTTCGACGAGGAGCGGCTCGTGTCCGTCGCCGAGGCGTGCGGGCAGATCCTGCAGGAGGACGACGGTCTCGAGACGGTGCTCGAGCTGATCCGCGCCACGCTGCCGAAGAAGCTCCACGAGACGGCCTACGCCCTCGCGGTGGACGTGGCGGCCGCGGACCTCCACGTGGAGCCGGAGGAGCTGCGCTTCCTTGCCCTCCTGCGCGACGCCCTCGGCCTCGAGAAGCTCGTGGTGGCGGCGATCGAGCGGGGCGCCCGCGCCCGCCACCGCACCCTCTGACGGGCCGGCCCGGGGCGGTGAGGCTCAGGTCCGGTAGGCGACGCCGGGCAGGACGCACAGCATCTCGTAGAGGAGGTTCGCCCCGAGAAGGGCCGTGTTCCCCGACGGGTCGTAGGGCGGGGAGACCTCCACGAGGTCGGCGCCGACGAGGTCGAGGCCCTTGAGGCCGCGGATGATCTCCAGCGCCTGGGGCGGGGTCAGCCCGGCGGTCTCGGGCGTCCCGGTGCCCGGGGCGAAGGCCGGGTCGAGGGAATCGATGTCGAAGGTGAGGTAGACGGGGCCGGCCCCGAGTTTCTCCCGCACCTCCTCCATGAGCGGGGCGAGGGAGCGGTACCAGCAGTCCTGCGCCTCGACGACGAGGAAGCCCTGCTCCCGCGCCCAGTCGAAGTCGTCGGCGGCGTAGCCCGTGCCGCGCAGGCCGATCTGCACGCAGCGCGCCGGGTCCACGAGCCCCTCCTCCACCGCCCGGCGGATCGGCGTGCCGTGGGCGATCGCCTCGCCGAACATCGCCTCGTTGACGTCGGCGTGGGCGTCCACCTGGAGGAGGGCGACCGGGCCGTGGCGCTTCGCGATCGCCCGCAGGATCGGCAGGACCAGCGTGTGGTCGCCGCCGAGGCCGAGGGGGCGGACCCCGTGGGCGAGGAGGCCGTCGTAATGGGCCTCGATGCCGGCGACGGCGGCCTTCAGGTCGTAGGGGTTCACCGCCACGTCGCCCACGTCGGCGACGGCGATGGAATCGAAGGGCGCGGCGCGCGTCGCCATGTTGTAGGGCCGCAGGAGCACGGATTCGGCCCGGATCTGGCGCGGGCCGAAGCGGGTGCCGGAGCGGTTGCTCGTCCCCGTGTCGAGGGGGATGCCCACGAAGCAGGCGTCGAGCCCCGCGGCGGTCTCGGCCACGGGCAGGCGCATCATGGAGGCGATGCCGCCGAAGCGCGGCATCTCGTTGCCGCCGAGCGGCTGCGGCAGGTCCCGCGTCATGGTCGTCTCCGTGTCCCTCACGCCTCGCCGAAGTATTTCTTCTTCAGCTTTTCCTGGATGGCGTAGATCGCCCCCGCCGTCGCCACCGGGTAGGGCATGCGCACGTAGACGGGCTCGAGGCGCGGCTCGTAGCAGCGGTTCCCGCAAATCATGCGGCTGTCGAACTCGGCGTAGTCGACGCCGGTGTAGAGCGGCCAGGCGTCGGCCGCCGCGTACTCGTAGAACAGGAGCGTGCGCGAGCGGTCGGACCGGTTCACCGCCGAGCCGTGGACCGTCATCGGGTGGTGGAAGGAGGCCGTGCCGGCGGGTCCGAGCACAGGCACCGCGTCCTTCTCCACGTCGAGCCCCTCCCCCATCACGTCGATGGCGCCGACGAACGCCTCCCCGTCGTGGTGGGGGAAGAGCTTGCCCTCGTGGGTGCCCGGCATCATCAGGACCGGGCCGTTCTCGGGCGTGCAGTCGTCCAGCATGATGGCGACGATCACGAGGTCGCGGTTGGTGTGGGGGATGAACGCCCAGTCCTGGTGCCACTCGAGCGCCGAGCCGTAGTGGGGCGCCTTGACGTTCACCTTGGAGTGGTTGAGCCGCACGTCCGGCCCGATGAGGGAGGTGACGATCTCGAGGATCCGCGGGTGCTCGGCGTACTTGCGGTAAACGGGGTCCACCGCGTGGGGCTTCTTGATGCGCCGCACCCGCGGGTCGTCCGGCGTGTGGGAGGGCTCGAGGTCGTAGACCTCGTCCGCCGCCTCGAGGCCCTTCGCGCCCGCGAGCACGCTTGCGGTGAGTTCGGCGAGCTCGGCCACCTCGTCCGGCGACAGGATCGCCTCGGCGACGGCGAAGCCGTCCTTGCGGAAGGCGTCGAGGGTGGGATCGACCGTCAGCATCCGTCTTCTCCTCTTCTGGCTCGTCTCGTCCGTCAGGGCCGCCGCGCGAAGACGGCGAGGGACGCGCCGCCTGGCGGGGCCTGCCGCTCCGCGCCGGCGGAGGTGTAGATCCGCGTCTCGCCCGTGAGGGCGGCGATCAGCCCACCCATGGCGGCGCGGAAATGGCGGTTGCGGTCGACGTCGCTGTCCCGGTGCATCACGTGGCGGCGGCCGCGGATCGTCTCGCCGGGCGGCGGATCGCCCTTCAGGATCACCGCCGCGAGCCGCTCCCGGTCAGCTTCGCCGAGCTGGTGCGCCGCCACAAGACCGGCCCGGGCGAGGATCGCCGCGAGGCCGGGCGCGTCGAGCATGTCGGCGAGGCTGCCCGCGGCGAGCGCGAAGGGACCCGCCCAGGCGCGCGACAGCCCGAACACCAGGACCTCGCTCGCGGGAAGGTCGGCGGCCGCCGTCACGCACGCCCGGTGGCAGGCCGCGGCGGGATCGGCGAGAGCCGCCGCCGCCGGACCCGCCACGTCGCCGAGGGCGATGCCGACGCCGACGGCCGAGGCCGCGCGGAGCGCCGGCTTCAGCCCGTGGCCGGAGCCCTCGACGGCACCCGCGGGCGGCAGTGCCCCCTTCACCACCGCGAACACCGCCTCGTCGGCGGACAGGCCCGCGTCGGCGAGGGCGTCCGCCGTCGCCGCGGCGATCGCCTCCGCCTGCACGGACCCGCCGAGCGCCTCCGCGGCGACGGGCGCGGCGATCGCCCGGCCGATGGCGAGCGCCGCCTCCCCGGCACGGGCGCCCGGCTCCTCCCGCCGGGAGAAGACCGTCATGTGGGGGGACAGCACCCCCTCCGTCCCGCCCGAGGCGAGGAGGGTGACGCGGCGGAAAACGCCGGTCGCGTCCGTCCCGAGGCGCGCGGCGAGGAGGTCGGTGACGGCGCGCACGGCGAGGCGGCGGGAGAAGTCGTTGTCGAGGCCGTTGCCCTCGGTCTTGAGGAGGATGGCGACGATCTCCTCCGCCGCGTGCCCGGCCGACAGCCACGCCGAAAGGCCCGAGACGTCCTCGGGCGAAGCCATCGCGATCCCCTCGACGCTCGCCGTGCGAACCATGGTCCTCCCTCCACCGCCGTCGGCCTGCAAGAAACCCGCCAGCCGGACCGTCCGGGGGGCGACGTGACTGGCACGGGCCGTGCAAGCCGCTTGCACGTCCGACAAGCCGGCAACGGCACCAGAGGAAGGAACCCGATGCGCACGAAGCTTCTCGCCGCAACGGCCATCGCGCTCGCGATGGGCGTCAACAGCGTCTCGGCCGAGACGCTGCGCTACGCCTACCGGATCGACCCCAACTCGCTCGACCCCTACGCGCTCGCCGAGACCTTCACCCTCGCCTGGCTCGGCAACATGTACGAGCCCCTCGTCTCCCGCGGGAAGGATCTCGAGCTCGTCCCCGGCCTCGCCGAGAGCTGGGAGAACGTGGAGCCCAACGTGTGGCGCTTCCACCTGCGCGAGGGCGTCACCTTTCACGAGGGCCAGCCCTTCACCGCCGACGACGTGATCTTCTCCGTCGAGCGGGTGAAGGGCGAAGGCTCCGACATGGGCTACACCGTCGGCTCGGTGATCGAGACCCGCAAGATCGACGACTACACGGTCGACTTCGTGACGGCGAGCCCGAACCCGATCCTGCCGCAGCAGATCACCTCGTTCTACATCATGGACAAGGAGTGGGCCGAGGAGAACGGCGCCACCGAGCCGTCGAGCGTCAAGGCGGGAATCGAGAACCACGCCACCAACAACATGAACGGCACCGGCCCGTTCATGATCGAGAACCGCCAGGTGGGCGTCCAGACCACCATGGTGCCGAACCCGAACTGGTGGGGCGAGAAGGAGCACAACCTCACCCGCGTGATCTACACGCCGGTGGAATCGGACGCGACCCGCGTCGCCGCCCTCCTGTCGGGCGAGCTCGACATGATCTACCCCGTGCCGATCCAGGACGTGCCTCGGGTGAACGCCGCCGACGGCGTGAAGGTCATGCAGAGCCCGGAGCTGCGCACCATCTTCCTCAACATGGACCAGGGGCGCGACGAGCTGCTCGAGAGCTCGGTCAAGGGCGCCAACCCCTTCAAGGACAAGCGGGTTCGCCAGGCGATCTACCAGGCGATCGACATCGAGGCGATCAAGGACCGCGTCATGGGCGGCGCCTCCCGGCCGACCGGGATCATGGTGGGCCCGGGCATCAACGGCTACGACGCGGAGATCGACCAGCGCCTGCCCTACGACCCGGAGGCCTCCCGCGCGCTCCTCGCCGAGGCGGGCTACCCGGACGGCTTCTCCATCGGCATGGACTGCCCGAACGACCGCTACGTGAACGACGAGGAGATCTGCCTCGCCGTCGTCGGCATGCTCGCCCGCGTCGGCATCGACGTCGACCTCCTCGCCCAGACCCGCTCGCGCTACTTCGAGAAGATCCTGTCGCGCAACCAGACCTTCTCGCTGCTCGGCTGGCAGCCGCTCACCTACGACGCCCACAGCCCGCTCAACAACGTGATCCACACGCCGGGCGAGAACGTCGGCACCTACAACGTCGGCTCCTACTCCAACCCGCAGATCGACGCGCTGACCAAGCAGATCGAGCAGGAGACCGACCCGGAGAAGCGGCAGGCGATGATCTCCGAGGCGCTGGCGCTCCACCGGGACGACATCGGCCACATCCCGCTGCACCAGCAGGCGATCGCCTGGGGCGTGAAGGACGGCATGGAACTCGTCCAGCGGCCCGACGACTCCTTCATGCTGCAGTGGGTGATGATGCCGGCCGAGTAGTTCCTCCCGCCGCGACTGCCGGCGCGTCCCGTTCGCGGGCGCGCCGGTCCCTTTTTCGTCCACGCCGCCGCCGCGGCCGACCGGGGTCCCGCCGATGGCCTTCACCGCCTTCGTCATCCGACGGCTGTTCCAGTCGGTGCTCGTGATGCTGGCGGCCGCCCTCGTCGCCTTCGCCCTGTTCCAGTACGTGGGCGACCCGGTGAACAACATGGTCGGCCAGACGGCGAGCGCGGAGGACCGGGCGGCGCTGAGGGCCGCCCTCGGCCTCGACGAGCCCGCCGTCGTCCAGTTCGCCCGCTTCGTCGCCAACGCGGTTCAGGGCGACTTCGGGATCTCCTACCGCTTCTCCCAGCCTGTCTCCGAGCTGATCGCCGAGCGCCTGCCCGCCACGCTGGAGCTTTCGGCCGCAGCCGTCCTGTTCGCCCTCGGCATCGGCATCCCTCTCGGGGTCTACACGGCGCTCAAGCGGCGGGCGATCTCCTCCCAGGTCTTCCTCACCGTCTCCCTCATCGGGGTGTCGCTGCCCACCTTCCTGATCGGGATCGTGCTCATCCTGGTCTTTTCGGTCTGGCTCGGCTGGCTGCCCGCGTTCGGGCGCGGGGAGACGGTCGACCTCGGCTGGTGGACCACCGGGCTCCTGACGGAGAGCGGGCTGCGCGCCCTCGTCCTGCCCGCCGTCACCCTCGGCCTCTTCCAGATGACGCTCATCATGCGCCTCGTGCGCGTGGAGATGCTCGAGGTGCTGCGGCACGACTACATCCGCTTCGCCCGTGCCCGCGGGCTCACCAGCCGCAGCATAAACTTTGCGCACGCCCTCAAGAACACGCTGGTGCCCGTCGTCACCGTGGCCGGGCTGCAGCTCGGCAACATCATCGCCTTCTCCATCATCGTGGAGACGGTGTTCCAGTGGCCGGGGATGGGCAAGCTCATCATCACCGCGATCCAGTTCGGCGACGTGCCGGTGATGGCGGCCTACATCGTGCTGATAGCGGCGCTGTTCGTCTTCATCAACTTCGTGGTCGATGTCCTCTACTTCGCCATCGACCCGCGCCTGAGGTTCGACCGCACCGTCGCGGCGGGAGCCACGCCATGACGATCGCCTCCGACGAGCCCCCGCGCCGCTCGCCCCTCGCGCGGCTGTTCGAGAGCGACCTCCTCCACGACTTCGTGCGCTCGCCCGTCGCCGTCCTCGCGACCCTCGTCTTCCTCGCGATCGCGCTGTCGGCCCTGTTCGCCCCCCTGATCGCGCCGACGGACCCGTTCGATCCGGCCGCCGCCAACGTGGTGGACGCGCGCCTGCCGCCCTTCTCGGAGGGCCTGTTCGGCGACTTCTACCTCCTCGGCACGGATCCGCAGGGGCGCGACATGTTCTCCGCGATCCTCTACGGGGCGCGCACGAGCCTCCTCGTCGGCATCGCCGCCGTCGCCTTCGCGGCCGTCTTCGGCCTCGCCCTCGGGCTGATCGCGGGCTACTTCGGCGGCTTCGTCGACGCGGTCATCATGCGCATCGCGGACGTGCAGCTCTCCTTCCCGGCGATCCTGATCGCGCTCCTCATCGACGGGGTGGCGCGCACCGTCATCAGCCGCGACCTCCACCAGGAGATCGCGATCTTCGTCCTCGTCTTCGCCATCGGCATCTCCAACTGGGTGCAGTATGCCCGCACCGTGAGGAGCGTCGTGATGGTGGAAAGGAAGCGCGAGTACGTGGAAGGGGCGCTCGTCACCGGGGTGCACCCGGCGCGGATCATCGTCGGCCACATCCTGCCCAACACCATGGGGCCGGTGACGGTGATCGCCACCATCTCGCTGGCGCTCGCCATCATCACCGAGAGCACCCTGTCCTTCCTCGGGATCGGGGTGCCGCCGACCCAGCCCTCCCTCGGCACGCTGGTCCGGATCGGCAACGAGTACCTTTTCTCCGGGAGCTGGTGGATCACCATCTTTCCGGGCGCCGTCCTCCTCCTCCTCGCCCTGTCGGTGAACCTGCTCGGCGACTGGTTGCGCGACGCGCTGAACCCGAGGCTGCAGTAGGATGGCGCTCCTTTCCGTCCGCGACCTCTCCATCACCCTTTCGACCCGCCGCGGCGGCCCGCTGACGGCCGTCGACGGCGTGTCCTTCGACGTGGCGCCGGGCGAGATCCTCGGCCTCGTCGGCGAATCGGGCGCGGGCAAGTCGCTCACCGGCATGGCGGTGATCGGCCTCCTCGAGCCACCGCTGCGTCAGGCCGCCGGCGAGATCCTGCTGGACGGTCGGCGGATCGACACCCTGCCCGCGGAGGAGATGCGGAAAGTGCGCGGCAAGGAGATCGGCGCGATCTTCCAGGACCCGCTCACCAGCCTCAACCCGCTGTTCACCGTCGGCCGGCAGCTGACGGAGACCATCACCACCCATCTCGACCTGTCGCCGGCCGCTGCCCGCCGCCGCGCCGTCGACCTCCTGAAGGAGGTGGGGATCCCGGCCGCCGAGGAGCGGATCGACAGCTACCCCCACGAGTTCTCCGGCGGCATGCGCCAGCGGGTGGTGATCGCGCTCGCCCTCGCGTGCGAGCCCCGCCTCGTCATCGCCGACGAGCCGACGACCGCCCTCGACGTGTCGATCCAGGCCCAGATCGTGGACCTCATCCGCCGCCTCACGGAGGAGCGGGGGGCGGCCGTCGTCCTCATCACCCACGACATGGGCGTGATCGCCGAGGCGACGCAGCGGGTCGCCATCATGTACGCCGGACGCCTCGCCGAGATCGGCGCCACGTCCGACGTCCTGAAGGCGCCGCGCCACCCCTACACCCGCGGGCTGATGGCCTCGATCCCGGCGATCGGGCGGCGGGCGGAGCGGCTCGTCCAGATCGAGGGGTCGATGCCGCCGCTGTCGGCGATCCCGCCAGGTTGCGCCTTCCACCCGCGCTGCCCGATCGCGGCCGAGGTCTGCACCCGCGTGCGGCCCGCGCTCGCGCCGAACGGGCTGACGGACACGGCCTGCCACATGGTGGAGCCCGCCGAGGAGGCCCTCGCCCATGGATGAGCCGGACATCGCCTTCGAGCCGCTCGTCTACGTGGACGAGGTCTACAAGCACTTCGACGTGTCGAAGCCGTTGGTGAACCGCCTCCTCGAGCGGGAGGGGCGGCGCATCCTGAAGGCGGTGGACGGGGTCTCCTTCGGCATCCGCCACGGGGAGACGATGGCGATCGTCGGCGAGAGCGGCTGCGGCAAGTCCACCCTCGCCCGGTGCGTCGCGGGCCTCCACCGCCCGAGCTACGGCACCGTCACCTTCATGGGGGTGGAGTTCTCCAAGCTCACGCGCCGGCGGGACCAGCTCGCCTGCCGCCGGCACCTGCAGATGATCTTCCAGGACCCCTACGCCAGCCTCAACCCGCGCTGGCGGGTGGCCGACATCGTGGCCGAACCCATCCGCACCCACGGGATCCTGTCCGACGGGCCGGCGACCTGGCGGCGGGTGGAGGAGCTCCTCGACCTCGTGCGCCTGCCCGCGGGCGCGGCGAGGAAGTACCCGCACCAGTTTTCCGGCGGGCAGCGCCAGCGCATCTCCATCGCCCGGGCCCTCGCCACCAACCCGAAGTTCATCGTGTGCGACGAGCCGACGAGCGCCCTCGACGTGTCGGTCCAGGCCCAGATCCTGAACCTCATGAAGGACCTGCAGGCCGAGTTCGGCCTGTCCTACCTTCTCATCTCCCACAACCTCGCCGTCGTCTGGCACATGGCCGACCAGGTGGCGGTGATGTACCTCGGCCGCTTCGTGGAGTGGGGGCCGGCCGAGGCGGTGTTCGCCCGCCCGCGCCACCCCTACACCCAGCTCCTCGTCGCCACGATCCCGGACCTCGACAACCCGCGCCGGACGAGCCGGCCCCGCTCCGGCGAGGTGCCGAACCCGATCAACCCGCCGTCCGGCTGCAGCTTCCACCCCCGCTGCCCCCACGCACGCGAGGTCTGCCGGACGACGGCGCCGAAGCCCGTCACCCTCGACGGCGGCACCCACGTCGCCTGCCACGGCGTCGCCGAGGGCTGGCTCGACGCCGCCCCGCCCGCGCCGGTCGAGGCCCGCGAGCCGGTGGCCTGACCGCCGCGTCGCGCTTCAGCAGATGCGCGGGAGCTGCTCGCCCACCAGCATGTCGACGACGCGGCCGCCCCCGAACAGGGTGTTCATGACGACGGTGCCGGGGTGCTCCTCCACCGCGCGGCCGACGATGCGCGCCTCCCGCCCCTCGGGACGGGTGCGCATGGCGGCGAGCACCCCGTCCGCCCGCTCCTCGGGCACGAACACGACGAGGGCGCCCTCGTTGGCGAGGTAGAGCGGATCGAGACCGAGGATCTCGCAGAAGCCGCGCACGGCCGGGCGCAGCGGAAGCGCCTCCTCCTCCAGCTCGATCCCGCAGCCCGCGGCGAGCGCGATCTCGTTGAGGGCCGAGGCGATGCCGCCGCGGGTGGCGTCCCGCGCCGCCCGGGCATCGGGCGCGGCGGAAAGCACCGTCTCCATGAGGCCGGCGAGCGCGGCCGTGTCGCTCTCGACCGGCGCGTCGAGGGCGAGGTCCCCCCGCGCGGCGAGGATGGCAGCGCCATGGTCGCCCAGGTAGCCGTTGACGATGGCGACGTCGCCGGGCCGCACGTTCTTCGCCGCGAGGTTCCGCCCCGCGGGGATCACGCCGACGCCAGAGGTGGTGACGAACACCTTGTCCGCCGAGCCACGGCCGACGACCTTGGTGTCCCCGGTGACGATGGCAACGCCCGCCGCGTCCGCCGCGCGGCGCATGGAGGCGGCGATCCTCCGCAAGGTGGCGACGTCCGTCCCCTCCTCCACGATCATGGCGGCCGACAGCCACAAGGGCCGCGCCCCGCCGACGGCGAGGTCGTTGACCGTGCCGTTGACGGCGATCTCCCCGATGTCCCCGCCGGGAAAGAACAGGGGGTCCACCACTTAGCCGTCGGTGGTGAAGGCGAGGCGGCCCTCCGCGGCCCCGGGCGGGAGGGAAAGGCGGGCCTGGTCCTCGAGGTCGCCCATGTCCGGGTTGTCGAAGGCGGCGACGAACACGTCGTCCACGAGGTCGCGCATCGCCTTGCCGCCGCCCCCGTGGGCGAGGGTGACGGTGTCGCCGACGGCGCGGCCGCCGCGCCGGAGCGGGCGGGCGGAGCCGGTCGTGATCGGCTTGTTCATGACGAACCTCGCTTTCCGGGAGCCGGGCCGCAGCGCCTCGTCGCTCCCACGAACAGGAAGGCCGCCGCGGCGGCCGTCGGCTCACGCCGCTGGCAGGCGCGCGCGGGCGTAAAGGTGGTAGGCCGCGCAGGCCCCTTCGGAGGACACCATCAGCGCCCCGAGGGGCGTCTCGGGGGTGCAGTCGATGCCGAACTTCGGGCAGGCGGTCGGCTTCACCATGCCCTTCACCACGTCGCCGCAGCGGCAGCCCTCGGCAAGCTCCGCCTCGCGGCCGGAAGACTTGCCCGCCCCGTAGCCGACACCCGAACTTCGCCTCCGCGTCGAAGGCGGCGTAGCGGTCGGTGATCCGCACGCCCGAGCGGTCGATCTCGCCGAGGCCGCGCCAGTCGAAGGCCTCGCGCGGGGTGAAGACGTCCTCGATCGCGGCGAGCGCCACCGGGTTCCCCTCCGCGGGCACCACGCGGGCGTACTGGTTCTCGATCTCGGCGCGCCCGTCCGCGATCAGCCGGACCACCATCAGCACCGCCTGCAACAGGTCGAGGGGCTCGAAGCCCGCCACTACGAGGGGCTTGCCGAACTCCCCGGCGATGAAGTCGTAGGGCTTCGTTCCGATCACCATGGACACGTGACCCGGGCCGACGAAGCCGTCGAGGCGCATGGCGGGGTCGGACAGGAGGGCGCGGATCGGCGGCGGCACCAGGATGTGGTTGCAGAAGAGGGAGAAGTTGAAGACGCCGCGCCGCGCCGCCTCGCGAACGGTGAGGGCGGTGGACGGCATCGTCGTCTCGAAGCCGAGGCCGAAGAAGACGACCTCCCGCTCCGGGTTCCGCTCGGCGAGGGCGAGGGCGTCGAGGGGCGAATAGACCATGCGGATGTCCGCCCCGCGGGCCTTCGCCTGCATGAGGGAGCCGCGGGTGCCGGGCACGCGCATGGCGTCGCCGAAGGTGGTGAAGATCACCTCCGCCCGCTCGGCGATGTCGAGACAGTCGTCGACGCGGCTCATGGGCAGGACGCACACCGGGCAACCCGGCCCGTGGACGAACTCGAGCGCCTTCGGCGTCAGCCGGTCGAGGCCGTAGCGGAAGATCGCATGGGTGTGACCGCCGCAGATCTCCATGACGTGGAGGGGGTTCTCCTCCGTCGCGCCGGTGGCGGCGACCGCCTTCTCGATGGCGGCGATGAGGGCCCGGCCCTTCGCCGGGTCGCGGAACTCGTCGGCGTAGCGGATCGTCATCGGCTCCCCTCCCCCTCCAGCATGGCGTTGGAGGCGCGGATCGCCTCGATCTCCTCCATCGCCTCGCCGAGCTCCTCGAGCGCGCGCAGGGTGGCGGCCGCCTCGTCCGGGTCGATCCGGCTCATGGCGAAGCCCACGTGGACGAGGACCCACTCGCCGAGGACCGCCTCGAGCGGCCCCTCGCCCGCGACGCACGCAAGGTTCACCGTGCGGCGCACCCCGCAGACGTCCACCGTCCCCGTCATCGCCGCCTCGTCCTCGATGGCGACGACCCGTCCCGGAATCCCGAGGCACATGGCCGATCCTCCCTTCCCGTCTTCTGTTCGGCGGCGCGGGCGGCGAGCCCGTCGCCGTCCCCGCCCTCCGACTCCACCGGGCGGACCGGCGGCTCGAGGCCATAGCGCTCCAGCTTGGCGCGCAGGCCCACGCGGCTGAGGCCGAGCTCGTCCGCCGCCCGGCTCTTGTTCCAGCGGCAGCGGGCCATGGTCTCCTTCAGGATGCGCGCCTCGAGGCTCTCCACCCGCTCCCTCAGCGAGCCAGCGAGGCCGACGACCGCGTCCGCCACCGGATCGGCGAGCGCCTCCCGCGGGACGGCGCGAAGGATGCGGGGCGACAGGTCGGCCGCCCGCAGCCAGTCGTCCGAGGACGATGGCGGGAAGGCGGGCGCTCGCCACCGGCCCTACTCCGCGGCCGCGTGCGCCCGGGGCTCGCCCCCGGCCCGGGCGATGACGGCGCGGCGGCGGGCGGCGAGCCAGGCGAGCCAGCCGTCCATCCCCTCCCCCGTCCGGGCCGACAGGCGCAGGATCTCCACGGCCGGGTTCACCCGGCGGGCGTTCGCCTCGATGAGGGAAAGGTCGACGCCGCAGGGTTCGGCAAGGTCCGTCTTGTTGACGATCACCAGCGAGGCGGCGGTGAACATGTCGGGATACTTCAGCGGCTTGTCCTCCCCTTCGGTGACGGAGAGGATCGCGACCTTGGCCTCCTCGCCGAGGTCGAAGGCGGCCGGGCACACGAGGTTGCCCACGTTCTCGATGAAGACGACGCCGAAGGGCTCGCCCGCCAGGCGGTCGAGGGCGTGGCCGACCATGTGGGCGTCGAGGTGGCAGCCCTTACCCGTGTTGACCTGGACGGCCGGGGCGCCGGTGGCGCGGATGCGCTCGGCGTCGTTGGAGGTCTGCTGGTCCCCCTCGATCACGGCGACGGGCACGTCCGAGCCGAGCGCGGCGACGGTGGCGACGAGGAGGGTCGTCTTTCCCGAGCCGGGCGAGGAGACGAGGTTGAGGGCGAGCGTGCCGGTCTCGGCGAACCGCCGGCGGTTCTCCGCGGCGAAGGCGTCGTTCTTCGACAGGATGCCGGTCTCGATCTCCACCATCCGCGCCTGGCTGAGGCCGGGGGCGTGGGCACGGGCAGGGCCGGCGCCGTAGTCGATGGCGCCGTCGTCGTTGTCGTGATGGTGGTGGTGATGGTGACCGTCGCCGTGGTCATGGCAATGGTGGCCATCGTCACGGTGGTGATGGCCACGGTCGTGGCGACCATGGTGGTGGCCGTGATGATGGTGGCCGTGATGGTGCTGGTGGACGCCGCGGCCCGCGGCGCCGCCCTCGATCGTCGCGCCGTCGCCAGCGCATCCGCAAACGGTACACATCAGACCACCTCCAGGTCCTTGATCCGCATCTCGACGCCGCCCGCGGGCACGAGCCGCTCGCTCCCGCAAAGGGGGCACGGCGACAGGCGGTCGTCGACCGCCACGGTCTCGCCGCAGCCGAAGCAGGACGCCCGGCCCGGCAGGTCGATGATCTCGAGCGCCGCCCCGTCGGCGAGGGTGCCGCGCATGACGACGTCGAAGCCGAAGCGCAGGGCGTCCGGCTCCACGCCCGCGAAGCGGCCGATCTTCACGCGCACGCGGCGGACCTCGGAAAAGCCCTCCCGGCGCGCCGCGTCCTCGATCGCCGACAGGATGCCCTCGCACAGGCTCATCTCATGCATCGGCCGCCTCCACGGTCACGGGCATGCACGGGTCCACCACCGCCACCATCGCGCAGACGAGGCCGGCGGTGAAGGCCTCGCAGAGGTCCCCCGGCAGCGTCGCGAGGGCGCGCTCGAGGAGGCCGCCGGTGACGAGGGCGTCGCAGGTGGGCGAGCGGCGGGCAAAACGGCGAACGCGCCCGTCCACCACGTCCGCCTCGATCACCATGGGGCCGCGGGCAGCGAGTGCCACGCCGGGGGCCACGAGCGGGTCGCGCGCCGGCCGTCCCTCGGCGAGGTCGGACAGGAGCCGCCCCGTCTCGGCGAGGCGGGCGGCGAGGCGCCACAACGGTCCGCGCCCGTGGGCGGCAGCGACCGCGGCGAGGAGCGGCGCGCCCTCGAGCCGGGCGGCCGTGGTGTTCTCCGCCGCGCACGGCCTCGTGCCCTCGGTGGCCGGTGCGGGCGGAGGCAGGTCGACGCGGCCCCAGTCGGGCGGCCAGTCCGCCACGAGGGCGAGGGCGCGGGCCGCGACGGTCCGCTTCGCGGAAAGGATGACGGCAAGGTCGTCCATGTCCTCCGGCGCCCGGTCGAGGGGGGCGAAGAGGACGCCGGCAAGGTGGCGGGCCGCCTCCCGGTCGCCGGCGCCGGCGAGGTGGGCGAGCCGGCAGGGCTCCGGCGCGGGCTTCAGGCCGAGGGCCTCCGGCAGGGCGACGGCGAGGCGCAGGACGTGCTCGCGCAGCGTCTCGGCGGCGGCGCGCCCCGCCGCCCCGGGCGGCGGGGCGAGGCCGAGGGCGGAGCTGGCCGCGACCCCTTGCGCGGCCGCGCACACGTTCCACACGAGGGGCACGAGGGCGGCCACCTCCTCCGCCCGGCGGCCGGCGAAGAGGGCCGACGGGTCCGGACGGTCCGGCGCCACGACGGCGGGCACGAGGTGCCCGTCGACGCGCCGAAGGCGCACGAGGAGGCGGCCGGCCCCGGGCTTCATGCGCCAGCCCGTCCGGACAGGCCGCCGGTGATGAGCGTCCGCCGGGACGGGGGCGCGGCGGGGCCCGCGTCCTCCGCCGCCCCGCCGGTCACGGGCGGCCCGGGCCGGGCGGGGGCCACGTCCCGGTCCTCGGCCGCCGCCGCGGCGGCGAGCTCCACTTCGCGCAGGCGGCGGATCTCGCCGGCGCGGTCCGTGTCCTCGGCCCGGTTCCTCTCGTCGAACAGGGCCGGCATCACCTCCCGCGCCACGTCCGCGGCGGCGAGCTGGCTCGGGAACTCGCCCATGGGCGAGAACAGGGAGCAGGCCTTGTAGCCGCCGAGCCCGTCCTTCGCGTTGTGGACGAACTCGTACGTGCCGGAGGTAAAGGCGAGCATCTCCTTCTCGCCGGGTTTCAGGTCCGACCAGTCCTCGCCGGGACCGGGCAGCACCATGAGGTTCATGAACCAGGGGGCGACGAGGACGCCCACGAAGTGGCCCTCGTGGGGGCGGAAGCCGAGGGCCTCCACCTGGAGCGCGGCGTTGCAAAGGGGCGTGCCGCGCATCCTGCCGTGGGACTCCCGGAAGGCGGCCTCGAGGCGGGCGACGGCCGCGGCCATCGCCTCGTCCGCGGGTGCCTCGCCGGCCGCGGCGGCCTCCGCCCCGGGGTCCTGAAGCACCATGAACTGGTTCTTCGGGGCGTCGCACTCCGGGCACTTCCAGTCCGCCGGCAGGGCGGAGAAAGGGGTGCCGGGGGGGATCTGGCGCGTCTCGTCCCCGGCGGCCGGGTCGAAGGGCGTCCAGCAGATCTTGCACTCGAGGACGGCGCGCGGGAAGACGAGGAGGGCGTCGGCGACCTCGAGGAACGGCAGGAGGTCAAGGCGCTGGGTGCCCCCGTCGAGGATTGGTCACGCGGCCGGGCAGCGCGTGGCGGGCGGCGAGCCGTTCGGCCGCGCGCACGCCGAAGCCTTCGTCGGCCCAAAGGACGTTGCCGATGCCGAGAACGAGAATGCGGGCGTCTTGCCGATCCACCAAGGCGTCGTCTCCCCTCGCCGCCTTCCGGTCGGGCGCCGTCCGCCCCGGCGGTTGTGTCCCCGGTCGAGGGCACCGCCCGTGCCGGTCCCCCGCCCGGCCCTTCGCCTTCAATGTTTCGAGAAGGTTAGCGGCACCGCCGCGATGAGATCGCCGCCCGGATCGCAAATCTTCCTTCCAGCGGTGACGGAAGCTGGAAAGAAAGCGTCCACCTCTCAGCGGCCGGGGCCGCCGAAGACGCAGAGGGCGGCGCGGCGGGCGGGAGGCTCGCGCAGGGCGGGGTGGCCGCGCGCGGGCCACACGCGAGGGTTCTTCGGGCGAGGAGCGGAGGCGATGGCTGCCGGGAAGCGCCCGGCCAGGCTGCGGCCCGGCCGGGGCGAAGGCGCGGGAGGGCGGGCCGTCAGGCGCGGCGCGGGCGGCGACCCGGGCGGGAAAGCTCACGCTTCAGAAGATCCACGTTGCGCCGGTTGGCCTTCCAGCCCACGTCGATGATGGTGCCGAGGATCGGGATCGCACCGAGAACCGCGTCGCCGACGATGTTGAAGCCCATCCGCGCGATCGCGCGCTTGCGGGCGCCGAGCCGCCAGCCCTCGGCCACGATGTACGTGGAAATCCCGAGGGACGCCGCATCGCCGATGCCGGGAACGAGGCCGAGGATGGCGTCGTAGCCGAACGGGATCCCGAGCACGCGGAAGCGGGTATCGAGAAGCTGCGACAGCTTGTCGAGCCGCTCGAACGCCTCCGCCTCGCTCTCGCCAGCGTGCGCGCCGCGGGCGCCGTCAACGGTGTGGTCGAAGGTGGTGGTGGCGGACATTCGCTGCTCCATGTGGACGTCCCGCCGCGCGGGACCGTCTCCGTGCATATAGGAACCAGGAATGTTTTCCGCCAACGGGCGTTCCCCCGCGCGGCGCGACCGGCGTTGGGGCCGGCGAGCCCCGTCTGGAGGTCCTTGCCGGAAGGGCCCTCCAGGCGGCCTGCGTCGCGCAGGTCGGCCCGGACGGGGCGATCGTCCGCGGCCGCCTCGAGGACGGCGCCCGCGAAGGTGCGTGGTGGCGCGGTGCCACGGCAAGGTCGCCTCGACCCTGCGGCATCCGCCTCGCTTTGAGGACAAGCGCCGCTCCGGCCGGGCCGGGATCGCCGTCGGCCGGCAGGCCTTGCGTCGCCGCCATCGTCCGCGGGCGGACCGGCGGCGGCGGCACGACTGCGCCGAGGGGGGCCTTCAGCAACCTCACCCGCACGCCGGCGCTGGAGCTGGCGGCCGACCGGATCAACGTCAACAACCTGACGCCGGGCATGGTCCTGACGCCCTTCAACCAGGAGGCGATCGACGATCGCTCGGTCCGGGAGGAGCGGGCGCGGCACATTCCCTGGGGCCGGGCGGGCGAGCCGGCAGAGGTGGCGCGCCTCGCCGTCTTCCTCGCCTCCGACGACGCGGACGACGTCACCGGCCAGACTTTCACCATCGACCGGGGCCTGTCCATGGCCATCGGCCTGGGTGCCTGAGCGTCAGTCCCCCTCGTCCGCGAAGGCGCCGAAGCGGGGGCCGGGAACGCCGGGCCACATGCGGACGAGGCGGCTGTCGAGGACGGCCGCCTGCCGGTGGCGCACGGCCTTGCGGTAGTCCGGGTCCTTCAGCATGGCGACGAAGGCGTCGACGCTCGGGTATTCGGCGATGAAGGCGAGGTCCCAGGCCTCGTCCGACGGGCCGATGAGGGTGAGTTCCGGCCTGCCCACCCAGACCTGCCGCCCGCCGAGCCGGGCGAGCACCGGCGCGCTCTCCCGGGCGTAGGCGTCGTAGGCCTGTGCGCCGCTCGCCTCCGTGCCGTCGTCGTAGGCGGCGCGCTCGCGAAAGCGCAGGAGGTTCAGCATGTGGACGGGCCCCGCCCGCTGCATCTCGCGGAAGCGGGCGAAGTCCTCCCGCGTCGGATCCACGTAACCGGCCACGGCGCCCCCTCCCCCGTCTTCGCCTCAGCCCCACACGTCGGCGAGGAGGCGCAGCCAGTTCTCGCCGAGCACCTTGCGGATGCGGCCTTCCGACCAGCCCGCCCGCTCCATCGCGGCCGTCAGGTTCGGATACTCGCCGAGGGTGGACAGGCCCTTCGGCATGACGATCTCGCCGAACTCGGTGAGCTTGCGCGCGTAGCCCTTGTCCATGGTGATCCACTCCATGAACGGCCGGCCGTAGCCTTGCGTGAAGTCGGTGCCGAAGCCGACGGCGTCCTCGCCCACGATGTTCGTCACGTAGTCGATCGCCTCCACGTAGTCGTCGACCGTGGAATCGATCCCCCGCTTCAGGAACGGCGGAAACATGGTGACGCCGACGAAGCCGCCGTGGTCGGCGATGAACTTCAGCTCCTCGTCGCTCTTGTTGCGCGGGTGGGCCTTGAGCGCGCTCGGCAGGCAGTGGCTGTAGGCGACCGGCTTCTTCGATTCGAGGATCACGTCGCGCGACGTGTTGGGGCCGACGTGGCTGAGGTCGCACAGCATGCCGACGCGGTTCATCTCCGCCACCACCTCGCGGCCGAAATCGGACAGCCCCCCGTCGGTCGACTCGTAGCAGCCGCTGCCCACGAGATTCTGCGTGTTGTAGGTCATCTGCACGATGCCGACGCCGAGGTCCTTGAAGATCTCCACGAACTCGAGCCAGTCCTCGAACGCGGAGGTGTTCTGGAAGCCCAGCACGATCGCGGTCTTGCCGGCCGCCTTCGCCTTGCGGATGTCCTCCACCGTCTTCGCCTTCACGATGAGGTCGCCGTGCGCCTCGAAGTACCGGTTGAAGGCGCCGATGGTCAGCATCGTGTCGCGGAAGCCCTCCCACACGCACACGGTGCAGTTGGCGGCGGTGAGCCCGCCCCGCCGCATGTCCTCGAACAGCTCGCGGCTCCAGTTGGAGACCACGAGGCCGTCGAAGATGACGGCGTCGTCGTGAAGGCTGGCCATGTGGGCTCTCCCCGTCGGGCCGCTCACAGGTAGATGGAGCGGACGATCTCGTGGTGGTCGGTGCCGTAGTCCGCGACGGTGCCGCCGTCGGCGACGGTTCCGTCGCGCATGATGATGAAACGGTCCGCCACCTTGAAGGCAAGACCGATGTTCTGCTCGATCATCAGCATCGTCGCCCCGTCCTCCTTGAGGCGGGTGATGATGTTGCCGATCTCGGCGACGAACTGGGGCGACAGGCCGCCCGACGGCTCGTCGAGGAGGAGGAGGCGGGGCCGGCTCATCACCGCCCGCCCGAGGGCCACCATCTGCTGTTCGCCGCCCGACAGGGTGCGCACGCGCTGCGTGCGCCGCTCCAGGAGGCGGGGGAAGGTGGAGAAGACCCGCTCCAGCTCGCCGTCCGTCTCGCCCCGGTTCCGGATGTGGGCGCCGAGGCGCAGGTTGTCCTCCACCGTGAGGTCCGGGAAGAGGTCCCGCGCCTGGGAGACCTGGACGAGGCCGCGCCGGAAGGTCTCGTGGGGCGGCTTGTTCTGGATCTCCTCGCCCGCGAAGCGGATCGCGCCGGCGGTGCAGCTGACGAAGCCGCTGATCGCGTTCATGCAGGTGGACTTGCCGCTGCCGTTGGCGCCCAGCAGCACCAGCGTCTCGCCCTCGGCAAGGTCGAAGGACGCGCCCTGCAGGATCTCCTTCTTGCCGTAGGAGACGCGGATGTCCTTCACGGACAGGATGGGATCAGGCATAGCCGAGATAGGCCTCCAGGACCTCGCGGTTCTGACGGATGTCGTCGGGGCGGCCTTCGGCGATCTTCTGCCCGGCGTTGAGGACGACGATCACGTCGGCGCCCGCCATCACGAGGTCGATGGCGTGCTCGATGAGGAGAATGCCGACGCCCTCCTCGCCCGCGAGGCGGCGGATGATCTCCATCATGCGCTGGCGCATGGGCGGGGAGAGGCCGACGGCGGGCTCGTCGAGGAGGAGGAGCGGCGGCTCGGTCGCCACCGTGCGGATGATCTCGACGATCCGCTGCTGCCCGCCCGACAGGTTCTTCACCTGCTGTTCGGCGAAATCGCCCATCCCCATGGTGTCGAGGAGGCGGCGGGCGCGGTGGGTCGCCTCGCGCTCGGCCTCCCGCGCCGCCTTCCGGTTGAAGACGAGGCCGAGGAGGGAGGAATCGATCTGGACGTGGAGGCCGGTCAGCACGTTCTCGAGCACCGTCATCTCCGGGAAGAGGCCGCCGTTCTGGAAGGTACGGCGCACGCCCCTTTCGGAGATGTGGTGGGGGGTGAGGTCCTGGATCGGCTCGCCCTTCAGGAAGATCTGCCCCGACGTCGCGCGGGTGTAGCCCGACACGACGTTGAACAGGGTGGTCTTGCCCGCCCCGTTGGGGCCGATCACCGCCTTCACCTCGCCCCCGTGGGCGAGGAGGGAGACGTCGGTGAGCGCCTTCAGCCCCTCGAAGTGGACCGAGACGTTCTTCAGTTCCAGAAGTGGGTCCATGGCCGCTCAGTCCCGGTAGTAGCGTTCGCGGAAGAGCGGAGAGACCTTCGCGAACAGGCTCACGAGCCCCTTCGGCAGGAAGAGTAGCACGAGCACGATGATGAAGCCGAAGAACAGCTCCTCGAGGCCGGGGAACTGGCGGAAGTACTCGGGCAGCGCCGTCAGCGTCACGGCGCCGAGGACGGAGCCGATGATGCTGCCCGTGCCGCCCACCAGCACCATGCCGAAGTGGACGATCACCTCGATGAGGCTGAAGGATTCCGGCAGGACCCGCTCGATGAGGACGGCGAACATCGCCCCCGCGATGCCGACCACGACGCCCGACCAGACGAAGGCGAGCACGATGTACTGCGCCGTCGGGATGCCGAGGGAGGCGGTCGCCGCCTCGTTGTCCCGGATCGCCATGATCGCCCGGCCGTAGCGCGAGCGCAGCAGGTTCGTCGTCGCCACGACCACCAGCGTCACGATCAGCAGGAAGACGTAGAACTTGGCCGTCTCGCTGTCGAGCGGGATGCCGAAAAAGGAAGCGGGCGGCACCGGCAGGCCGTCGCTGCCCATGGTGACGGCGTCCCCGTGGAGGTAGACCCAGCGCATCAGCTCGCCGAACGCCAGGGTGATGATGGCGAGGTAGTAAAGGCGGATGCCGCGCAGCGCCGCGATCGAGGCGAGGAAGCCGCCGAAGCCGCCCGCGAGCGCCGCCCCCACGATGGCGAGCGGGTACGGGACTCCGAGGTAGTACATCAGGATCGCGGCCGAGTAGGCGCCGATGCCGAAGAACGCGGTGTTGGCGAACGCGAGCTGGCCGAGATAGCCGAGCACGATGTTGAAGCCCACCGTGACGAGCACGTAGACGAGCATCCGGTTGACGATGAACTGGACGTACTCGTTGGCGAACAGCGGGATGAAGGCCGCCGCCAACGGCACGAGCCAGAAGACGCTGGGTCGCTTCATGGGTCCTTTCGTTCCGGTCCCGCCGGACGTCCTGTCGCCGACCGTCGCCATCACATGCGCACCGTTGCCTTGCGGCCGAACAACCCGTTCGGCTTCACGAGGAGGACGATCACGATCACGAGGTAGGCGGTGATGTCGGTGAGGGCGGTGTCGATGTACGCGCCCGCGTACTGCTCGGCGAGGCCGAGGGTGAGGCCGCCCACCACCGCGCCGCCGAGGGAGCCGAAGCCGCCGAGCGTCATGGCCGCGAAGCCGCGGATCAGGAAAGCCGCCCCGAGGTCGGGATGGAGGAGGGAGACCGGGGCGATCAGGATGCCGCCGATGGCGCCGAGCGACAGGGCGAAGCCCCACATCACGTCGTGGAAGCGGCGTACGTTGATGCCGATCAGCATGGCCCCGCGCTCCGACTGGTAGATCGCCTGGGTCAGCTTGCCGATGGGCGTCAGGAAGAAGACCACCGCGCACGCGGTGAGAAGCAGCGCCACCGTGGTGATGATGACGATGGCATCGCCCGTGATCACCACGTTGCCGATGAAGATCGGCTCCATGTCGAACACTCGCGGCATGGGATAGACCTCGCGCCCCCAGATGGCGCGCGTGGTACCCCTGAAGATGTAGCCGAGCGATATGCTCATCATGGCGAAGCCGATGTGCGGCCCCGCCTTGATCGGGTCGATGAGCCCGCGGGAGATGGCCATCCCGAAGCCGAACATGACGAGGATCGCGAGGATCGCGGACGGGATGAACGGCAGTCCCGCGAGGATCACGAGGACGTAGACGCCGAACGCGCCGCCGAGCACGAAGTCGCCGTGACCGAAGTTCACGATCGTCGTTGAGCGGAACAGGACGGTGAGGGAGAGCGCCACGAGGGCATAGAGCGCGCCCTGCTGGAGGCCGCTCACGGTGAGCTGCAGGAGCATGGGATCCGGTCCGGGCCATCTCGGCCGAGGGGCGTGGGAGCCGCACCGCCGGCCACGGGGGCCGGCGGCGGGCGCGGGCGGGGGCCGGCGGCGCGGGCCGCCGGGCGCTCAGGAGGGGCGGAGCCTCAGAACGTCTCGCCCCAGGCGCGGAAGACGGTCGGCTCGCCGTCCACGAAGCCCGCGACGGCCGACTGCTTGCAGCCGTGGCGGTCCTCCTCGGTCCAGTCCAGCGGGCAGGCGAGGCTCCCGGTCTCGACCGGCTCCATCTCGACGAGCGCGTCGATGAACTTGGAGCGGGTGAGGTCAGGCCCCACCTTCTTCAGCGCCTCGACCGCCGCGACGCCGGACCCGATCGAGATGTGGCTGAAGCCGGTGATGGTCTCGTCCGGGTAGTACTTCTTGATCATCTCGTTCCACTCTTCCATCTTCGGGCCGAGAACGCGGTCCACGTAGGGATGGAGAACGAAATAATTCTTCACCGCGTCGAGGTCGCCGAGGCGGGCGAGGGTGTTCTCGAGGTCGGTGCCCGCGGTGCCCATCACCGGCACGTCGAGGCGGTACTTCTGCGCGTCACGCAGGAAGATCACCGTCTCGGCCTCGTACAGGCAGCCGAGGATGAAGTCCGGGTTGGCCTGCTTCAGCCGCAGCGTCTGGGCCGTGGAGTCGGTCTGGCCACGCTCGAGGTCCACCTCCGCGACGATCTCGCCACCGTTCGCCTCGATGAACTCGCGCGCGGGGTCGCAGTAGCTCTTCGCCCAGTCGTTCGTGTGGGTGATGATGCCGATGCGCTTGGCGTCCGGCTTCGACATCACGAAGCGGCCCATGGATTCGCCGTAGGCCGGGCCCGCGGGAACGCCGTGGAAGATGTTGCGGTTCTCGGTGACCGGCATCGAGATGTTCGGGTTCACCGCGTGGGCGATGATCCAGGGCGCGCCCGTCGGCTCGATGGTCGGCTTCACCGCCATGGCGACGGCGCTGCACGAGTTGCCGTGGAAGTAGAACACCTCGTCCTGGTGGGCGAGCTTCTTGGCCGCGGCGATGCCCTTGGCCGGCTCGCAGGCCGTGTCCTCGACGACGATGTCGAACGTGCGGCCGTGGATGCCGCCCTCGTCGTTGATGTGCTTGAAGTAGGCCATCAGCCCGATCTGGGCCTTCGAGAAGCTCGACGCGTTGCCGGAGAACGGTCCCATCACGCCCACCTTGATGGTGTCGTCGGTGAGGCCCGTCGTCTCCTCGGCCGCGGCCGGCAGGGCGGTCGATGCCGCCATCAGCGTGACCGCCGCCGCGGCCACCATCGTCTTCGCGTGTCTCATGCGTTCCCCTTGTGTGTTGGCCCGCCGGCGACTGCAGCGCGCCCTGCCGCCGTGTCCGGCGTGCGCGGCCCCCCGTCCGGCGTCGGCGAGCGCGGACTTTCGCAGCGCGAAACCCCGGACGCAACCCCCGCCCCCGGACGAGCCCCTCAGGCGACGGCCCGGGCGAGGCGCAGGAAGGCGCGGACCGCAGCGGTGCGGTTGACACGCTTTCGCGCGAGCACCGTCTCCACCTTGAGGCCCGGCCCGTCGAACGGGCGCGCCGCCACCTCCCCGCCGAGGAGCCCCGCGAGGCTCGCCGGGTAGACCGTCACGCCGAGCCCGTTGGCCACGAGCCCCACGAGGGCGAGGGTGCTCGGCGCCTCGAGGGCGACGGACAGGCGCGTGCCCTCGGCGGCGAACAGGTCGTCGAGCCGCTGGCGGTAGGCCTCCCAGCTGGCGAGGTCGCCGAGCACCATGGGCTCGCCCTCGAGGTCGCCCGGCACCAGCCGCTCCCGGGAAAGGAGCGGGTGGCCGCGTGATGCGACCAGGCACAGGGGGTCGACGCCGAGGGAGACGGTCTCGAAATCCTCGTGGTCGAACGGGCCGATCAGGTAGCCGACGTCCACCTCGTCGTGGACGAGGGCGCGCTTTTGCGCCGCCGTCGGCAGGTAGCTGAGCGAGAGCGCGATGCCCGGATGGGCGGCGCGGAAGCGGGCGATGGCGCGCGGCATGAGGCGGGGGGCGACGAACGCCATGTAGCCGATCCGCAGCCGCCCGGTGAGGCCGGAGGCAAGGCGCCGCGCGTCCCGCACCGCCTCGTCGAAGTCCCTGAAGAGGCGGGCGTTCCGCTCCCGGAAGAGGGCGCCGGCGGGGGTGAGGGCGACGCGGCGGCTGGTGCGTTCGAGGAGGGGGAAGCCGAGCTGGGCCTCGAGCCGTTGGATCCGCCGGGACAGGGCCGACTGGTCGAGGGCGAGCCGGTCCGCCGCGCGGCGGAAGCTGAGCTCCTCCGCCACCACCAGGAACGAGCGCACGAGGTCCGGCGCGACCGGCTCCGACGATGCCATGACGGTCCCCTCCCCCCTGCCGGAGCCTACTCGCCGATGCAGGAGATGCAACGATCGTTGGCGACTCACCGCTTCGATCCGCGGCCCGTGTCGCCGACCTTCTCCCCGTTCACGAACGACGGAGACACGCCATGACCACCCCGCGCGGTGCCGACGACCTCGCCGGTCTCGACCTTGCCGAGCTCGACCGCCTGCTCGCGGCCGCCTTCGAGGCCTCCAGCCGCATCTACCGCGAGCGCGGCTTCCAGCGGCGCATCGGCTTCGGCAGCCGGCCCGCCCTCGTCAGCGTCGACCTCGCCAACGCCTGGACGCGGCCCGGCAACCCCTTCACCTGCGACCAGCGGGCGATGGACGAGGAGATCATCCCCGGAATGCAGCGCCTCCTCGCCGCCTTCCGCGAGCGCGGCCTGCCTGTCGTCCACGTGACGACGGCCTACGAGATCACCGACCGCAACGCGGCCTTCACCGACATGGGGCTGTGGCACTGCAAGATCCCGGTGGAGGCCGTCTGCCTCGAGGATCCCTCCCTCTGGGCGATCGATTCGCGGATCGCGCCGGTGGAAGGCGAGCACCTCCTCCTCAAGAAGCGCGCGTCGGCCTTCCACGGCACCCACCTCGCGGGGCTCCTCAGGGCGGCGGGCGTCGACACCATCCTCGTCACCGGCGTGACGGCGACGGCGTGCGTGCGCACCACCATCTGCGACGGTCTCGCCGACGGCTTCCGGACCATCGCGGTGCGCGAGTGCATCGGCGACCGCGTGCCGGGCGCCGTCGCCTGGAACCTCTACGACATCGACGCCAAGTTCGCGGACGTCCTGTCGGTGGACGAGTGCCTGGCGCAGCTGCCCGGGGTGCGGGCCGCCGAGGCCGCGTAAGGCGCGGTCGGGGAGCCGATCGCGCCCTTTCCGCCGGAACGGGCCGGCCGGCCCCGAGGCGGCGGCCGCGTGCGCCGCCGCGCGCCGGACGGATTGAGCGAGCGGCCCCGCGACGGGCGGTCGGCTCACTTGCTGGTGAGCGTCACCGAGCCGTCCCAGCCCGGCGGAAAGACGCCGTCCGGGAGCGAATCGAGCCGCTCCCGGTAGAGGCGGACGAGCCCGGCGAGGGACGGGTGGGCCGCGGCCTCGAGGGCGGCAAGGGCGCGGGCCGTCCCGTCGGCGTCGCCCGCGCGGAAGGCGGCGACGAGGCCCTCCACCTCCGGGATCAGCGCCTCGAGCGCCGCCTCGGGCGGATGGGCCGGCCCGCCGACGAGGGCGAAGATCGGAAGGGCCGACGTCTTGCCCTTCACGCGGACGAGATCGATCGGGACGAAGCGGTAGCCCGCCCCCGCCGCCGCCTCGGCCGTCTCGGGGCCGGCGATCACCGACACGCCGTAGCCCTTCGTCTGGCCCTCGAGGCGGGAGGCGACGTTCACGTCGTCCCCGATCACCGAGTAGTCGAAGCGGCGCAGCGAGCCGAGGTTGCCGACGCAGCACGGTCCCGTGTTGATCCCGATGCCGATGGAGACGGCGGGGTAGCGCCCCGCGTTCTCCCGGTTGAAGGCGGCGAGCGCGTCGAGCATCGCAAGGGCCGCCGCGCAGGCGTTCGCCGCGTGCTCCGGGTCGTCGAGCGGCGCGTTCCAGAACGCCATGATGGCGTCGCCCATGTACTTGTCGATGGTGCCGCGGTGGGCGAGGATCGTGTCCGTCAGCGGCGTCAGGAAGGCGTTCATGAAGCCCGTCAGGGTGACGGCGTCCATGCCCTCCGAGATCGTCGTGAAGCCGCGCATGTCGGTGAACAGGATCGTCATGGGCTTCAGTTCGCCCCCGAGGGCCAGCCGGTCCGGGTCGCGGGCGAGCCGCTCCACCAGCTCGGGCGCCACGTAGCGGCTGAAGGCGCGACGGACGGAGCGGCGCGCCGCCTCCTCGCGGATCGCGGTCCAGCCCGTGGTGGCGAGGAGCACCACCGTGCTCGCGATCACCGGGAAGGACGGGTCGAGGAGGAGCCCCTCCCGCACGAAGAGGGCGAAGCTGCCCGCGACGATCGCCGACAGGGCGAGGACGCCGAGCACGATCCCCCGGATCGGCGACAGCCGCGCCGCCGCGAGGGCGAACAGCACCGCGAGCCCCGCGAACGTCACCATCTCGAGGCCCGGCGCCCAGTCGGGCCGCACGAGGTCGGCCTCCGTCAGGATGTGCTCGATGAGCTGGGCGTGGATCTCCACCCCCGGGATCGCCACGTCCACGGGGGTGGAGCGCAGGTCGAGGAGGCCCGGGGCGGTGGCGCCGACGAGGACGATGCGGCCGGCGATCTCCTGCGGGTCGGCGAGCCCCTCCGTCACCCACCAGGCGGGGATCTTCCGCCGCGGTTCGGTCCCGGTGAAGTGGAGGCGCACGGCGCCGAACGGGTTGGTCGCCACCTCGAAGGCGCCGATCCGCACCGCGTTGACCCCGCTCCTGGCACCGAAGGCGGTCTCGCCCGAAGCGTTGGAGGCACGGATGACGTAGGTGCTCGCCCCTTGCGCCACCCGGAGCGCCTCGGCGGCGAGGCTCGGCACGATGGTGCCGTCGTCGAGCTGGAACAGGAGCGGGACGGCGCGCACCACCTGGTCCCGGTCCGGGATCCAGTTCATGGAGCCGAGGCCGGCCGCCGCCTCTGTGAGGACGGGCAGGGGCGCCGTCACCGAGGAAAAGCGCGGCAGGAACCAGCGCGGATCGTCGCCCGCGAAGGCGAACCCCGCCTTCGGCTGGGCGAAGGCCGCCGCCGCGTCGCCGCCGTCCGCCTCCTCGTCGTGGAGGACGGTGCCGAGGACGGACGGGGAGCGGGCGAGGGCCTCGGCGAGCACGAAGTCGTTGCGCGGGGTCGCAGCGAGGCTGTCGAGGAGCGCGTCCCGCGCGGGCCCCGGGGGCAGGAGGCGGGCGATCTCCTCCGGCGAGGTGCGGTCGGCCTCGGCCATCACGAAGTCGACGGCGACGGCGGCCGCGCCCATCTCCGTGAGCCGGTCCACGATGTCGGCGATGGTGCGGCGGGACCAGGGCCACTGGCCGATCCGGTCGAGGCTCTCCTCGTCGATGGCGAGGACGCGCACGGGCAGGGTCGGATCGAACGGGCGCGGGTCGAGCCGCTGGTACTCGTCGAAGACGAGGTTGCGCACCTGCCTCAGCGCCGACGGGTCCGCGGCGCGCAGGGCAAGGCCCGCCGTCACGAGCGAGAAGGTGATGAGGAGAAGCGGCAGCGCCGCGATGGCGCGACGGACGAGGCGCCGCGCGCGCCCTCTGGCGCGGGCCTTGGCCCCGCCGTCCGCGGGCGGTCCGGGTGGCCGCGTGCGCTGCAGCATCAGGGGTCCTCGCCGATCGGCGTGCGCCCGGCGCCCGCCGGCGCGAGGGTTAGCACGAACGGGCGACCCTCGGGAGCGTCAGAAATCGACGCCGAGGCGTGCCGTGATGCGGTGGTTGTCGAACTCGCGGACGGCGTAGTTGGAGGCGTTGTGCTCGAAGCGGTAGCCGAGGGTCACGTCCACCGCCTCCGACAGGACGTCCGACACGGTGACCGCGAGGCCCGGGGAGAGGTAGGTGTCCTCCCGGTCCTCCCCGCCGACCACGACCGGGTCCTCGAACCAGCGCTGGTAGACGCCGAAGTCGGCCGTCGCCGACAGCCAGGGGGTGAAGGCGTAGGCGTAGGCGAGGTTCGCGCCGATCTCGAAGTAGCGGCCCGGGGCGAAGTCGGCCGGGATGAACAGGGCCGACTGGTTGTCGACGCCGCTGTAGCGCAGCGCCGGGCGGAAGAAGACCGCGTCCTGCGAGGAGAACACGCCGGAGCGGGCGAGCCGGGCATCGAGGTCCACCACGACCCCGCCGTCGGAGACCCAGCGGCTCCCGTAGTCGCGCCAGACGACCTTGAGGCGGGCGGCCTGGAGCGCGCCGTCGAGGTAGCCCTCCGCCTCGAGCGCGCCGCCGATCTCGCCGAACAGGGTGACCCCGTCGAGGGAGCGGTAGCTGCCGGTGACGGAGGGGCGCATGGTGATGGTGGAGGTCACGGGCACGAGGGGGCCCACGTCGCCGCCCACGAACAGCTGGTTCACCTCGTTCGCGTCGGGAAAAAGCTCGCCCCCGCCCCAGGCGTGGCTGCGCCAGCGCAGGGCCCCGATCCGGCGCTCGTCCCGGACGCGCAGGGTGAACAGGGCGAGCGCGCTGTCCGGGGTGGGCTGGCTGTCGGGCCGCTGGAGCGGGTTCGATTCGTACCCGCCGCCGACCGTGAGGCGGAAGGTCGTGAAGTCGGGCGCGAGCTGGAAGCGAACGCGGGCGAGGCCTTCGCGCGCGGCGGCGTTGCCCGGGTCGATGAGGAGGATGCGCTCGTAGGCGGTGAGGGCCTTGTGCCACTCGCCCCGTGCCTCGGCGGCCTCGGCGTAGGCGATGTTGGCGGCGATGTCCGACGGGTCGGCGTAGACGGCGGGGAAGAACACCCCGTCCCGCGGCGCCGGGGCGTCGGCGGCCCGCGCATCCGGCCCGGCGGCGGCGAGGAGGCACGCCGCGAGCGAAAGGACCGCCCCTCGCCTTGTCGCGCCGCACACCGCCCCGCGCGCCCCCGCCTTCCATGCCATCGTGCCAACCCGATGCCCCGCGGGCCCAGCGCCCGCCGCCGTTCGAACCGCGCGCACCCTATCCGACCGGGCGTCGGATGGCATCCGGCCGCGGCGGGGACGTGGCAACAAAACCGTGCCCTGTGGCCGATTTCCCACGTCCGACGACGGCGGACGGGAGCGACCTGGCGGATGCTTGCCGCCCGGCGCCGCCGTCCGGTATCACGCGACAGGTCTGACGTGCGGGAGAGCGGCCATGATCTGGCGGCGAGAACGGCGATCCGGCGCGTGTGCCGGCGGCTTGCGGGGCGCTGCGGCCACGGTCGCGCTCGCGGGGGGGCTCCTCGGGGTGGCGGGGCAGGCGCTGCCCGTGGCGGCCCAGGAGCGCATCGGCGTCGCCGCCTCCGTCGTGCGTCAGGTGACCGGCAACATCGGCGGGAGCGTTCGCGACCTGTCGGTCGGGGAAGGCGTCTTCGCCGACGAGACGGTCGAGACGGGCGAGCGCAGCAACTCCCAGCTCCTGTTCCGGGACGAGACGACCCTGTCGATCGGCCCCTCCTCCGCCGTCGTCCTCGACCGGTTCGTCTACGACCCGGGCGGGCGGGCGAGCACCTTCTCCGTGCGGGCGGCACGCGGGGCGCTGCGCTTCGTGTCGGGCTCGTCACGCCCGGCGGCCTACGAGATCGAGACGCCGGTGGCGACCATCGGCGTGCGCGGCACCATCGTGGACGTGTTCGTCTTCGAGGGGCTCGTGATCGTCATCCTGACGGAAGGGGCGGCGGACGTGTGCGTCAACGGCCGCTGCTCGGGCCTCACGCGCCCGGGCACCTACCTCGTCGTGCGCGCGGGCGGGCAGGTCGAGGGGCCGCGCCCGTGGGACGGGCGGCTGCGCTCGGTGATCGGGCCCGTGCCGTTCCCGCTGTACGGCTGGCACCTCGACCTCGACCGCGGCGAGCGCTTCCGCGCGTCTCCGCCGCGGCTCGACGCCACCGACCAGCTCGAGTTCCGCGACATCGAGGTCTGGGAGGAAGAGTACACGCCGCCGCGGCCGGAACCGCGCCCCTGACGCGCCCGCCCCGCGGGTGAGGCGCCGCCGGGCGGCCTCGGCCTCCGGCGACGCCCCGGGACGGGGCCGGGACCGTCAGTCCTTGGCGTCGCCGCCTTCCTCGCGCAGCTCCTCCGCCATCTCCTCCATGCCCGCGTCGCGCCCTTCGCCGTGGGCGGCGTCGCTGGCGGCGGCGGCGCCTTCCGCGTGCGCGCCCTCGTCGCGGTCCATGTGCGCGTCCATGGCGTCGCCGCCCTCTTCGGACACGCCCTCGTCGATCGCCTCCATCCCCTCGTCGTTCTGGGCGAGGGCCGGGGCCTGGGCGAACGCACCGAGGAGGGCGAAGGCGGCCGTCGCCTTGAGAAGCCTGTTCATGGGTGTTTCCTTCTGGTCTGGATTTTCAACGCCGGGCGGACGTCGAGGGAAAGATGAGCCGCGCAGGGAAGCGGATCCGCGGCAGGATCCGAGGCGAACGACGTGCGTTCTCCAACGCCCGGCGTATAAAGCGTACCACAGTGGCGACGCATGATGAAGGTCGTTCGGCCCGGCAAGACGGCGGCGCCGCCGCTCGAGCCGCCGGCGCTGGCCGCCGAGGACCGTCAAAGATCGAGCTCGTCCTGCCCGGGGAGGGTTTCGCGGGGCGGGGGCGCGAGGCCGAGGTGGCGGAAGGCGGCGGCCGTCAGGAGGCGCCCGCGGGGGGTGCGCTGAACGAGGCCCTCCTGGATGAGGTAGGGCTCCACGATGTCCTCGATGGCGTCCCGCGGCTCCGATAGGGCGGCCGAGATGGTGTCGATCCCCACCGGGCCGCCGCCGAAGTGCTCGGCGATGATGGTGAGGTAGCGCCGGTCGAGGGCGTCGAGGCCCGCCCGGTCCACGTCGAGGCGCAGGAGCGCCGCGTCCGCGACGGCGGCCGTCACCTCCTCCACCTCGTCCACCACCGCGAAGTCGCGCACGCGGCGCAGGAGGCGGCCCGCGATCCGCGGCGTGCCGCGGGCCCGCTTCGCGATCTCCCGCGCGCCGTCGGGGGCGATGGCGAGGTCCATCAGGCGGGCGTTGCGGGCGACGATGCCGGTGAGCTCCTCCACCGTGTAGAACTGGAGGCGGACGGGGATGCCGAACCGGTCGCGCAGCGGGGTCGTCAGGAGGCCGAGGCGGGTGGTGGCGGCGACCAGCGTGAAGCGGGCGAGGTCGATGCGGACGGAGCGGGCGGCCGGCCCCTCGCCGATGATGAGGTCGAGCTGAAAATCCTCCATCGCCGGGTAGAGGATCTCCTCCACCTGGGGCGACAGGCGGTGGATCTCGTCGATGAACAGGACGTCCCGCTCCTCGAGGTTGGTGAGAAGCGCCGCGAGGTCGCCGGCCTTGGCGATGACGGGGCCGGAGGTGGCGCGGAAGTTGACGCCCAGCTCCCGGGCGACGATGCCCGCGAGCGTCGTCTTGCCGAGGCCGGGCGGGCCCACGAGGAGGACGTGGTCGAGCGCCTCGCCCCGGGCACGGGCCGCCTTCACGAACACTTCCAGGTTCTCCCGCGCCGCCTTCTGGCCGGTGAAGTCGGCGAGGCGCTCCGGGCGCAGCGGGGCGTCGAGGTCGCTCTCGTCCGCCTCGGGGAGCGTCAAGGGGTTGCGTCCGGGGGCGGTCATCGGCCGAGCACCTTCAGGCTCTCGCGGATCAGGGTCGCGGTGGCGAGCCCGGCCTCGGGCCGCTCCTCGCGCACCGTCAGGACCGCGGCGCGCGCCGCCCCGCCATCGTAGCCGAGGTTGACGAGGGCGGACACCGCGTCGGCGAGCGCCTGGTCCTCCGGGCTCGCCGCGGCGGGCACGGCGCCGCCCGCCGGGGCGGCGGCGACGGGAAGGCGGGCCACCTTGTCGGAGAGCTCGGCGACGATGCGATCGGCGACGCGCTTGCCGATGCCCGGCACGCGGGTGATGGCCTTCGCGTCCCGGTCGGCGACGGCGCGGGCGAGCTCGTCCGCCGGAAAGACGCCGAGGGCGGCGACGGCAAGGCGCGCCCCCACCCCCTGCACGGACTGGAGGAGGCGGAACCAGTCCCGCTCGGCCGCCGACAGGAAGCCGTAGAGGCGGATCATGTCCTCCCGCACCACGGTCTCGATGGTGAGGCTCGCCGTCTCGCCGACGGGCGGGAGGGCCGCGAGCACCCGCGGCGGGCAGAAGACCTCGTAGCCGACGCCGGAAACGTCGAGGACGAGGTGGTCCTCCGCGATCTCGTCGACGGTGCCCTTGAGGCGCCCGATCACGCCGGGACCCGGGCGGGCACGCGCGCCACGGCGCGGCGGTGGGCGGCGTGGGTGAGGGCGATGGCGAGGGCGTCGGCCGCGTCCTCGCCGGGGATCTCGGCGCGGGGAAGGAGGGTCGCCACCATCATGCGCACCTGCGCCTTGTCGCCGTGGCCGGTCCCGGTCACGGTCTTCTTCACGAGGTTGGGCGCGTACTCGGCGACGAGGAGCCCCGCCGCCGCCGGCACCACCATGGCGATGCCGCGGGCCTGGCCGAGCTTCAGCGTCGCGCCCGCGTCCTTGTTCACGAAGGTCGCCTCCACCGCCGCCTCGTCCGGCGCGAGGTCGGCGATCACCGCCGACAGCCCGCGGTGGAGCGCGAGGAGGCGCTCGGCGAGCGGGGCGTCCGCGTCCGGCACGACGGTACCGGCTGCGAGGAAGCGCTGGCGGCTCCCCTCGCACAGGATGGCGCCCCACCCGGTGCGGCGCAGGCCCGGGTCGATGCCGATGATGCGAATCGGTCGGTGCATGGCACCTCGACCGATAGACCGCGCCGGCCGCGCCACCAAGCGGCGGTCCGCGGGAGGCTTAACAGGCTGTTGAAGAAGGCACCGGCACGGCTTTGAGGACGGCGTCGTCGCCG
>CAZJNX010000008.1:0-42538 GCA_964547415.1 uncultured Hyphomicrobiales bacterium
AAGTCGCTCCGCGTCGGGAAGGAGTTCGGCAACCGCGGGCAGTGCAACCCCACCTACTTCACCGTCGGAAACCTGGTGAAGGAGCTGTGCCGGCTGCGCGACGAAGAAGGCCTCAGCCCCGAGAGCATCATCGAGCACTACGTGTTCCTGACGGCGGGCGCCACCCTGACCCAGGCGGGCTGCGGGCCGTGCGCGGGCGGGCGGATCGGCGCCACCGCCGACGGGGAGACCTCCATCAACACCGGCACCCGCAACGACTACGGCCGCCTCGGCGCGCGGGGGGCGGAGATCTTTCTCGCGAGCCCGATGACGGTGGCGGCCTCGGCGGTGGCGGGCCGGATCGTCGACCCGCGCAGCGTCCTTTCCGGGGAGGCGTGAGATGGAGTGGGTCTACCGCGGCCGCTGCTGGAAGGTGGGCGACAACCTCGGCATCGACGGGGACATCATGCCCCTGCGCTTCGCCCTCGCCCGCGAGATGGACCCCGAGGTCCTGAAGGATCACCTGTTCGAGGAGATCGACCCCGGCTTTCCCGAGCGCTGCAGCCCGGGCGACATCATCGTCGCGGGCCGGCGCTTCGGCCAGGGCAACCCCCACATCCAGGGCTTCCTCGGCATCCGCGGCAACGGGCTCGGCCTCGTCGCCGAATCGATCCCGCGCGGCTCCTTCCGCAACGCCATCAACGCGGGCCTTCCCTTCCTCGCGGACGCGGCGGGGGTGACGGGCGAGTGCGAGCCGGGCGACGACCTCGAGGTGAACTTCGAGACCGGCCTCTTGCGCAACCTCACCCGCGGGACCGAGCGCCGGTACGCCCCGCTCGAGGCGGAGCTCCGGGCGATCGTCGCCGTCGGCGGCTGGAAGGAAAACTTCCGCCGTCGTCTCGCCGCAGCGGGGGACGCGGCGTGACGGTCGCGGCCGTCGCGGCTACAACGCTGGCGTGGGGGCGTCCGGCCCCGCGCCGGCCCGCCCACGAGCGGGTGCGGCTTTCCGCGAGGAGAGGCAGCACCGGAGAGGAGATGAACCAGCCGCTCTACCGTCAGGTCGCCGACCGCCTGATCGAGGAGATCGCCTCGGGCCGCTACCCCGTCGGCAGCCTGTTGCCGCCCGAATCGGAACTCGTGCGCATGTACGGCGTCAGCCGCCACACCGTCCGCGAGGCGGTTCGCCACGTCCAGTCCCTCGGGATGATCGTGCGCAAGCAGGGCCACGGGACGCGCATCAAGAGCGCCCAGCAGAACCGGCGCTACAGCCTGTCCATCAACACCTTCGACGACGTGGAGCAGCACGGCTACTTCACCCACCTCGTGGACGTGGAGACCGAGACGGTGACGGTCGACCGCGCCCTCGCCGACGAGCTCGGGGCGGCGGCGGGCGAGCGGTTCCTCAGGATCCGCTGCTTTCGCGTGCCCATCGACGAATCGATCCCGATTCCCGTCGCCTGGAACGAGACCTTCGTGCCCGAGCGCTACGCCACGGTCCGCGAGGAGATCGCCGGCCTCGACGGGCCACTCTACGGCCTCATCGAGCGGCGTTTCGGTGAGAAGGTCGCCGAGATCGGCCAGGAGATCGCCTCGGTGCGGCTCGACCCGGCCATCGCCCGCAAGCTCTCGGCGAAGAAGAACGCCATCGGCCTGAAAGTGAAGCGCAGCTACCTCGGCAAGGGTGGCAAGCCCGTGTGCATCGGGACCAACACCTACCTTGCCGACGACTTCCGCATCGTCATGCGGCTCATCCACGACGAGGGCTGAGGCAGGAACGCGCGATGGCCGGGCCGATCACCGTCAACCACTACATCTGGCCCGAGGGCGCGGGCGGCCTCACCGCCTTCCTCGACGCGGCCGTCGCCGCCGGGGCGGATGCCGTCAGCCTCACCGTCGCCGCGCTCGGCGAGATGCCGGTGGCGGAGATCCGCCGGGAGGTCGAGGCGCGGGGCCTCACGGTCCCCGCCGTCAACAGCGTCGGCTACTTCACCGACGCGGACCCGGCGCGGCGGGCGGAGATCGACGCCACCTCGCGGCGCACCATCGCCGCGGCGGCCGAGCTCGGCGCGCAGGCCGTGTGCCTCATCGCCGGCGGGATCGCGCCGGCGGGGGACGACCTCGCCACCGCCCGGGCGCGGGTCGCGGACGGCCTCGCCGCCCTCGACGGGGAGGCGAAGGCGGCCGGCATCCGCCTCGGCCTCGAGCCCATCCACCCGGCGGAGATCCGCGCCAAGGGCTGCGTCAACACCATCGCCGACGCCCGGGCGATGGCCGCACCGCTCTCCGCCACCGGCCTCATCCTCGACGTCCATCACTCCTGGTGGGACACGGACCTCGTGCCTGCGGACGCGGCGGAGGCGGCGGACATCCTCGTCGTCCAGGTGTGCGACGTCACCGAGATAGACGGGCGCCTGCGCCGGGAAGTGCCGGGCGAGGGGAACGTGGACGGCCTCGCGCCGATGCGGGCGATCGCGGCCGTCTCGGACGCGGCGCTCGAACTCGAGCTGTTCGCGGTGGACCTGCGCGGTCGCGACCCGGCCGCCCTCATCGCGACCGGCATCGCCCGGATGCGCGCGGCGCTTTCGGCATGAGAGGCGCCTGATGGCCGCCCGCATCGGCATCGACGTCGGCGGTACCTTCACCGACCTCTTCCTCCTCTACGAGGCGACGGGCGCGGCGCGGACGGCGAAGGTCCTGAACCGCCACGCCGACCGGTCGGAGACGGTGGCGGGCGCCATCGCCGCCCTCGTGGAGGAAGCGGGCCTTTCCCCCGAGGCGGTCTCGCGCATCAGCCACGGCACCACCATCACCACCAACGCCGTCATCGAGCGGCGCGGCGCGAGGACCGCCCTCCTCACCAACCACGGCTTCCGCGACATCCTGGAGATCGGCCGCTTCGCCCGCCCCGCCCCGCTCATCTACCGGATCGACGCGGTGCGCCCGCCGCCCCTCGTGCCGCGGCGCCTGCGGCTCGGCGTGCCCGGCCGGATCGACCGGACGGGCGCGGAGATCGTCCCCCTCGACGCGGCCGGTCTCGAGGCGGCGATCGACGTGATCGAGGGCGCCGGGGTGGAGGCGGTCGCCGTCGCCTTCCTGTTCTCGTTCCTGAACCCGGCCCACGAGATCGCCGCGGGGAGGCGCATCGCCGAGCGGCTGCCGGGCGTCGAGGTCATCCTTTCCCACGAGGCGATGCCGGAGTTCCGCGAGTTCCCGCGCACCAGCACCGCCGTCTTCTCCGCCTACGTGGCGCCGGTGCTCCGCCGCTACCTCACCGGCCTCACCCGCCGCCTCGAGGAAGCCGCCACCTGCGCGCCCCTTTACGTCTTCCAGTCCAACGGGGGCGCGGCGCGGCCCGAGATCGTCCTGCGCAACCCGGCGCAGACGCTCCTGTCGGGGCCCGCGGGCGCCGTCGTGGGGGCGGCGCGGATCTGCGGCGAGGCCGGCTTTTCCGACCTCGTGACCATGGACATCGGCGGCACCTCCCTCGACGTGTGCGTCGTGAAGGGCGGGCGGGCCGAGACGACGACGGCGCGGGAGATCGACTTCTTCCCCGTAGCGCTGCCGATGCTCGACATCCACACCGTCGGCGCTGGCGGCGGCTCGGTCGTCAAGGTGGACGAGGTGGGCCGCGTTAAGGTGGGGCCGGAGAGCCAGGGCGCGGACCCGGGCCCGGCCGCCTACGGCCGTGGCGGCACGGAGGCGACCCTCACCGACGTCAACCTCGTCCTCGGCTTCATCGACCCGGAGGGCTTCGCGGGCGGCACCGTCGCCCTCGATCTGGAACGCGCGCGGCGGGCGGTGGAGGCGAACGTCGCCAAGCCCCTCGGCCTCCCGCCGGAGGCGGCGGCGGCGGGCGTCTTCCGCGTGGCGGCGAGCCAGATGGCCGAGGCCGTCCGCCTCGTCACGGTGGAGCGGGGGCTCGACCCGCGGGACTTCGCCCTCGTCGCCTTCGGGGGTGGCGGGCCGCTCCACGCCGCCGCCGTCGCCCGCAAGCTCGGCATGGCCGAGGTCGTCGTCCCCCGCGACCCGGGCGTCTTCTCCGCCCACGGCATCGCCCGCTCGGACGTGCGCCACGCCTACGCCCGCCCCCTCCTGCGGCAGCTCATGGACTGCGGGGCAGGCGAGATCGCGGCGGCCGCCGAAGCGCTCGCCGCCGCCGCCCATGCGGACCTTGCCGCCGAGGACGTGGCGGCCGACGCCCGCACCCTCGCCTTCGCCCTCGATATGCGCTACCGGGGCCAGTCGACGGAGATCCCCGTCCCCCTTCCCGCGGGCGCCTCCCCCGCCGAGGCGGAGCGCCTGTTCCACGCCGCCCACGAGCGGCTCTACGGCTACGCCGTCCCGGGCGAGCCGGTGGAGGTGGTGACGGCCCGCCTCGAGGCGACCGGCCACGTCGCGATGCCGCCCCTTCCCCCGCTTTCCGGCGAGGGGGCGCGCGCCGCCGCCCGCCGCCGCGTCTTCCTGCCCGAGACGGGCGAGGCGGCGGACATTCCCGTCCTCGACCGGGCGGCCCTTCGCCCGGGCGACGCGGTCGACGGCCCGGCCCTCCTCGCGGAAGCCTCCTCCACCACCGTCATTCCGCCCGGCGCGCACGCCCGCGTGGAGCCCGCCGGCAACCTCGTGATCCGGGTCTTCCCATGAGTGCGGCCGAAATCGATCCCTTCACCCTCGCCGTCGTCCACGGCGCGCTCGTGGGCATCGCCCGCGACATGAAGGTGATGACGATGCGGACCGCCTACACCCAGCTCTGGAAGGAGCAGGGCGACCTGTCCTGCTGCCTGATGGACGGGGACGGCGAGATCGTGGCCCAGGACCCGAACGGCTTTCCCGTCCACGTCACCACCATGCCGGTGCAACTGAAGGGCGCCATCGCCGCCATCGGCCGCGACCGGCTGGAGCCGGGCGACGTGATCGCCACCAACGACCCCTACCTCGGCGGCACCCACCTGCCGGACGTGCTCGTCGCCCGCCCCCTGTTCCACGCCGGGCGGATCGTCGCCTTCGCCTGCAACCGCGGCCACTGGGCGGACATCGGCGGCATGGGGCCGGGCAGCTACTCCCCCGCCTCCTCCGACATCCACCAGGAGGGGCTGATGATCCCGCCGGTGAAGCTTTACGCCCGGGGCGAGCCGGTGGAGGGCGTCGTCGACCTCGTGATGGGCAACATCCGCAACCGCCGCGTCGGCCACGGGGACCTGCGCGCCCAGATCGCCTCCACCGGGATGGCGGCCCGGCGCGTCGCCGCCCTCGTGGAGCGCTACGGGGCCGGGACCCTCGCCACCGCCATGACGGCGATCGTGGACCGGGCCGAGGAGATGACGCGGGCGCGGATCGCCGCCTTCCGCGACGGCGTCTCCCACGTGCGCGACCGGCTCGACGGCGACGGCCTCACCCCCGAACCCCGCTTCGTGGACGTGAAGGTGACGGTCTCGGGCAGCGACATCGAGGTGGACCTTTCAGGCAGCGACCCCCAGTCGGCGGGCGGCATCAACTGCTCGGCCTCCGCCACGGCATCGGCCGTCCAGTACGCCGTGAAGGCGATGACGGACCCTCAGAACCCGCCGAACGCGGGCAGCTACCGCCCGATCCGCGTCGTCACGCGGAAGGGCACGCTGGTGGACGCGGAGCCGCCCGCCTCGATGGTCGGCTTCGGCGAGGTCTCCTACCGGGTGATGGACGCGACCGTCGCCGCCCTCGCCCCGCTGGTGGGCGAGAAGGCCGTGGCCGCGGGCTCCGGCTCCACGGGGACGGTGGTGGTGGCGGGTCCGCGGCCCGGGGGCGGCTCGTTCGTGTCCATCGAGCTCGCCTCCGGGGCGTGGGGCGCCAGGGCCCACGCCGACGGGATCGACGCCATGCGCTACGGGCCCGGGAACGCCGGCCACATCCCCATCGAGGCGGACGAGATGGAGAACCCGTTCCTGTTCGAGGCCTACGAGATCGTGCCCGACACGGGCGGGGCGGGCCGCTTCCGCGGCGGCAACGGCTTCGTGCGCGCCTTCCGCGTGATGGCGGGCGGGGCGCGGATCTGCCTTTGCACCGACCGGGACGTGACCGCCCCGCCCGGCCTCTTCGGCGGCCACGCGGGGACCCCCGCCCGCTTCGTCCTCGACCCCGGCACGCCCGACGAGCGGGTCCTTCCCAGCAAGACGCCCTACGTCGCGCTTGCCCGCGGCACCCTCGTCCACCTCCAGTCGGCGGGCGCGGGCGGCCTCGGCGACCCGGCGGAGCGGGACGAGGCGGCGATCGCCCGGGACATCGCCGACGGGAAGGTGACGCGGGCCCACGCCCTTTCCGCCTACGGGCGCGCACCGGAGGAGACGGGCGGCGGGTGAGGGGCGGCCGGCATCCCGCTTGCAGCGCGCCCGGCAAGATCCCGCCGGGCGATACCTGAGAAAACGGCCGCGTCGATTGGCACCTCGCGCCGGCGATGGTGATAAGGTGCCGCAGTCGCGTGCAAGCCGTCTGCCGAGGCACCCGTGCCCAGTGGGCGGGCAGCGCGGGACGGAGGGGAACAGGAGAAAACACCATGAACCAGCTTCAGTTCACGCGGCGACTGCTCCTACAGTCGGTCGGGGCGGCGGCGGCCGCGGGCGCGATTCCGGCGTCGGTGACGCGGGCGCTCGCGGCCGATCCGTTGCGGATCTGGACCATCGGCGTCGCGAAGGTAGGCGAGGAACCCGGCACGGGCGGCAAGGACTGGAGCGACATGGAAGCCCAGGCCGGCACCGAGATCATCTACAACGCCAAGTCCGGCACCGCCGACCAGGCGATCCAGAAGTTCGTGGTCGGCGACGGCAACGACCTTTACGACGCGATCACCGACAACGGCGGCGGCATGGAGGACGCCCTCGCCTCCCAGGACGCCATCGTGGAGATCGACCCCGCCCGCATCCCGAACTTCGAGAACATCATCGACACCTACAAGCCGGGCGGCGAGGCGGCCAACACCATCCGCTACGAGGACGCGCTGGTCGCCGTCCCCTACATCTCCAACGCCGATTCCCTCGCCTTCAACTTCGACGAGGTGGGCGAGGAGCTCACGAGCTGGGAGGCCGCCTTCTCGCCCGAGTTCAAGGGGCGGGTGGCCCTGCAGAACGACTTCGGACCCACATTCACCAACACGGCGATCTACCTGAAGCAGTCGGGCCAGCTCGACATCAAGGACCCTTCCAACATGACGGCGGACGAGGTGCAGGGCGTCGCCGAGTTCCTGATCGAAAAGAAGCGTGACGGCCAGTTCCGCACCTTCTGGGACGGCTTCCAGAACGGCGTCGACCTTCTCGCCAGCGGCGAGGTCCTCCTGCAGTCGTGCTGGGAGCCGGTGCAGATCTTCGCGGCCCAGCGGTCCGGCCAGGACATCCGCTACGGCACGATGAAGGAGGGGCACCAGACCTGGAACAACATCTGGATGCTCACCCGCGGCGGCCAGGAGCGGGGCCAGGACGAGGCGTTCTACAAGCTGATGAACGTCTACATGTCGCCGTGGTTCGGCGCCCGCACCCTCGCCACCTTCGGCTACCAGCCGCAGATGAAGGGCGTCGCCGAGTACATCGAGTCCGCGCCCGAGTTCACCCCGGAGATGGTCGAGACCATCCTGGGCCGGCTCGAGCGCAAGCGCGAGCGCTACGAGGTTCCCGGCAACGCCTGGCAGAACGTGTTCCCGACCGAGATCCGCGCCTACCAGGACTGGTGGGCCCGGGTGCAGGCCGCGTAAGGCGAGGCGAGGGATCCCGCGATGGCGACGGACACCGCACGCGCATCCGCACCGGCCGTGGCCGAGCCCGAGGGCGCGCGGCGGCGGTCCGTCCGCAGAACAGCCCCCGCCGGCCAGGCCGGCGAGGGCATCCTCGGCCGGCTCCTGTTCTACCTGCCGGCCGCCTTCATGATCGTGTTCTTCCTTATCCCGTCGCTGCTGACGGTGGTGTGGAGTTTTTACGAGCGCACGATGTTCTGGATGGAGCCGGGGTTTACCCTGTTCTCCTACATCAACTTCTTCACGTCGGCGCGCTTCGAGAACTTCCTGATGTCGATCTGGCATTCCGCCATCTCGGTGGCGATCTGCTTCGTGATCGGCTTTCCCATCGCGATCTTCGTGCGCAAGCGGCTGCCCGTCGTCTCGCAGCACCGGGTGGTGCTCCTGTTCATCCTGCCGTTCATGATCTCGGAGGTCATCCGCCTGTTCATGCTGCGGCCGGTCCTCGGCCGGAACGGGCTCATCAACTCGTTCCTGCTCGAGATCGGGGTGATCAACGAGCCGATCACCTGGCTCCTGTTCTCGCCGTTCGCCGTCATCATCGGCGACGTCCTGTCCTTCATGCCGTTCATCATCTTTGCGGGGTTCCTCGCCATGGAGGCGGTGCCGAAACACGTCTTCGAGGTCTGCAGGGACCTCGGCGCGGGCCGCTGGCGCACCTTCCGCGACGTGATCCTGCCGCTCGCCGCGCCCGGCATCTTCGCGGGCAGCGTGTTCATCTTCGTCAACGGCATCGGCAACGCCTTCGTGCCGAACATCCTCGGCGGGCCGGGCGCGGTGAACGCGGGCCTCATCGCCACGCAGGCGATCATCGCCCTCGACTTTCCGCTCGCGATGGCGATCAGCGCCATCATGGTGCTGACCCTGATGGGGCTCCTCTACGTCGGACACCGGCTGTTCAACCTCAGCCGCGTCCTCGCACCGCTGAGCTGAGCCATGCGCGACGAATACGCCAGCCCCTGGACCTACTGGCTGATGTGGACGTGGCTGCTCGCGGCCGTCTTCGTCCTCATGCTGCCGACCTTCTACAACTACTACATCTCGTTCAACGAGCTCGGCTTCGGCGCGCGGGACTACGAGTTCACCCTCGGCTGGTACGCCGCCGTCTTCTCCGACTCCCTGCTGACGACGGCGTTCGGCTGGACCATCTTCCTCGGGATCATCAACGTCGTCATCACGGTGCCGCTCGGGCTCCTCGCCGCCAAGCAGTTCAAGCGGGACCCGCGGCAGGCGTGGCTGGTCGCGCTGATGCTGCTGCCGCTGTTCGTCCCGGGCGACATCTTCGCCTCGGCCCTCCTCGTCTTCTTCCGCACCCTCAACGACTTCTTCGGCGGTGTGGCGGACGCGACGGGCCTCGCCTTCATGGAGGAGTGGTTCGACCTCGGGGTGACGACAGCGGTGATCGGGCTCGTGGTCTATTCGCTGCCCTACATCTTCATCGTCATTCTCATCACGCTCGGCCGCTACCACCCGCAGCAGACCGAGGCGGCCCGCGCCTGCGGCGCCACCGCCTGGCAGGCGTTCCGTGACGTGGAGTTCCCCCAGATCCGGGCGGGCGTGTTCGCCTCCTGCGCGTTCGTGATGATCCTCACCTTCAACGAGTACACGCGCACGGCGATCCTGAAGGGCGGCTTCGACACCTTCACCACGGTGCTCGTCTCGCAGATGCTCAACACGGGCATGTCCGAGCAGAGCTACGCCATGGGCGGCATCGTCTCGTCCATCGCGATCCTCGTCATCGGCTCGGTGATCGTCGTCACCATGGTCCGCGAGGAGCGCATCGAGCGCCGCCGCCGCAACGAGGAGGCGATCGCCGAAGCGGGCGGCTGAGCCGCGCCAGGGTCGATCGATCGGGGATGAGAACGATGACGAACATCGCGGTCGAGGCCGTCGACCTGTCCAAGAGCTACGGCAGCGTGCGTGCCCTGAGAAACGTAGACGTCGCCATCGCCAAGGGCGAGTACTTCGTGCTCCTTGGCCCCTCGGGCGGCGGCAAGACGACGCTGCTGCGCCTCATCGGCGGATTCCTGAAGCCGACCGGGGGCAAGGTGCTGATCGACGGGAAGGACGTCTCCCACCTGCCGCCCGACAAGCGGCCGACGTCGATGGTCTTCCAGTCCTTCGCCCTCTTCCCGCACATGACGGTGGCGCAGAACGTCGGCTACGGGCTGAAGCTGAAGAAGCTCCCGCCGGAGACCATCGAGCGGAAGGTCTCCGCGATGCTGGAGACCGTCGGGCTGTCCGGCTACGAGGACCGGCGCGTGTGGGAGCTTTCGGGCGGGCAGCAGCAGCGCGTCCAGCTCGCCCGCTCGCTGGTGCTCGAGACCGACATCCTCCTCCTCGACGAGCCGCTCGCCGCCCTCGACGCGAAACTCCGCAAGGAGATGTGCTTCTGGCTGAAGCAGCTGCAGGAGCGGGTGGGCATCACCTTCATCCACGTCACCCACAACCAGGAAGAGGCGATGAGCGTCGCGGACCGCATCGCCATCGTCTCGGGCGGCGAGCTCGTCGAGGCCGGGACGGTGCGCGACGTCTACGAGCACCCGCGCCGCCGCTTCACCGCCGACTTCATCGGCGAGAACAACATCCTCGACGGCACGGTGAAGGCGACGAACGGCACCCTCTCCGACATCGACCTCGGCTTCGCCACCATCCCCGTGCCGCACCGGGAGCTGACGCCCGCGCCGGGCGCGGCGGCCGCCGTCTCTGTGCGGTCCGAGCGCATGCGCCTTGCGCGCGAGCCAGCGGACGGCGCGCCATCCCTGCCGGTCTCCTACGTGGAGGAGTTCTACCTCGGCCTCGTGACGCGCCACCAGCTGCGCCTTCCCGACGGGCGGGAGATCAACGTGCGCAGCCTGTCGGACCGACAGGCGCCCCACGCCTTCGCGCCGGGGGAGACGGCCTACGTCACCTGGGCGACGGACGACGGCCGCCTCCACCTCGACTGACGGCTCAGGCGGCGACCGGCCGGGCGCCCGCCTCGGCCCAGGCCTTCGGCGCCTCCGCTTCCGGGAATGCCTCCGCCTTGACCGGCAGCACCTTGCCGAAGCCTTCCACCATCGCCCCCGCGCTCTCCGGCGCGCCGACCACGATGTACTTGTCCACCTTGCCGACGGAGCGGAACTGGGCCTTCATGGTCTCCGCGTCCCAGCCCGCGCCGGTCTCGCGTCCCTCGAAGCCGTCGAAGACGAGGAGCATCGTCACCTTGTCGAAGGCGTCGAAGGCGCGGTTCATGTACTCGGCCATCGCCGAGAAATCCTCATGGGTGACCTTGCCGCGGATGCGGAAGGCGAACACCGACGGCCGGTCGGTGGGGATCTGGGCGATGGTGGGCGTCTCGAACATCTCTCGCTCCTTCGCTCGTGTCCCGGACGGGACGCGCGAAGGGGCCGGCGGTTCCCTCACAGCCGCGCGGCGACCTCCCGCCGCAGGACCGGCAGGAGGTCCGTCTCGAACCACGGGTGGCGCTTCAGCCAGGCGTTGTTGCGCCAGGACGGGTGGGGCAGCGGGATGACGAGGGGGCCCGGCCCCGCGGCGGTCTCGGCCATCACCGCCCGAAAGTCGGCGACGATGCGCGTCAGCGGCAGCCGCGACCGCCCCGGCACGTGGTAGCGCATGGAGTGGATGCCGATGGACAGGACGAGGTCGAGCCGCGGCAGCTCCGGGAACAGCCGGTCGTGCCAGGCGGCGCGGCACTCCCGCCGCGGCGGCTTGTCGCCGCCCTTGGCGTCGTAGCCCGGAAAGCAGCACCCCATGGGGACGATGGCGACCCGCGCCGCGTCGTAGAAGGTGGCCTCGTCGAGGGCGAGCCAGCGCCTGAGGCGCACGCCGGAGGGATCGTAAAAGGGCTTGCCGGCGAGGTGGGCGCGCATCCCCGGGGCCTGGCTGCAGATGGCGACCCGTGCCGTCCGGCTCACCTGGAAGACGGGGACCGGCTCGTGGGGGAGGCGCTCGCCGTCCGGCGCGTCCCGGCAGATGCGGCAGGCGCGCATCCCATCGAGCAGCGCCGCCAGCGCCGCGGCCGCCTCCTCCGCCCCGCTCCCGCGGCGCGGGCGGGCGGCGAGGGCCTCACGCGCCATCGCCCGCCCCGTCCCGGTCGCTGACGCCGGCGTCGGCGAAGGTCGCCATGCCGGTGTGCGTGGCGACGGCGATGCGGGCGAGGTTGGCGGCGAGCGCGGCCCCCGTCCCCTCCCCGAGGCGCATGTCGAGGTCGAGGATCGGCCGCGCGCCGAGGGCGGCGAGCGCCCGCCCGTGGGCCCTTTCCGCAGACAGGTGGCCGAAGCGGCAGTGGTCGATCGCCCCGTCCGCCATCCGTGCGACCACGGCCGCGGCGGCCGTCGCCACGAAGCCGTCCACGAGGACGGGCACCTTCTGGTGCCGCGCGGCGAGGATCGCCCCCGCCATCGCCGCGATCTCCCGCCCGCCGACGCGGCGCAGGATCTGGAGCGGGTCGCCCTCCCCCTCGAGGCGGGCGACGGCGCGGGCGAGGACGTCCGCCTTCCGGGCGACGCCGGCGGCGTCGAGCCCGGTGCCCGCGCCCGCCCAGTCGGCCGCCTCCCCGCCGAAGAGGGCGTGGAGGACGGCGGCGGCGACGGTGGTGTTGCCGATCCCCATCTCGCCGAGGCACAGGACGTCGATGCCGCCCGCGATCGCCTCGAGGCCGAAGGCCATGGTGGCCGCGCACGCCTTCTCGTCCGCGAAGGCGTCCTCGCGGGCGATGTTGCCGGAGGGGATCGCGACGGCGAGGTCGAAGATGCGAAGGCCGAGGCCTGCAGCCTCGCAGATCCGGTTGATCGCCGCACCCCCGGCCTCGAAGTTGGCCAGCATCTGGGCGCTCACCTCCGCCGGATAGGCGGACACGCCCTCCTCGGTGACGCCGTGGCTGGTGGCGAACAGGGCCACCATCATCCGGTCGGCGCGGGGCGGGGCCTGCCCCTGCCAGGCGGCGAGCCACTCCACGAGCGCCTCGAGGCGGCCGAGGGAGCCGGGCGGCTTGGTGAGCTGCCGGTCGCGCGCCCGGACCGCCTCGACGGCCGCCGCGTCGGCCGGCGGGGCGGTGGCGGCGAGCTGCCGGAAGTCGTCGAAGGGCGTCGTCATGCCTTCCCTCTCGCGTGGCGCGGGCGGACCGCGACAACTACGCCCCGCCCCGCCCGGGATCAAGGCACGTCCGCCGCGGCCGATCGCCGATCGCCGGGCCGCAAGCATGACCCGCCCGCCGGTCCGCGTCCCTTCGAACGACGCGGCGGCGGACCGCGCGCCGCCGGCGTCCGGCACACCCGTCCGCAACCGCGCCGGACGGAGGGCGGGCCGCCCGCCGGAAGCCGGCGCCGACCATCGCCGGGTCGGCTCCCTTCGATTCGCCCGCCGCCCGGCGTATAACGGCGCCCGTGCCCGCCGCGCCGCAGCGGGCGGGGGCCGCGCGCGCCGGCCCGTCCAGGGGAGACACCATGCGCAAGCCCATCGCCCTCGCCCTCGCCCTGGCCATCGCCACGACGCCCGCCATGGCCGCGCCCGGCGTCACGACCGCGAACGTCAACTTCCGCGCCGGGCCGGGGACGGACCACCCGTCGATCCGCGTCCTGCCCGCCGGCACCGCGGTGGACGTCGGGGCGTGCGACGCGGGTGCCGCCTGGTGCGCCGTCACGGTCGGCGGCGAGCAGGGCTTCGTCAGCGGCCGCTACCTGCAGGAGAGCGCGGACCCGGACGGCTGGCCCCGCGCCTTCGACGTGGGCGCGGACGGGCGCATGGTCCTCTACCAGCCCCAGTTCACCGCGTGGGACGAGTTCCGCACCCTGAAGGCCCTCGTCGCCGCCGAGTACCAGGCGAGCGCGGGCGCGGACACGGCCTTCGGCGTGATCGCCGTCGAGGCCGACAGCGCCCTCGACGAAGAGACGGGCGAGGTGGTCCTCACCGACCTCTCCGTCACCTCCCTCGACTTCTCCACCCTCGACCGGGACGCCCTCGCCGCGCTCGCCGTGGAGACCGGCAAGCTCCTGCCGACGGGCCCCGTGACCGTCTCCCGGGAGCGGGTGGCGGCGAGCCTCGCGGAGGCCGAGCGGATGGTGGATGTCGCGGGCCTCGGCACCGATCCGCCGCCGATCCACTGGTCGACGACCCCCGCGATCCTCGTCCAGACGGACGGCGAGCCGGCCTTCGCACCGGTGAAGGGCGCCGCGGGCCTGTCCTTCGTCGTCAACACCAACTGGGACCTCTTGCGCGTCGACGACGGCGGGGCGCTCTACCTGCGCGACGACGTCCGCTGGCTCACCGCCTCCGCGATCGACGGGGACTGGTCGGGCACCACGGACCTTCCGGCGCTGCTGGCCGCCCTCCCCGACGACGGCAGCTGGGACGACGCCCGCGCCGCCGTCCCGCCCGTGCCGTGGGAGGGGGCGCCGCCGAAGGTGATCGCGGTCGACGCGCCGTCCGAGCTCATCCTGTTCGACGGGGAGCCCGCCGTGGAGCCGGTGCCGGGCATGGCGCTCCTGTGGGCCTCCAACACGGAGAAGGACGTCTTCCGCCTCGGGGAGGCGGGGGACTGGTACGTCCTCCTGTCGGGCCGCTGGTTCCGCGCCGCCTCCCTCGACGGGCCGTGGACCTTCGCCACGCCCGACCTTCCGGACGACTTCCGCAACCTGCCGGAGGACGCGCCCTACGCCGCCGCCCGCGCCTCCGTCCCCGGCACGTCGGAGAGCGCGGAGGCGCGCCTCGAGGCCTCGATCCCCTCCACCGCCCGGGTGGAGGAGGGCACCCTCACCCCCACCCTCGCCTACGCGGGCGAGCCGGCCTTCGCGCCCGTCGAGGGGACGGCGCTGTCCTACGCCACCAACTCCGGCGACCCGGTGATTCTCGTTTCCGGCCGCTACTACCTCCTCCAGAACGGGGTGTGGTTCGTCTCCGACGCTCCGGACGGGCCATGGACGCTCGCCCGCGCGGTTCCGGAGGAGATCTACGGGATCCCGCCGTCCTCGCCGGTCTACAACGTCACCTACGTCCGGGTGTACGAGACCGAGCCCGACGCGGTCTGGTACGGCTACACCATGGGCTACCTTTACGGATTCCTCGCCTGGGGCACCTACGTCTACGGCACGGGCTGGCGCTACCCGCCCTACTGGTACGCCCGGCCGGGGCTTCCGCCGGTCTACTACCCGCGGCCGGTCACCTACGGCATCGGGGCCTACTACAATCCGGTCCGGGGCACCTTCGGGCGCTACGGTTACGCCTACGGGCCCTACCGGGGGATCGCGGGGGCGCGCGCCTGGAACCCGGCGACGGGGACCTACGCCCGCGCCGGGGCGGCCTGGGGCCCGAGGGGGGAGGCCGGCTTCGTCGCCGCCACCAACCCGCGGACCGACACGGGCGCCTTCGCCGCGGGCGGGCGCAACGTCTACGGGGCGTGGGGGACGGCGGGCGTCACCCGCGGCTCGCAGTGGGCGCGGGTGACCGGCCGGGAGAACGCCGCGGGGGGCGGTGCGGTGCGCTGGCGCACGTCCGCGGGCACGGGCGGTTTCGTGCGCGAGGGCCGGCGGGGCAACGTCTACGCCGGGCGGGACGGCAACGTGTACCGCAACACCGGCGATGGCTGGCAGCGCTTCGACGGCGGCTGGCACGACGTGTCGCGGCCCGCCGAGGGCGACCTCCTGCGGCCGGGCGACGGCGTCGGGGCGCTGACGCCCGAGGCCCGCGCGCGGCTGGGCGAGACGGGCGTGGGCCAGGCGGTCGGCAACCTGCGGCAGGAGGGCCGGCTCTCCGACCTCGCGACGGCGGGCGCTGCGGGCGCGGCCGGTGGCGCCCTCGCCGAGCGCCGGGGCGCGGGCGCCGGCCCACGGGACGGCGCGGCGAGGCTCGCGGACCGGCCGGCCTCAGCCCCGGCGGAGCGGCCGTCGGCGAGACCGGCGGAGCGGCCCGCGGCGGCCCAGCGTCCGGCCGCCGCGCGCCCTTCGCAAGCACCGGCCCACCTCCAGCGGGACGCGCGGACCCGCGCGGTCGGCAACCAGCGCCGCATGGCGACGCGCCAGTCCGCCCGCCCGCCGGCCCGCGCCTCCGCCCCGCGCGCCCCCGGCCACCGCAGCGGCGGCTTCGGCGGCCGCCGCCGCTGAGGACCGCCCGTCCGGGCGGCACGCGCCCTCGGGAACGGCGGGCGCGACGTTCTCGGCCGGGCTGCGCGGCCGGCCGGCGACGCGGCCCATGGGAGGCGGCGGGCCGGCGTGCTACAAGCCCTGGTGCCGCCGCGGCGCGCCGGGACGGTGCGCGGCTTCGGCGGCCAGACGGGAGAGACCAGATGAGACACACGCTGAGGACGGCGCTCGCCGCGGTCGCCGCCGTCGCGTTCGGCACGGCGGCCCACGCGGTCGAGATCCAGATCCACACCGGCGGCGCGCCCACGGGCGAGGGCTCCACCTACCACAACGGCATGGGCCTCGCCGTGGAGGAGCTGATCGAGACGATCGGCAACGACTACGGCTACGAGATCCGCCGCATCCCCTCCAACGGCGCGGTCGCCAACGCGAACGCGTGCGACGGGGAGCTGGAGAACCTGTGCTTCGGCATCGGCCAGGGCGGCATCACCTACGACGCGGTGGAGAACGGCACCACGCAGATCGTGCGGAACGACCTGCCGGGCGAGTGCGCCATGGCCTTCACCGCCGAACCGCGCCTTTCGAACTGGAAGTCGGTCGTGGAGAACGCGGCGCGGGTGACCTTCGTGGTGCCGGAGGGGTCGGGCTCGGAGGCGTTCATCCGCCGCATCTTCGAGCTGGAGCCCGACCTCGAAGGCATCACCCCGACCTTCGCCTACGTCTCCGGCCAGCAGGGCATCATCGACAAGGTGAGCACCACGCGCGGGGCGCTCGGCGTCTTCTACGCCTACCCGAACCCGACGGACGGGCTCGTGAACGCGGCCGCCGGCGAGGGCCTCACGGTGATGGGCGTCCTGTCGCCCGCCCTCGCCCGCACCTCGGACGCCTACTACCTCAACCGGAAGGCGCCCTACCAGCTCACCTGGCTCGGCCTCGGCGAGACGAAGACGGTCCGGACCATGTGCTCCAAGGCGCTCCTGTTCGCCGGCGATCCGGCGAAGCTCGACGACCCGTGGGCCGAGGACGACTACCGCGACCTGATCGCCAAGTTGAAGGCGGCGCCCGCGGAGGACTTCGTGCCGCAAGGGGGCCCGCTTGCCCGCCTGATGCGGGAGGTGGAAGGCCTGTCGGAGGAGTACGGCGTCTCGGAGATGGTGACCGACCTCCAGGACCAGGTCTCCCAGCGCCTCAACTGACCCCGCGGCCGTCCGGCGCCACGGGCGAAGAGGCCCGGGCGCCGGACGGCGAGAAGGGGTGAGACGATGATCGGACGGTGGTTCCTCGCGTGCGCGCTGGCCGCGCTCCTGGTGGCCGGGCCGGGGCGGCCTGCCGCCGCGGACGGGTGGGAGAGGCTGGCCGAGCCCGGCGTCCACGCAATCATGCGCCACGCCCTCGCCCCCGGCACCGGGGACCCGGCGAACTTCGACGTGGACGACTGCTCCACCCAGCGCAACCTCGACGACCGCGGCCGCGCCCAGGCCCGCCGCATCGGCGAGGCGATCCGCGCCTCCGGCGTTCCGGTGGACCGGGTGCTCACGAGCGCCTGGTGCCGCTGCCGCGACACGGCCGACCTCCTCGCGGTCGCCCCGGTGACCGTGGAGCCCTCCCTCAACTCCTTCTTCGGCAACCGCTCCCGCGGCCCGGCCCAGACGGCGGCCCTTCGGGACCTCCTCGCAGAGGTGCCGGCCGAGGAAAACCTGGTCCTCGTCGCCCACCAGGTGAACATCACCGCGCTCACCGGCGTCTTCCCCCGCTCGGGCGAGACTGTCCTGTTCCGCATGACGGACGCGGGCGAGGCGGAGGTCGTCGGCCGCATCCCCGCCCCGCCCACCGACTGACGGGGCGGCCGCCTGGCTTCTGCCGGGCTAGACGAGGAAATCGCCGGGCGAGAGGGCGTCGAGGGCCACGTCGGCGAGGCGCACGCCCGTCCGCCCGTCGAGGGCGAGGACCACGTCCGGCCCGTCCGCGCGGGCGAGGGCGAGGACGGCGGCCCCGTCGGCGAAGCCGAAGCCGGGAAGCTGCAGCCGGTCCTCCCCGGGCGCGAAGTCGGCGAGGAGGTCGAACCCGTCCCCCGGCCGGACGCGGAAGACGTCGGCCCCGTCGCCGCCGGCGACCTGGTCGTCGCCCCGCCCGGGCAGGATGCCGTCGTCGCCCGCGCCGCCGTCGATGGCATCGCGCCCGCCGCCGCCGGCGATGCGGTCGGCGCCGGCCCCGCCCATGACCACGTCGTCGCCAGCGCCTCCGGCGGCGGTGTCGACCCCGGCGCCGCCGAGGAGAACGTCCCGGCCCGCGTGACCGAAGAGGGCGTCGCGCCCGGCGCCGCCGTTCAGGAAGTCGGCCCCCTCGTCCCCCGACAGGGCGTCCCGGTCGGCGCCGCCGAAGAGCGCGTCGTCGCCCCGGTCGCCGAACAGGCTGTCCGGCCCCGCCCCGCCGCGCAGGACGTCGTCGCCCGTCGACCCGTCGATGCCGTCCGCCCCCGCGCCGCCGCGGGCGGTGTCCGGCCCGCCGCCGCCCCACAGGGAATCCTCGCCCGTTCCGCCCGCCAGGACATCGGCCCCCGTGGCGCCGACGAGGGTGTCCGCCCCCGCTCCGCCGCCGAGGGTGTCCGCGCCGTCGTTACCGGCGAGGGAATCGGCGCCCGGGCCCCCGCGCACGAGATCGCGGCCGGGGCCGCCGCCGGCGAAGTCCTCGCCCCGGCCGCCGTTCAGCGTGTCCGCGCCCGCCTTGCCCGACATGGCGTCCGAGCCCGGCCCGCCCGCGAGCACGTTGCCCGCCCCGTTGCCGAGGAGCGCGTCGTCGCCCGCCCCGCCCCGGGCGTTCTCGATGACGACGCCGTGCGCGATGGTGAAGCCGCCGAAGACGCCCTCCACATAGGACACGAAGCCGCCGCCGCCCTCCTCGTAGCGCAGCGTCGCGGCCGACAGGTCGATCCGCGCCCCCTGCTCCCCCCGGTGGACGATCGCGTCCGTGCCGCCCGTGTCCCAGATGGCGGAGTAGCCGGTGCCGCGGTTGTTGACGGCCGGCAGCACGTAGCGGTCGTCGCCCGCCGCGTGGGTGCCGTTGACGCCGTACTTCGCCTGCAGGACCGCGATGTCGAGGGCCATCGGGGTCGCCGCGTAGCCGAAGTCGAAGGTCGGCGGCCGGCCGGCCGGACCCTCCGGCCAGCCGTCGTTGTAGCTCATCGCGGTGAAGACGGTCTGGTTGAGGCCGTGAAGGCCCGCCTCCCGGGGCCCGCGCACCCCCGGCAGCACGTCGGACTGGCCGAAGCTCTCGAACGGGTGGTCGAGGCCGAAGCCGTGGCCGAGCTCGTGGACGAACAGGGCGAAGTTGAAGGAGCCCGGCTCGAGCGGGCCCGTGCCGCCCTCGAGGCTCCGCCCGTCGTAGCCCGACAGGCCCTGGAGGTCCCTGTTCGGCGGAAAGGCCGGCGGGAACATGAAGCCCGTCGCGATCTCGAGGTCTTCCGTCTTGAACAGGCGGAAGTCGGCGGAGGCAGGCTCCGTCACCGCCACCTCGACGGGCAGGAAAGTCGCGTAGGTGGAAAGGGCGGCGAGGGCCGTCTCGATCTCCTCCTCCCGCCAGTCGGTCGTGGTCCACGGCGGCTCGGACGGGTCGATCCGGCCGCGCTCGTCGGGCCGGGGGATGGACAGCCCCGCCGGCAGGAAGGCGACGGAGATCACCCCGTCCGACAGGTCGAGGGCGGTGCCCCAGTCGATCGTGGCGAGCGGCGTTCCCGCGAAGGCGGGATCGACCCTGCCGGACACGCCCGCAGGGCCGGGACCGGTCATCGACGACGCGGCGGAGAGGCCGCACAGGACGCACATGGCGCTCACTCCTCGAGGCGCCCGCGTGTCGAAGAAGGTGCGGGCGGCGCATGATTCAACGTCCGGTGAGTGCCCGCAACGCCGGTGCGGATCAAGCCCGGTCGGCGGCCTGGCGGACGGGGCCGGCGGCATGGAAGCCATGCGCGAAGCCGGCCGTGACGGCCGGCCCCGCCGCCCGTATGCCGTCGGCGCGGGACGGTCGACGAAGGGGAGGGGCATGGCCGCACGGGAGCGGGCGGCGCGGGCCGATACCGGGTCGGGCCTCCTCACCGCGACGATCGGGGTCGCCTTCTGCCTCGTGTGGAGCTCGGCCTTCGCGGTCGCGAAGGTGCTCGTCCTCTACGCGCCGCCCTTCACGATCCTTTCCCTGCGCTTCCTCGTGGCGGCCGCGATCGCGGGCGGCATCGCGCTCGCCCTCGGCCATCGCCTGCCGCGGACGGCCGCGGCCTGGCGGGCGATCGTCCTCCTCGGCCTTTGCCAGAACACGCTCTACCTCGGCCTCTTCTTCTTCGCCATGACGCGCATCCCCGCGGGGCTTGCGGTCATCATCGCGAGCGCGCTGCCCCTCCTCGTGGCGTCCATCGCCGTCCTCGCCCTGTCGGAGCGGGTGGGGGCGGTGAAGCTTCTCGGCCTCGCCATGGGCTTTTCCGGCGTCCTGTGGGTGATGGGCGAACGGGTGGCGGGCGGGGTGGACCCGCTCGGTGTCGCCCTCGGTCTCCTCGGCACCGCGGCCCTCGCGGTCGCCACCGTCACGGTGAAGCGCGTCGCCTTCGGCACGTCGATCCTGATGGTGGTGGCCCTGCAGATGGCGGTCGGCGCGCTCGGTTGCCTGCCCGTCGCCCTCCTCCTCGAGGACGTGACGGCGATCGAGGTGAACCCCGTCTCGATCGCCGCCTTCCTCTACCAGGTGCTCTTTCCCGGCATCCTCGCCACCGTGCTGTGGTTCACTCTGGTGAAGCGGATCTCCGCGGCGTCCGCCTCGAGCTACCACTTCCTCAACCCGATCTTCGGCGTCGCCTTCGCCTGGGCGCTCCTCGGCGAGCGGCTGACGGCGACCGACGCCATCGGCGTCGCCCTCGTCGCGGGCGGCATCCTCCTCGTCAACCGGCCGCAGCGGGCCTGAGGCGCCGCCGCGGGCGATCGCCCGCCCCGTGCCGGATGACGGGGGTCGCGCCCTCCGTTAGGGTAGGCGCACCTCGTTCGCCGGACGCCCCCTCCCCCTCGCTGGCAGGATCCCGCCCATGGACACCCGGACCACGCTCGACGTCAGGCTGAGCGAGCCCCTGCAGGCGGAGCTCGGCAAGGCGGGCGTGTGGGCCTACGCCGTCCATTTCGAGGACGGGGCCGACCCGGCCTACACGACCCTCGTGGAGGACGGGACGATCGTCGGCGGCGGCCACGCCTCCATCACGCTCCCGCAGCCGTTCGTGGGCGGCAAGGTCTATTTCCTCATCCAGAGCGCGGACCCGGCGAGCCGGGTCGACATCCCCTCCTCGGTGCGCACCGAGAGCCAGATCAACTGGGGGAACATGGCCGACCTCGGCGTGCGCTACGACAGCTTCGAGGTGACGTTGCAGGGCGACCCGAACGACGCGGGCAACCTCACCTCGGTGAACGGCTTCGGCATTCCGATGCGCCTTGCGGTCCACTACGACGACGGGACGGTGGGCACCCGCGGCTACGCCGTCCGCGGCGATGTCCTCGTCGACCGCCTGGCGCGGATCGGCGACGACCAGACGGTGTTCGACTTCGAGGCCGGCCCCCTCGCGGGCACGCCGCGGGCCGCCATCTCGCCCTCCGAGGCGGTGGGGCAGAACCCGCCGCTGCCCGCCTTCGGCCCCGGGGACTGGCGCGCCACCATCGCGGGCCTCGCGCGGGCGGACGCGGCCGTGGAGATCGCGGGCTTCTTCAACGGCGCGCCGGACGCCAACGGCGTGTGGCACGATCCGGGCTTTTATGCCTACACCCTCGAATGGGACCGGGCCGACCGGGCGTTCTGGCTGAGCCCGACCGAGACCAGCGTCGTCAAGGGGCACGTCAAGCTCCTGCCCGGGCAGCTGGCGAACAGCATCTATTCGACCCTCGGCGACGTCGCGGTCTACACGGACCGGGACGACGCGGAGCCCTACCGCATCCTGAACAACGCCGCCTTCGCCAGCGGCCCGTTCAGCATGAACACGGGCGAGAACAACCAGTGGGGCGCCGTCCTCGCCCAGTTGCTGACGGGCTTCACCGCCGGCTTCCTCGGCAACACCGGCGAGCCGCTGAACCCGGCCGTCGCGGGGACGGTCGACCTGTCCCAGAACCGCAACTGGGACCCGACCTACGCCTTCGGCGCCGAGGCGGCGAGCCGCCCCCTCCCCTTCGACGACGCCTACTCGGAGGCCTTCTTCGACTGGTCCAACTCCTACGGGTCGGGCTATTCCGACGCCCTCATGCGCCAGTACGCCGAGGGCGGGCCGCTGATTCCCGTCTCCAACCCGGACGACGGGCGGAACGTCGGCCGCATCTCGATCACCCTGTTCGCCGACGGTGAGCGGCCGACGGGCTACGTCGAGCCCGTCATCCACAACATCATCGAGGCGCCGGCGGGCGGCTACGCGGTGCCGACGAGCGCGGCCTCCGGCCTGTCGGTGAAGCTCAACCTCGCCAACGCGGGCGTCGTCGTCGCCGAGGAGACGCCCATCGTCCTCGACGTGCTCGCCGGGACGGGCGCGGGCGGGTGTCTGCGGTGGGACGCGGTGCCGCTGGAGGCGCCCGCCGGCGTCTCCCCCTGGCAGGTCTGGCAGATCGGGAAGGGCGCGGACGGCTATTCCGCCACCGTCGAGGACGGGACGGCCCAGGGCACCGGCCAGATCCTCCTTTCGGGCTTTCCCGTCCCGGACGGCGGGACCGCCTGGTACCGCCTCACCGTCGGCGCGGGAGAGGACGCCAAGGCCTTCAACCTCTACGCCGAGGTGACGGATGCGGGTGGCGGGCCGCGGTTCGTCAACCCGAACGCGCCGGGCGAGGCCGGCAGCCTCGCCGTCGACGGGCTCGCCACCATCGCGCCCGAGGTGCCGCAGGATCCGGCGCAGGCGACGATCGGCACCTTCACCGTCAATTTCCTCTACGACGGGACGAGCACCGTCGACCCGGACCTCCTCGTCCGCTATCCGGCGACGGGCGGGGCGGTTCCACCCGCACCCGTCGCCGGCACCCTCGCCGGCGGCGCCTTCTCTCCCCTTTCGGGCCAGACGAACCTTCAGGCGAACACCGTCGCCAGCGCCCCCGCCAGCGTCGCCTTCGGCTGGACCGGCCTCAACGACGCCGCCGGCACCCCCTCGTGGATCGCCGGTCCCACCAACAAGGTCCCCGCCCTCGGGATCGCGGCCGTCTCGGTCGCCGACGCGGGCGGGCGGGTCGTCACCGGGGTCACCGGCACGGCCGACATCGACGGCATGTGGCACACCGGCGCCACCACGGCCCTCGGCAACGGCACCTACACCGCCACCATGCGCCCCTACGCCCCCGGAGACGCGGCGCTCGCGACGCCCCTCGGCCCTGAGAGCGATGCCGTCACCTTCACCGTCGCGGCGAAGGCCCTCGCCCTGTCCGCGACGGCCGAGGGCCTTGCCCTCCTGCCGGAGGACGGGGCGCTTCCGGCGGGCAACTTCGTGGACCTCGACCTTCGCGCCGCACCGGCAGAGCCCGGCACGCAGCTCCTCGCGTTCCTCGCGACTCCGGAGGGCGCGCTCGTCTCGGCGCAGAGCGGCGCGCAGGGCCCCGGCGTGACGCCGGAGGAGGCGACGGCGGCCCGGCTCGGCGCGGCGATTGCCGACGACGGGCGGCCCCTCCTGTCCGGCGATGCCACGGCATTCCTGCCGCTGGGCCTCGCGTTGCGCTTCGCCGTCCGTTCGGGCGACGGCACCCTCGCCCTCGACCCGGACCTCGCGCTCCGGCCACGGCCGGACGGGTCGCTCCTCGCCGCCGTCGACGGCTTCCGCGTGGGCGTTGCGACGGACAACGACCTGTCGCCGGAGGAGGTGCTCGGGCTCGCGGCGCGGGCGACGGGGGCATCCGTGGTGCGGCTCCAGCCGGGCGAGGCCCTCGAGGCGGACCTTGCGGGCAGCACGGACAACGCGAACCGTCTCGGCCTCGTCCCGGTGGAGCGGGACGCGCTCACCGGCGCCCTCACCGTGGCGGGCCTTGCGCCGACGGACGGGGCGCCCTTCGAGGCGGCGGTGCGCGCCCTCCTCGAGGCCGGCCCGTCGGTCCCCGTCGCGGGGCACCTCGCCCGCACCCTTTCCTTCGAGGCACCGTCCGAGGGCGGCCTCTACGCGCCGGCGCTCGTCACCGACACGGGCGCGGTCCTCACCTTCGGCGGGCCGGGCGTGCGCCTCCTCGGCGAGGCCACGTTCGCCTTCGAGGACCGGGCGGGTGACCCCTCCTCCGACGACGACTTCAACGACGTCCTCGTGCGCCTGTCCCCCGCCCCCACGCCTGCCGACCGCCGCCTTTCGGGCGAGACCGACGAGCGGCTCCGCGCGGAAGGGGCGGTGACGGTGGCGGAGGGGGAGCGTTTCGTCTCCACCGTCGAGGGGGTGGACGGCGGGGTCTTCGGCCCGCGCTTCGGCCTTGTCGTGACGGACGGGGCCGATGGCGGACCGGCCGCCCTGCGCGTCCTCGGCGAGGCGGTGTTCGCGGGCGGGACGGCGGGCGTCCGCCTCGAGGGCGAGACGGTGCGGGTCGCGATCGGGCCGGACGGGACGCTCTCGGGCGGGTCGGCGGGCCCGCTCCTTACCGCCGAGGCGCCCGGCCTCGTGCGGGTCGTCAACGAAGGCGCCGTCGAGGGCGCGCTTCACCTGTCGGGCGGCCGCGCGGTGGTGTCCGGCGCGGGCCGCTTCGAGGGTCCGGTCATCCTCGGTCCGGGCGCGGACCGTTTCGTCGGCGAGGGCGCGGCAGGCGCCGCTGTGCGCGGCGGCCCCGGGGCGGACCGCCTCTCGGGCGGGGCAGGCACCGACGGCCTTTCCGGCGGCGCCGGGCCCGATCTGGTGCGCGGCCGGCAGGGCGACGACATCCTCACGGGCAACCGCGGCGAGGACACCCTCGCCGGCGGCCCCGGGGCGGACGTCCTGAGGGGCGGTCCGGGCTCCGACGTCCTCGTCGGCGGCCCGGGCGGCGACGTCTTCGACTTCACGCGGGCGCGAGAGTTCACGGGGCCGACGCTCGACGTGGTCCGCCGCTTCGACCCGGACGAGGGGGACCGGCTCGCCCTCGATCCGGCCGCCTTCGCCCGCGCCGCGAACCCGCCGCCCGCCGGCCTCGACGACGGCATCCTCCTCGTCCACGTCGCGACCGGCGCCCGCATCTTCGTGGAGACGGGCGACGCCGCGCTGCCCTCCGCCGACGCCCTCTTCACCTGATCGCGAGGCCCGCGCCGTCGCCCCGCCCCCTCGGTCGGCCCGTCCATGCCGATGGCGGAACCAGCCCACGGCACGGGCCGGGGCTGGTCCGCACCCGGCGCGCGCCCCGATCAGCCTCTTCCGGCCGAGGCCCGACCCGTCACGCGCGGTCGCGGGCGGTGGCGGGCTCGGCCCGCTCGTCCACCCGGCGCACCTGCGGCGGCGGGGTCTTCCTTGTGGTGAAGGCCGCGCCGATCTCCATGGCGCCGACGAGGACGTGGGGCCACCAGATCGCCCCCTGGAAGCCGAGGAGGAAGGGCGAGACGAGGAGCGCGGCGCCGAGGGCGGCATCGCCCCTCAGGTGCGCCGACATGGGCACGGTCTTCACGAGGCCGTACTCGTAGCGGGTGATGGCGCTGAGGAGGAGCAGCACCAGCCCCGCGAACACCAGCACCAGCGCCGGCCCGGTGCCGAGGGCGTTCCAGAACAGGATCGGCAGGACGATGAGCGCCGCCGCCGTCGCATAGTCGAGCATCCCGTGGATGCGGGTCGGAATGAAGCGCATGGGCATCTCCATGGCCGCACGGCGAATGCCGCCGCCGGAAAAGAGCCTGCCGGCCCGATCCCGGGGGGCGGCGGGGCGGCGTTCGGGGCAAAGGGCGCCTGCCGGCGCGCGAAAGCGCCGGGGACAGGCTCCGGCCCGGGCGCGGCCGGGCCTCGCGGCTTGCCGCGACGGCCGGCGCCCGCCGGACCCCACCCGGCGCCGGCAAGCGGGGCGTCAGCGGGAAGCCTTGGCGCCGCCTGCCTGGAGGGTGAGGTAGCGGCGGGTGTTCACCTTCACGAGCGCGCGCATGTCCTTCGCCATGCGCTCCTCCTCCTGGAGCGTGGCCTCGAACGGGGCGGTGTCGGCGTGGCCCGCCTCCTTCGCGGTGAGGATCAGCGACTCGTAGGCGGCGATCTCGTAGTTCTCGAAGGCGTGGTTGGCGAACGTGTTCTTCAGGATCTCGTCCTCGGCCGGGGCGTGGCCCAGGGCCGCGAGGTTCCCCATGATCCCGAGCACCCCTTCCTTGAGGGTCGAGGGGCTCTCGCCGTAGGCCTCGAGGACGCGCGCGATGCGCTGGCGCTGCTCCTCGGTCTCCTCGGTGTGGCGCTTGAGCGCCTCGAGGAGTTCGGGATAGTTCTCCAGCCGGTCGATCTGCCGGCGCATGATCTGGAGCGCCTGCTGCTCCAGGGCATGGGCGTTCTTGAGCGCGGTGACGAACACGTCGAAGGCCGGGGCCTCGCGGTTCGCGACGGCTTCGGTGATGGCCATGGCATTGTCCTCCGATAAGGGAATTTTTTCCCAAACCCTCTCCCCCGTGCGGCGTTCCCGCGCGGTCGCGACGGGGCGACGGGCGGGCCCGGAAGGATGAGGGTGGAGCGTCCGGGCCGGCCCCTGCCGGGGCTCGGGGAGGTGCTCGCGGGAGTGAGCCTCACGACGGCGGTCAACGCCCTCGTCGCCATGCTGTTCGCCGCGTCCGCGCCGGTCGCCATCATCATCGGGGTCGGCGTCTCGGGCGGGCTGTCGCAGGCCGAGCTCGGCTCGTGGATCTTCGCCGCCTTCGGGCTCAACGGGCTCCTGTCGCTGGCGCTGTCGATCGTCTACCGCACGCCGCTCGCCTTCTTCTGGACGATCCCGGGCGCGGTGCTCCTCGGGCCCGCCTTCGACCACCTGTCCTTTCCCGAGATCGTGGGCGCCTTCCACGCCACCGGCCTCGTCCTCCTCGTCCTGGGGCTCACCGGGTCGGTGCGGCCGATCATGGAGCGCCTGCCCATGCCCATCGTGATGGCGATGGTGGCGGGGGTCTTCCTGTCGTTCGGCCTCGACTGGATCCGGGCGGTCGCCGCGGACCCGCTGGTGGCCGGACCGATGACGGCGGTCTTCTTCCTGATGCCGCTCGCCACGCGCCGCGTGCCGCCCATGCTCGGGGTGCTCGCCGTCGGCGCGATCGCCGTCGCCCTTTCGGGCCGGGGGCCGCCCGCGTCGGTGCTCGAGGGGCCGGTCCTCACCGTCCCGGAGGTCGTCTGGCCGGTGTTCTCCGCCCAGGCGATGGTGGAGCTCGTGGTGCCGCTCCTCATCACCGTGCTCGCCGCGCAGAACGCGCAAGGGTTCGCGGTCCTGAAGGCGGCCGGGCACGACGCGCCGGTGAACGCGGTGACGGCCGCCTGCGGGGCGGGGACCCTCCTCACGGGGCTGTTCGGGGCCGTCCCCACCTGCCTGACGGGTCCGAGCAACGCGATCCTGGTGACGGGCGGCGACAGGCGCAGCCACTACGTGGCGGCCGTCCTCCTGGGGCTCCTCGCCCTCGCCTTCGGCCTGTCGGCCCCGTTCGTGATCCGCGTGATGCTGGCGACGCCGGACGCCTTCGTCGTCACGCTCGCGGGCCTCGCCCTCCTCGGGGTGCTGCAGGCCGCCTTCCGCACCGCCTTCCGGGACCGCTTCACCCTCGGCGCCCTGGTGACGTTCATGGTCACCGTCTCGGGCACGGAGATCTTCCAGATCGGCGCCGCGTTCTGGGGGCTCGTGTTCGGCGTCCTCGCGAGCGCGATCCTCGAGCGGCACGACTTCCGTGCCGCCGCCGAGGGCCGCGCCCGGGGCTGAGGGCGGGCGCCGGGGCGCGGCGGGCACGCGGCCTCAGGCGATGAAGTCCTCGACGGCCGGGCTCACGTAGTCGAGCTGGACGACGAGGTCGTTGTAGTCGCGGTCCCCGTCCGCCTCGAAGCCCCAGGTGTCGAGCCCGTAGCTCCACACCGGCGCCGCCCGCGGCGCCTCGCCCGCAGCGGGGAAGACGAACGCCACCTCCCCACCGTTGCGGAACGCCATGGCGAGGATGTCGCCCCGATCGACCCCGAGGATGGCATCGGCCGAGAACAGCCCGTCCCCCGCCCCGTCGATCCACCTTTCGCCCGAGGCCGTGTCGTAGCGCCGCGCGGCGGCGGCGGCGGCGTAGCCCGCCTCGCCCGGGGCGATCCCGTCCACGGTGCCGAGATGGTCGTCGACCCGGTAGAAGGCGACGGCGAGCGGGTCCTCCCCGGTCTGGCGCAGGCGCACGTCGGCCTCGGCGCCGTCGGCGGCGAACGGCGTCACCGCCTCGCTCGTCAGGCGGGCGATGGTCGTCTCCCGGCCCGCCTCGTTGCGGAAGGATACGAAGCCCGCATCGTCCGTCAGGCCCGCGCGGAAGGGCTCGCCGAGGCGGGCGGCGAGGCGCGCGGGCGCCGTCTGCCCTTCCGAAAGGTCGACGGCGGCCGCACCCGGCTGGGCGTAGCCGTCGAACAGGCGCACGAGGGCGGGGTCGAAGTCCTCCGCGAGGGCCTTCTGGGCGAAGCGGGCGGTCCAGGCGAAGTGGCCCCCCGCCTCGGCCTCGACGGCGAGGGTACCGGGCCGGGTCTCCACGAGGGCGGGGGCCACGGGCGGCGCGGCCCGCTGCACGATCACCGCCTGGTCGGCCGCGCTCGCGGGCCCCGCGGCGGTCTGGGCGAGGAGCCCGGTGCGGTCCCCGTGGATCTCGGCGAGGCCCACCGTCGCCATGGCACGGGCGAGGACCGTCCCGTCGGGCGAGCCGAGCCCGCTCGTGAGGTCGAAGCCGGGCGCGGCACGGTAGCCGCAGCCGGTCGCGTCGATCGCGAGGTCGCCCTCGAAATAGGGGGTCGTGTAGTCCTCGCCCCGGCGGAAGGACGAGACGTTGTTGCCCACCGTCACGTCGTTGAAGGCGGCCGGCATGACCGCCGCCGTCTCGTAGAGGAGGTCGTTGGCGAAGCCGAGGCGCGGCAGGCCGACCGCCTCGAAGACGGTGTTGACCTGGAGGAGGAGCGAGGCCCACAGGGGCGCGGACGCGCTCGTGCCGCCGCCGTCGGGCGTCAGCTGCCGGAGCGGCCCGTCGGCGACGAGGTAGCCGCTGTTGCCGAAGGAGACGGCCGTCACGTCCGGCATCGCCCGGCCCGTCCCGCCCGCCGGGTCCGCCGCCTCCGGGGCGAGACCGAAGGCGCGCTGGTAGCCGGGAACGGGGCTCGCCACGTCGACGCCGCCGCTCGTCGCCGCGTTCACCCCGTAGGCGACTTCCCCGTCGTCGAGGTCGTAGCTGTTCCACACCGTCTCGAGGACGACGCGGTCGTCCGGGGCGGCGGGGTCCGGCAGGTGGTTCAGCCCGCCCGCGACGAGCTGCCACACGACCGCCGGCGCGTCGAGGGCGGGGAACAGGGGGGCGAGGGTCGGGTCGTCGTCCTGGAGGGCGGTGGTGAGGGATGTCCCGCCCACCTGGAGGGTGTGGTTGCCCGGCCCGGCGAACACGTTGGTGAGGCCGCTCGGCAGGAGGTCCCCCGAGCCGCCGTCCCCGTTGGCGATCACGACGGACATGTTCCTGAGGGCCGCGTCCACGAAGAGCGCGTCGAGGGCGCGCTGGAAGGGCGAGCCCGGCGCGTGGATGGCGAGGTCCACGAAGGAGGAGGACACCACCTCCGGGTCGTTCGTCCGGTCCCATACGATGTCGTAGTAGGTGGTGAACTGGGCCGCGTCCGGATCGGACGGGTCGGCGAGGCCGGCGTAGAGGCCGACCCGCGCGTACGGGTTCACGGCGGCGACGATGCTGGCGTCGAGGGAGCGCTCGCCCGCCACGTCCTCCCCGTAGGCCGTGCCCCGCGGGGCGACCTCGTAGGTGGAGACGGCGGCCGGCACGCCGACGTCGGTGAGGTAGGCGTGGAGGGCCTCCTCGAAGGTGCGGCCGTCGCCCGGTGACAGGCTCGCCCCGACGCCGGTCTCCACGAGGGCGAGGGTGCCGTCCACCGCCGCCTCGGCGAGGAAGGGGAAGCGGTAGTGGGCGGCGAGGTCTTGGGGCGGGCTCGCCGTCCTCGAGGGCGAGGCGTTGCCGACGCCCTGCGGCCCGTCGGAAAGGGCGACGGCAACGCCCGCGAGGTCTTCGGACGCCGGGAGGGGGGCGGAGAAGGGCATGACGCCGTCGAGGCGGAAACCGTCCGGGGAAAGCGGGCCGTTCCAGAAGAACCAGCCGCCCCCCGGACGGTCGGGGTCGACGCGGAAGAGGGGCGTGCCGAAGGCGCTCTCGAAGGCCGCCCCGTCCATCTCCACGAAGATGGTGCGGGTCTCGGGGCCGGCGGACAAGCCGTCCTCCCCGCCGAGGACGCGGGCGCCGTGGCCTTCGAGGGCGGCGACGGCGGCCTCGTACTCGTCCGGATCCGCGCCGTAGAGGGCCCAGAGGAGGCCGGTCTCGGAGAGGACGGCGATGGTCTCCTGCCGCGCGCCCCAGTCGAGGGCGAGGAGATCGGCCGCATCGTTCGCCCGCGGCAGGGTGAGGGCGAGGGTGAAGGCATCGTCCGGACGGGGCTCGACCGCCGAGCGGGGCAGCGACCAGGCCTCGCGGACGGTGGTGGTGCCGTCGTAGTCGGCGAGGCGCCAGCTCGTCATGTCGAGGAAGAGGGAGGCGGCGAGCGGGTCCGCGGGCGCGGGCGGCCGGCTGCCGGACAGGACGTCGGCTTCGGTGAGGGCGGCGCGGCTCGCCGCGTCCATGGCGAGGACCACCGAGCCGCCGGGGAAGTCGAAGCGGTAGCCCTCCCCGTCGGGCACGAGGCCGGCGAGGAAGCCGGCCGCGTCCACCGCCCCGCCGAGCGCGCCGATGTCGACGAAGTCCTCCCCCGGCAGGAAATCGCGGAAGAGGTCCGCGCCCGGCGACAGGACGAACACGTCCCGCCCGGTGCCGCCGGACAGCACGTCGTTCCCCCGCCCGCCCGACAGGACGTCGTCGCCCGGACCGCCGGCGAGCCGGTCCCCCCCGCGGTCGCCGGAGAGGAGGTCGTGGCCCTCGCCGCCGTAAAGGCGGTCCCGGCCGTCCCCGCCGCCCGCCTCGTCGTCCCCCGCTCCGCCGGACACGCGATCGGCGCCCGCCCCGCCCACGAGGCGGTCCTCGCCGGCACCGCCGCGGACGGTGTCCTCTCCCTCGCCGGCGAACAGGACGTCGCCCCCGTCCGCCCCCGCGAGGCGGTCGGCGCCCGCCCCGCCCTCCAGCAGGTCGGCCCCCCTCCCGCCGGCGAGGACGTCGTCGTCCGCACCGCCGGACAGGACGTCGGCGCCCGGACCGCCAAGGATGAGGTCAGGGCCGGTCCCGCCGAGATGGACGTCCGCGCCGGCGCCGCCGGCGAGGGTGTCGCCCCCGCCCTCGCCCGCGAGCGTGTCGTTCCCGCCCCGGCCGAGGATGCGGTCGTCCCCCGGGCCGCCGGCGAGGGCGTCCGCGCCCGGCCCGCCGAGGAGGGTGTCGCCGCCCGGTCGGCCCGAAGCCCGGTCAGCACCGACGCCGCCTGCGAGCCGATCCGGCCCGTCTGCGCCGTCGAGCCGGTCCGGCCCGCCGTTGCCGAGGAGGGTGTCGCCCCCCCGGCTGCCCAACAGGCTCTCCGCGCCGCCGTGGCCCTCGATCCGGTCGGCGCCGCCGCCGGCCCGCGTCTCCTCGCCGCCGTGGATCATGGGGTCGGGGCCCGCGATGGCGAGGCGCACGGGGTCGAGCGGCGCGACGAAGGACGGCTGCGGCTGGAAGTCGCCCAACGCCTGCCATTCGCGCGGCGCCCGGCTGCGGATGCAGACGGTCGTGCCCTCGCCGGCCATCTCCATCCGGAAGAAGGCGTGCATGCTTCGGTCGGAGCCGCGGGCGACGTCCTGCGGACAGGGATGGTCCGCGATCCGGTTCTCGCCCGCTGGCGGCACGAACGGGAGATGGCGGCCGAACGGCTCGTTCCACGGGGCGACATGGTAGGAACCCGCGAGCGCGGTGTCGGAGAGGTAGAAGATCCTTCCGTCGTACATCTGGCCGTTCCCCTCGGTGAACCAGTCGTCATTCTCGTCGTGGTAGCCTTCGCCCCGGAACGGCATCGCCCGGTCGAAGGTGATGCCGTCATGGGTCCCGAAACGCCTTTTGGGTGGATCGTTCAGGACGATCCCGCCATCGGTCACCGACAGGTAAAGGGCCGTTCCGGCGTCGCTGAAATGATCGGGCGGGTCGTCGAAGTCGGTCGCATTCGCCCGGTCGAGGGTGAACGTCGCGCCCGCCTCGAGAATGATCCGATCGCGAAGCGATCCCTGCTCGTCGTCGTCGCCGAACCGGTCCGAAGGCTCGCAGAGGACCATCGCCGAGAAATCCTGGCGCGTCGTCATCAGGTCGATCCTCCCCCGTCCCATTCGCGCGCGGGCGGGCGCGGCAGCCGGCGGACCGCCGCCCGACCGGCGATCGACGACGCCTCCGCGCCCCCCGCCTAACGGCCCAGTCTTGCGCGGGCATGACCGCGGTTCGCAAAAAGAGCAAGCTGGTGGGCCGCCAGAGTCGGGCGGGCGGTGGTGAAACACACGGCTTTGCGTTACCGGTCGTCCGGGGTGCCGCCGTCGTTCGTCTGTGCGCGCGCCCGCCGGACGAAGGACGACGATGGGGACCTGCCTCTCCGAAATCGGGCCGGACGGCGCGGTCGCCGTGATCCTGGCGACGTTCGCGGGCCTCGTGATCCTCACCGCGTGGATCGCGCGGCAGGACCGCTTCTTCGGCAAGTGGTTCTTCGTCGCCTGCACGACGGCGATGAGCGCGTGGCTCGTCTCCGTCGCCGCGGAGATGTCGGTGGCGAGCCTTCCCTGCAAGCTCGCCTTCGCCTACATCGCCTGGCCCGCGATCGCCGCGGTGCCGGTCGCCTTCGCCTTCTTCGTGCGCAACTACTGTTTCGGCGGCACCGCCGGCGGCCGGCGGCGGGAGTGGGCGGTGCTCGCCCTCATCGTCGCGGCGGTGACGACGGCGGTCGCCACCAACAGGGCCCACGGCCTGTTCTACGGCCCCGAGACCCGCCTCGAGACCATCGACGGGCGGCCCTCCGGGGTCTTCGACCACGGCCCGCTGTTCTACGCCGCGGCCGGGACGCTCTACCTCTTCATGGCGTTCGCGGTCGCGATCGCCCTTTCCTGCGCCTTCCGCGCGCCGCGGCCGCACCGGCCCCACTTCATCGCCCTGTTCGTCGCCGCCCTCGCCCCGCTCGGCGTCAACGTCGCCTACGTGGGCTTCGGCCTCACCCTGTTCGGCTTCGACCCGACGCCGTTCGCCTTCGCCTTCGTCCTGATCGTCGCGGCCGTCCTCGTCTTCGACAGCCGCATGTTCGACCTGTCCACGATCGCGCGGGACCTCATCTACTTCTCCATGGCCAACCCGGTGGTGGTGGTGAACGGGCGCGGCCTCGTCGCCGGCGCGAACCCGGCGGCGCGGGACCTGTTCGGCACGGCGCGGATCGGCGGCCCGGTCGAGGAATGGCCCCAGCTCGCCGCTCCCGTCGCCGACGTCCTCGGCGGTGCGGGCGAGCGGCGGGCGGAGGGGGCCGTCGCCCTCGACGGACGCATCTTCGACCTCGCGGTCCTGCCGATCCATCCCCCGGTGGACGGGGCGGGCACCGCCATGGGCGCCGTCGTCCTCCTCACCGACACCACCGAGCTCAGGACCCGCGCGGCACGGCTCGAGGACGCCCTGATGGCGGCAGAGGCCTACGCGCAGGAGGTGGACGGGCTGCGGGCCGCGGCCGAGCGCAACGCCCTCCTCGACCCGCTGACGGGCCTCGAGAACCGCCGTGCGTTCCTCCTCCACTTCGAGGCGGTCTCCCGGGAGCGGTCGGCGAGCGAAGGCGGCTTCACCGTGGCCCTCATCGACCTCGACCACTTCAAGGCGATCAACGACAGCCTCGGGCACGCGGCGGGCGACCGCGTCCTCATCCTGTTCGCCCGGGACCTCGCGGCGAGCGTCGCGCCCCAGGGCGCCGCCTTCCGGATCGGCGGGGAGGAGTTCTTGGCGATCTTCCCCGGCCGCGCGCCCGACGCGGCGGCGGCGGTCCTCGAGGACCTGAGGACGCGGATCGACGACAGCCCGTACCTGCGCCACGGCGACGGGCTCGCCGTCACCTTCTCCGCCGGCATCGCCCGCTACCCCGGGGACGGCACCGACTTCGAGACCCTCTACCACGCCGCCGACGCGCGGCTATACGCCGCCAAGCGGCTCGGCCGCGACCGCACGGTGGCCGTCGACGCCGAACCGCGCCGCGCCGCCGGCACGGGTTGACGGAAGAGCCGCGTCCGGCCCCGTTGCGGCCCGCGGCCCGGCGCGATAGGCCGGACACGGCGAGGGTCGCCGCGGCGCGAGCGACGGGCGCGGGACGAACAGGGAGGAGCCGTTGAGCGTTCCCGAGACGGGACCGGGAGGAGGCGGACCGGCACCGGCGGGCGGGCCGGAAGAGGGCGGCCTGTTCGACCCCGGGATCAACAACCTCCAGTTCAACTACGTGATGCTGCTCGTGTCCATCGGCATCGGCGTCACCGCCATCGTCGCCGCCGTCCTCGCCTACATCTGCCGGGGGCGGCTCGGCGGGTGGATCGACAGCCACTACCGCTTCCAGATCACCACGTTCTGGATGGGGCTCCTCTACACGGTGGTCGCCACCCTGCTCACCCCGCTCGGGATCGGCCTCCTCCTCTACCCGCTCATCGTCGTGTGGCTGGTGGTGCGCTCCGCGAAGGGGCTGCAGCGCGTGTCCCGCCGCGAGCCGATCGACAATCCCGCGACCTGGCTCTGGTGAGCCGGGCGCCCGCGTCTTCCGGAAGAGGCCGATGCAGACCAGCTTCACAGAAGAGCAGCTCGCCGACCCCGACATCCGCGAGGCGGACGGGATCCTGCGCAAGTGCGTCCACTGCGGCTTCTGCACGGCCACCTGCCCGACGTTCCTCCTCCTCGGCGACGAGAACGACAGCCCGCGCGGGCGCATCTATCTCATCAAGGACATGCTGGAGAAGGGCCGGCAGCCGACGGCCACGGACGTGAAGCACATCGACCGCTGCCTGTCCTGCCTGTCCTGCATGACGACCTGCCCGTCGGGCGTCGACTACATGCACCTCGTCGACCAGGCCCGCGCCTACATCGAGCGCACCTACGACCGGGCGTGGCACGACCGGGCGCTGAGGGCGCTGCTCGCGGCCGTCCTGCCCCATCCGGCCCGGCTCCGCGCGGCGATGGCCCTCGCCCGCGTCGGCCGGCCCCTCGCGGGCCTCTTCTCCCGGGGGCCCGCCGCCCGGATCGGCGCCATGCTGCGCCTCGCCCCGCGCGGGCTGCCGCCGGCCGACCGGGCGCCGCGCCCGGCCGTCTTCCCGGCCACCCGTCCGCCGGCCCCGGACCAGCGGGTGAGACGGGTGGCGCTCCTGTCGGGCTGCGCCCAGCGGGTGCTCGCGCCCGACATCAACGCCGCGGCGATCCGCCTCCTCAACCGCGCGGGGGTCGAGGTGGTGCTCGCCGCCGGCGAGGGGTGCTGCGGGGCCCTCGTCCATCACATGGGCCGGGAGCGGCAGGGGGCGGAGCAGGCGCGGGCGAACGTGGACGCCTGGTGGCGGGAGATCGAGGGGAAGGGCCTCGACGCGATCGTCACCACCACGTCGGGCTGCGGCACCACGCTAAAGGACTATGGCCACATGCTGCGCCACGACGCGGCCTACGCGGCGCGCGCGGCCGACGTCGCCGCCCGCGCGCGGGACGTCTCGGAGGTGCTCCTGGAAGTCGATCTCGGGCGGCCCCAGCGCGGTAGCGGGGCCGTCCTCGCGTACCACTCGGCGTGCTCCATGCAGCACGGCCAGCGGCTGAAGACCGAGCCCAAGCGCCTGCTCGCGGCCGCGGGCTTTTCGGTGAAGGACGTGCCGGAGGCGCACATCTGCTGCGGCTCGGCCGGCGTCTACAACATCCTGCAGCCGGAGATCGCCGGCCGCCTCAGGGCCCGCAAGGTGGAGAACATCGCCCGCACCGGCGCCGACCTGGTGGCGGCGGGCAACATCGGCTGCCTCACCCAGATCGCCGCGGGCGGCGCGCCGCCGGCGGTGCACACGGTGGAACTCCTCGACTGGGCCTACGGCGGCCCCCTCCCCCGCGCCCTCGCGGACCGCTCCGAGGCCCTGAAGGAACGCGCGCCCGAGGCCGAGACGGCCCCGGCCGCCTGACCGGGCTGTCCGCCCGCGCGACCGCCTCCGCCCGGCGCCGATCGCCCCGCCGGTGCTGCACAAGGACGGCGCCGACATGCGAGCGAACGCCCGCCCGCCCGGAATTTCCGCGGCTCCACGTCTCGGCCCGATCCACCGTGTGAAGCCGACCCGCAAAGGGTGCGCAGGGATCGCCATCGCCGGGACCGCGGGAACCGCGGGAGGCCGCGCGGCCGGCGCGGCGCGAGCGGGGCCGTCACCGGGGAGGGATGCGCGCGCGGCGGACGGGCCGCCGCCTCGCCGTCACCGCGGGCCGTCGTCCTCGCCGCGGCGGCGCCCGCCGGTCACCGCCGCCATGAACCGGCCGAGCCCCGCGCGGGGCTTCGCCTCCCGTTCGGGGGCGTCGGGGACGGCCGGTCGCGCCGCGTCCGTCCCGGCGGCCGTCTCGCCCGCCACCCGCTCGGACAGGAGGCGGAAGAAGCGCTCGATCAGGGTGTCCGCCAGCCCGTCCACCAGGCGGCCGCCGACGCTCGCCACGCGGCCGGTGATGAGGATCGCGTAACGGTAGTCGATGCGGGTGCCGCCGCCCACCGGGTGGAGCGCCACGAACCCCTCCCCCGCCGAGGCGCCGAACGGACCGCGCGCGCCGCCCGCAAGGCGCAGCCGCCGCACCGGCTCGCGGTCGGTGAGCGCCACCTCCACGAGATAGGTCGCCTTCAGCGGGCCGACGCCCATGGCGACGTCCGCGGCGTAGGCGTGGTCGTCCGCCCGCGTCATGAAGGCGTGATCGTCCGGGTCGAGGACGCGGCGCAGGGAGCGCGCGCCCGGCACCGTCTCGGCAAGGCGCGTCTCGTCCATCACGATCGACCAGATCGCCTCGGGCCGCGCCTCCACGGTGGTGCTTCCGAGCCCGACGAGCGGGTAGCCCTTGCCGCCCGGCATCTCCGGCTCGGGAAGGTCTTCCGCCGTCGCGGCGGTCCGGCTGTCCATGGATGGTCTCTCCAGCGTTCGGCCGGCCGCGCGCCCCGTCCGCGCCTCGCGGCGGAGGGGGGCCGCAGGCCGGCGCCATGGCCACGATGTCGTCCCGCGAGCGGCCTTCTCCAAGGGGGCGGGCGCGACCGGGCAGCCTTTCCCTGCCGGAAGGTGCCGCCGGACGGGGCCCGCCCGGGTCGGCGCCTGCGCCGCGTCGCCCCGCGCCGGCGGCAACGGCGTCGCTCGCGGCCGCACCGGTCCCGCCATCACACGCGCCCGGCGTGGGGAGCAAGATCGCGGTTTCCGGCACGGGATCGCCGCAGGACCGCCCCGATCGAAACATGATCGCCGTTCCCGGTTCGGTCCGCGCGAGGATTGATATTTTTCGGTGTTCGCGATGAAGCACCGTGTATGATAAAGGTTCTACAGGCAACGCTTGCAAGAGGGTCGAGCGATGCGCGGTTTTCTCGTCTTCGTCATGGCGCTCGCGGCGGGGGCCTCCTTGGCGACCGCGGCCAAGAGGGTCGAGATCGCCGAGAGGATCGCCGCCGCCAGCGCCGACGGGGGCGATACGAAACCGGCGAAACATCGTCTCGCCCAGTGGCTCGACAACAATCCCTTCTTCAACCATTCCAACTGGATGAATTGAGCGATGGTCGTCGGGGCGGGACAGGCACCGGTCATCGACCTTCTGGTGCTGCAGGCCTCGCCCTTCTGCAACGTCGATTGCCGCTACTGCTACCTGCGCGACCGGAACGACCGGTCGCGGATGGCGCCGGAGGGCTGGAGGCCGTCGCCCGGCACGTCGTGCCGAGCCGCTTCTCCCCGGACCGCCTGTCCCTCGTCTGGCACGCGGGCGAGCCGCTCGCCGTGCCCCTCCCCTGGCTCGAGCGCGCCGTTTGCACCCTCTCCCACGCCTGCCGGCCGGGCCAGACGATCCGCCAGAGCCTGCAGACGAACGCCACCCTGATCGACGACCACTGGATCGCCTTCTTCCGCCGCCACGACGTCGCCGTCGGGGTGAGCGTCGACGGGCCCGCCCCGATCCACGACGCCTCCCGCCGGACCCGCGCGGGCGGCGGCACGTTCGAGCGCACGATGGCCGGCATCGAGCGGCTGAAGGCGGCGGGGGTGCCGTTCGACGCCATCGCGGTCGTCACCCGCGACAGCCTCGCCGCGCCGGACGCGATGTTCGCGTTCTTCCGCAGCCTGAAGCCGCGCACCCTCGGCTTCAACGTGGAGGAGATCGAGGGGCCGAACCGGGACTGTTCGCTCGCCTTCGACGGGGTCGAGGCCGCCTGGCGCCGATTCCTCGACCGCTTCCTGGCCCTGTGGCGGGCGGCGGGGGCGCCCTTCGCCCTCAGGCCCGTCGAGCAGCTCCTCGGCCGGGCGGGCACGCGCGATGCGGGCGGCAACGACCAGAACCGGCCGCTCTCCATCCTGACGGTGGCCGTCGACGGTTCCATGAGCACCTTCTCGCCCGAGCTCGCCGGCACCCCCGCCCCGGCCTTCGCCGACTTCCGCTTCGGCAACGTGCGCGACGGCGGCCCCGAGCTCGTCCTGAGGCACCCCGCCTTCCGCGCCGCCCGCGCGCGCATTCGCGCGGGCCGCCGTCGCTGCGCCCGCACGTGCGGCTACTACGGCGTGTGCGGCGGGGGCGCGCCCGGCAACAAGTTCTTCGAGACGGGCCGGTTCGACGTCGCCGAGACGCTGTTCTGCCGCCTCGCGGTGAAGGAGACCGTGGAGGCGACCCTGGCCCACCTCGAGGCGGAAAGGCGGGCGGCATGAAGGCGCTCGAGACCGCCTCCGCCCTGGTCCGGCGCGTCGGCGCCTCCCTCGGGGGGATCGGGGGGTGGATCGGCGCGGGCGTCCTTCTCGTCGCCCTTTTCGGATGGCTCCTCGCGGTCCTGCCGGAGGCGGTCCTGCCGGTGCTGGCGGCCGCCGCCCTCGGCGCGGCGGGCCTTGCCGTCAGACGGGGCGCGGGACCCGCCGCCGCCGCCGCCGTGGCCGCCCTCGCCCTTGCCGCCGCGGCCCTCCAGCTCGTCCTGTTCGCGGGCGGGCCCGCCCCCGCCGTCGCCCTCCTGGAGCCGCTCGCCATCGGGGCGGCCGCCGCCGGGGCCGCCCTGTTCGCCGCCCTCGCCTGGCCGCGCCTGTCGCCCGCCGGCCGCACCGCCGTCGCCGCCCTCGCGGTCGCGGGCGGGGCGGCGGCCCTCGCCGTCTCTGCCACGGGGACGCGGCCGGCCGAGGCCCGCATCTACGTGGAGCCGCCCCAGGTCTACACCCGCGAGCGGCTCGTCAACGACCGCTACCGGGAGATGAACTGGCTGGAGCGGCGGCTCAGCCTCAGCGAGAACGGGACCGACCGGCCTAACGCCCGCCTCGCCCGCGGCGCGACGACCGCCGCAAGCCTCGCCGGCGCGGGCGGGGGCGAGGGCGGGGAAACGCCGGGGGGCGGGCCGGCGAGCGGGGACGGGCTCGCCCTCCCCCGGATCAGCGACTTCAACCGGGAGATCGCGCTGCGCTCGGCCGTCCGCTCGGAGATGATGAACACCCTCCTCGACGACGGCCACGACCTGTTCGGCTCCACCCTCTACCGCCTCAACTTCGACGTCTCGATCGTGCCGCGCCCGGGGGCGGACGGCTTCGCCCTCGTCGCCGTCGACATCCTGCCGCCCGACGAGCGGCTCCCCCCCTGTCGCCGCGCCGACACCCGCACGGACGAGGCATACCGGGCATGCATGGCCGCCGAGATCGACCGGCTCGAGGAGCGGCTGACCAACTACCGCTCCCTGCTGGCGGACTGGGAGATCGACCTGCAGGAATTCCTCCTGAAGGTGTTCCAGAACCGGCTCGACATCCTCGGCCGGCCGCTCGCCGACCCGTTCCGCGGCTACCCCAAGGAGCGGATGGCCTTCTCGTGGTACGTCCGCGCCCGCGCCATGGAGCTGTGGCTCGGCCTCGTCGCCGGGCGCGACGAAGAGGGGTGCGACGACGCCGCGAGCGGCGGGCAAGGCGCGGACGGCCCGGCCGGATGGGCGTGCGACGCCGGGATGCGGCGGGCGGCGCTGCGGCGCATGATCGGCGGCCCGTTCTCCGACGAGGCCCTCAGCGGGGACCTGTCGCCCACCGCCGAGCGCATGTTCGCCGAGGCGATCGCCGCCTTCGGGGAGGACACCCGCGAGCTCGCCATGAAGGGCGAGATCGACCGCTTCTTCGACCAGCTGCGCGCCGCCACGGGCGAGCGGCAGGTGGACGAGGCCTGGCTCATCGAGACCGCCGCGACCCACCGGCTCGAGATCGTGCCCGACGACACGGCCTGCATCCGCAGCCGGCGATGGCTGCCGGGGTGCGCGGCGCTCTACGGCCGCCTCCTGTCGTCGCCGGGGTGCGCGGCGCGGGCGGTGCGGGTGGGCGCGGCGGCCGAGCCGGTCGCCTGCCCGGCCCGGCCGGAGGAGGGCTTCGCCCCCGTCCTCGGGATGGTGCGGCTCGCGGGCATCCTGCGCAGCCTCCACGAGCGGCTGGTGGACGGGCGGCTCGGCGATTTCCCGCCGCTGCCCGAGGACGAGGCGGCGGCGCGCGAGCAGCTGGGGGCGCGCAGCGAGGGGATCCTCGCCTGCCTGTTCGACCGCGGCAACGGAGGCATGACCGCCCACAGGCTCTGGGAATGGGAGGCGGCGAACGCCGATCCCGCCGCCGAGGCGTGCGCGGCGCTGCCGGGCCTCGCGGGCGAGGAAGCGCGGCGGTTCGCCCGCGCCCTCGGCGCCGAAGCGGCCGAGCAGCGCCGGGACGGCACGTCGCTCTTCCGCCAGTGGCTCGCCGAGTTCTACGTGGATCGCCTCAGGCGCGAGGACATCCCGGGCTACCGGCCGCAGCCGGCCGTGGACCGCTTCTTCGAGGCCGCGGCCGCCGGCTGCGAGGTGGGCGACTGCAGCATCCTCATCGCCCGCAAGCGCTGGCTCGCGCGGGACGACCTTCCCGTCGTCGACGAGGCGCTCGGGATCCGCACCCCGCGCCCGGCCCGGGCACCCGCGCACGCGCCCGGCGCGCCGCCGCCCGCGCCCCCGTCGGCCCCGGGCGAGGCGCGCGCGGACCCGGCCCCCGACGCGCGGGGCGGCTTCGACATCGAGGAGGAGCGGGTCGCCCGCCTCCTCCTCGCCATGCTGCCGGCGACCGCCGCCTGCGCCGACGACGACGTCACCCGCCCCGCCTGCCGGGAGATGCTCGCGGAAGCCGCGCTCGCGGTCGAGGCCGCCCACGCCGCCGCCATCACGCCCGAGCGGCCGGTGATCTACGGCGAGGAGGAGGTGGCCAACGCCCGCCTGTTCGAGCGCGCCTTCGCCCGCACGTTCGAGGCGCGCCTCGGGCGGGCGCCGGGTCCGGGGGAGCGGCGCCGCGCCTGGTCCCTCGTCCAGGACTACGTGGACAGCGTGACGGCCCTCGTCCTCGGCCAGAAGCTCGAGGCCTTCGACGGGGAGGTGGTCGTCTACTCCGTCGAGCCGCGGATCGAGTTCCTGGTGGACGACGTCGCCGAGACGCTGGCCGCCTCCCTCCGCCTCGAGGTCCCGATTGGCGGCGGCGGGGAGGAGGGCGCCGCCGACGGGGGCGCCCGCCCGTCGCTGTCCCACGGGGCGCAGAGCAGCGTGCGGCAGCTCGCGCGGCGGCCCACCATCGTCGGCTTCGGACACCTGAGGGGGCAGGCGCGCACGCCGGACGCGGCGGCGGACGCGGGCGGAGGGGACGGCGCCCAGAGCTTCGGCTGGATCTTCCTGCCCAACCATCTGGAGGCGCCGCGCCCGGGCCGGCCGCCGGTCGCCACCCACCGGGCGGTCGGCCACCGGGTGTCTGCCGTCATCTCCGTGCCGAGCTGGTGGGCGGGGGTGGACCTCGTGGTCCGCCAGTGCTGGGGCTGGCGCGGGGCGGTGGCCCACGCCGTCCTGAAGGACCCCTACGCCACCGTCGAGCAGTGCCCGGGCGACCGGCCCAACGCCGGCTTCGCCCCCGCCGGGCGGGTGCGCTACACCGTGCCGCTTCCGGCCGACACCGAGCGGATCACCGAGGTGTTCGACTTCGAGGTCGTGAAGATCCCCTACCTCGACAAGATGGAGCGCCACGAGATCCCGCGGCTCGAGGCGGGTCGCGCCGGGACGATCCTGCTCACGGGCGGGCGGCTGTGGCGGGGCACCATGGTCACCCTCGGCCAGCAGGCGGCCGACAGCATCACCGTCCTGCCGGACATGAAGGGGGTGGTCGCCCACTTCGGCTGCGTCGCCCCGCCCCCCGACGTGCGCCACGTCACCCGCTACGAGAAGCTGGAGAAGATCGGCGAGGCCACGTTCGACCCGGCCGACGCGTACGTCGCCAACGCCAAGCTCACCGTGTGGACCGCGCAAGGGTCCGCCTCGGCCGGCGCCTTCGTGGTCCCCTTCAAGCAGCGCCTGCCGGACGAGCTGCCGTGCTGGCTCGACGAGCCGGCCCGCGAGCGCGCGCGGGCCCGCCTCGCCGCGGAGAACGGCGATGGCAGCGACTGATCCCGATCCCGTCCC
>CAZJNX010000009.1:0-5826 GCA_964547415.1 uncultured Hyphomicrobiales bacterium
CATCATGGGGCTGTCGGGCTCGGGCAAGTCCACCCTCATCCGCCACTTCAACCGCCTGATCGACCCGACCGACGGGCGCATCCTGGTGGACGGCACGGACATCCTCACCCTCCCCCAGAAGGAGCTCGAGCGTTTTCGCCGCACACGGATGAGCATGGTGTTCCAGCGCTTCGGGCTGATGCCCCACCGCACCGTGCTCCAGAACGTCGCCTACGGCCTCGAGGTCCGCGGGATCGGCCGCAAGGAGCGCGAGGCGCGGGCCGCGGAGGTGGTGGACGCGGTCGGCCTCCAGGGCTTCGAGAACCAGTACCCGAGCCAGCTTTCGGGCGGCATGCAGCAGCGCGTGGGCCTTGCCCGGGCGCTCGCGACCGACGCCGACATCCTGTTGATGGACGAGGCGTTCTCCGCACTCGACCCGCTGATCCGCTCCCAGATGCAGGACCAGCTCGTCGAACTGCAGGCGCGCCTCACCAAGACCATCGTGTTCATCACCCACGACCTCGACGAGGCGCTCCGGATCGGCGACCGCATCGCCATCCTGAAGGACGGACGCCTCGTCCAGGTGGGGACGCCGCCGCAGATCCTGCTCCAGCCCGCGGACGACTACGTGCGCGCCTTCGTGCGGGACGTGAACCGGGCGCGGGTCCTCACCGTCGAGACGGTGATGAAGCGGCCCCTCTACCGCGTCACCACCGCAGACCTCGACCACGCCCTCGAGGAGATGCGCCGCAAGGGCGCCGCCTACGGCTACGCGGTGGAGAACGACACCTACCGCGGCATCGTCACCCGCGAGGCGATGGAGGAGGCGGCCGCCCGCCCGGGCGAGCGCCCCACCGTCTGGGAGGTGGCGGACCTCGGGCCGACGATCGCCCGGGAGGACGCCCTCGAGACGGCGCTCCCGGCCGCCCTCGGCACGGACTACCCCCTCCCCGTGGTGGATGATGCGGGCAAGCTCGTCGGCGTCGTGTCCTCCGACGAGATGAGCCAAGTCCTCACCCCGCCCGAGGCGGAGGGGGAAGCCGACGGGGTGTCGGCGGCCGACCCGGCGAGGCAGCCCGTCGCCGGCGCCTGATCCCCCGCGCCCGGTGGCAACGGGAGCCACGGCGCGCACCGATGCCGTCCGACGCGGGACGGGCGAGGCTCGCGCCGGACGAGAACCGCGTCGACCCGCAAGGGGGTCGACCCGGTCCGCGTCCGGCGCGCTTCTGGAACCGTCGGCGCCGCCGGAATGTCGGCAGGGGTGTCTCACCACCGCAATGGACCGGCAGACCGGAGCTCTTGCTCCGCAAACGGTCGGATGCTTCCCGTGCGCGGGCCATCGGCAGACGGGCGCGAATCCGCCTCCGGCCGTTCCGGATGCAGGTCGGCGGATGTCGCGGACTGCCTCCGTCCTGCCGGCGACCCGCCGTCGCGGCGGCTGCGCGCCGAAGCGGGCCGCCCGGCACCGGATGCACTCCCGGGACGGTGGAGGCAGGGCAGCGGCGGGCTTGACCGGCGGGCGCCATCGGGACCTTTTGCGCGGCTGGACGCCCGCCGCCGCCTCCCGGGGCCGCGCCGCCGTCCGCCCGACCATCCGCGGCAAGGCCGCCCGAGGACCCGCCCCATGACGTCCGCCCCCGCCCCGTCCGTACGCCGCGCGCCGGCCGCCCTCGCCGCGCTCGCCGCCCTCCTCCTCCTCGCGGGCTGCGTGTCCGACCCGGGACCCCCCGCCTTCTACCGGGACCTCGCGGCGCCGGACGCCTGGGTGGACACCGCCGCCGCCCTCTCCCTCGTCAACGACTACCGGGCGAAGGAGGGGCTCGGGCCCCTCGCCCTCGACCGGACGCTCGTCGCCGTCGCCGAGGAACAGGCCGAGGCCCTCGCCGCCGCCGGCGAGGTGCGCCTGTCGCTCGCCGCGGAGCGCCGCCTCGCCCGCCGCCTCGAGGAGGCGGGCTTTTCCGCCGACCGGGCCGTGGAGAACACGAGCGCCGGGTACCGGACCCTCGCCGAGGCGTTCTCCGGCTGGCGCGATTCGCCCGGCCACAACGCCAACATGCTCGCCCCGGACGTCGACCGCTTCGGGATCGCCACGGCCTACGCCCCGGGCAGCAAGTACCGTGTGTTCTGGACGGCCGTCTTCGCCTCCGCCGCGCCTTGACGGCCCGTTCGCCCGGGCCTAGCGGTCGAGGCCACGTCGGGAGGGTGAGGCCGATGGACAACACGATCGCCGGCGCCTCCTACGCGGAGGCCCTCGCCGCCTTCCGCTGGCGCGTGCCGGAGCGCTACAACATCGCCGTCGACGCGTGCGACGCCTGGGCGGCCCGCGAGCCGGACCGGCCGGCCATCGTCGAGATGACGGACGAGGGCCCGCCCCGCATCCTCTCCTACGGGGGCCTTGCCGCCCGCTCCTCCCGCCTCGCCAACGCCTTCGCGGCCCACGGCATCGGCCGGGGGGACCGGATCGCCGTCTTCCTGCCCCAGACGGCCGACGTCGCCGTCACCCACATGGCGATCTACCGGCTCGGCGCGGTCGCCGTGCCGCTCGCGAGCGTCTTCGGCTTCGAGGCGATCCGCTACCGCCTCCTCGACGCGGGCGCCCGCGCCATCGTGACGACGAGGGAGGGCGCGGCCCGCCTCGCCATGGTCTGCGGCGAGCTGCCGGACCTTTCCCTCGTCGTCACCATCGACGGGCCGGCGGACGCCACCGTCGCCATCGAAGCCTTCATCGCGCCGGCCTCGGACGTCCACGCGCCGGCGGACACCGGCCCCGAGGACCCGGCGATGATGATCTACACGTCGGGCACCACGGGCCAGCCCAAGGGCGCGCTCCACGGCCACCGGGTCCTCCTCGGCCACATCCCCGGCGTCCAGATGCACCATGACCTCCTGCCGCACCCCGGCGACCGGCTGTGGACGCCGGCGGACTGGGCCTGGGCGGGCGGCCTCCTCAACGTGCTGCTGCCGGGGCTGAAGCTCGGCGTGCCCGTCGTCGCCTACCGCTTCGAGACCCGATTCGATCCGGAGCGGGCCGGCCGGCTGATGGCGGAGGCGCAGGTGCGCAACGCCTTCATTCCGCCGACCGCGCTCCGGATGATGCGTGCCGCCCCCCCGCCGAAGGGCCTTTCCCTGCGCTCGGTCGGCTCTGGCGGGGAGCAGCTCGGCTCCGACACCTTCGACTGGGGGCGCTCGGCCCTCGGCGTCACCGTCAACGAGTTCTACGGGCAGACCGAGTGCAACCTCGTCCTGTCCTCGTCCCTCGCCCTCGGCGTCTCCCGCAAGGGGGCGATCGGGCTGCCCGTGCCCGGCCACCGGGTGGCGGTGATCCGGCCGGACGGTTCGGCCTGCGAGCCCGGCGAGACCGGGACCATCGCCATCCAGCGCCCCGACCCGGTCATGTTCCTCGGCTACTGGGGCAAGCCCGACGCGACGCGCGAGAAGTTCCTGGGCGACTTCCTCCTGACCGGCGACCAGGGCGCGGCGGACCCGGACGGCTACGTCTCCTTCGTCGGCCGGGACGACGACGTCATCACCTCCTCGGGCTACCGGATCGGCCCGGGCGAGATCGAGGACTGCCTCGCCGGCCACCCGGGCGTCGCGGTCGCCGCCGTCGTCGGCAAGCCCGACCCGGTGCGCACCGAGATCGTCAAGGCCTTCGTCATGCCCGCCGACGGGTTCGAGCCGTCCGACGCCCTCGCCGAGGACATCCGCGCCTACGTGCGCGAGCGCCTGTCCGCCCACGAGTACCCGCGGGAGATCGCCTTCGTGGACGAAATCCCGCTGACGGCCACCGGCAAGGTCATCCGCCGCTTCTTCCGCGACGAGGTGCGGGCCGAGGCCGCCCGTGCGGCCGGAGACGACGCCGCGACCTGACACCCCTCCCGCCGGCGCCCGCCGGTCCCGCCTCCGGAGCCCTCCCGTGACGCCCGCCATCCGCCTCCTCGCGACGCTCATCGCGCTGGCGCTCGCGCCCGTCAGCGCCCCGGCCCTCGCCGACACCGGCCGCTTCGTCGCCATCTCCGACGTGCACCTCGACCCGTTTGCGGGCGATTCCTCGGACGCGCGGCTCCTCGCCGCCGACGTCGCCGACTGGCCCGCCATCCTCCGCGAGCGGGACGAGCCGCCCGTCTCCTTCGGGCGGGACGCGAACGTGCCGCTCTTCCTCGGCGTCCTGGAGGACGCGGCGGCGGCGGCGCCGGACGCGGACTTCGTGGTCTATCCGGGGGACTTCGTGGTCCACCGGCTCGAAGAGCGCCTCGCCGCCATCCCGGACCACGACGGGGACATGGCGGACGCGGCCGTGAAGATCACCCTCTACCTCGCCGCGCGCCTCGAGGAGGCGTGGCCGGACGCGCCGATCCTGCCCGCCCTCGGCAACACGGATTCGGGCTGCGGCGACTACGAGACGGAGCCGGGCGGGGCGTACCTGCGCGGGACGTTCCCCATGGTGGAGCGCCTCGCGGGCGACCTTCTCCTCCCGGGCGCAAAGGAGAGCTGGCTCGCCGGCGGCTACTACGCCGCGCGCCATCCGACCGTGGCGGACGCCCGCGTCCTCGTCCTCAACACGGTGCTGTGGTCGACGCGGTACCGCAACCGCTGCGGTGCGCCGGAGGGCGAGGCGACGCCGCCGGGGGAAGCCATGCTCGCCTGGCTGCGCTTCCAGCTCTACGCCGCCCGCATGGACGGCGAAAGGGTCCTCCTCGTCTACCACGTGCCGGCGGGCGTCGACGCCTACTCCACCGCCCACGGCCACCCCGGGTCGAAGGGTTGCGCGCCGCCGATGCCGTTCTGGCAGGCGCGCTACCGCAATGGGTTCGAGGGCCTGATTGGCGAGTATGCGCCGATGGTCCTCGGCGCGCTCTCCGGCCACATCCACCGGGACAGCTGGCGCCTGTTCCGCGACGGGAAGGACGCGCCGATCGCCGTCGACACCATCGTCCCGTCGGTGAGCCCGATCTTCGGCAACGCCCCGGCGTGGCAGCTCTTCGCCTACGACCGCACCACCGGCGCCCTCGTCGACAGGACGACCCGCGCGGTCACGAACCTCGAGGCGGCCTCGCGCGGCGCCGACATCGCGATCGCCGAGCTCTACCGCTTCACGGACGCCTACCGCGTGCCCGCCTACGGGCTCTCAGCGCTCGAGGGGATCTCGGAGGCGCTCGCGACGGCCGTGCCCTCGCCCGACCGCACGCTCTACGCCCGCTTCTACGGCTCGGGCCATGGCGACGACCCGGAGGAGGCCTGGCCCGTCTACGGCTGCACGCCCGGTAACGCCTCGGTGGCGGACTTCATCGCCTGCCACTGCCCGGCCGACTGAACCCGCGCGCGGCTGCCGTGGCGCCGTCCGGGGGCGGGGGCACGCGCCGCGGACGGGAGCGGGACGGCTCGACGGAACGGCCGCCGTCGCAACGGCGGCGCCCACGGCGTCGGCGCCGCCGCCCGCATCCGGGTGGCGGGGGAGGGGGCGAAGGCACCTTCGGCGACCGCGCGGCGGAGGCGGGCCAAAGGGGCGTCGGAAGATCGAGGGGACGGGCGGCGAGCCGGACGACCTCGCCCCGGGGCATCGTCTTCCCCGCGTCCGACGCGGCGACGTTCGTGGCCGCGGCCGGACCCGTCATCGACGGCGGCCGCACCGCCCGCCGGCGGGACCGCTCGCGGTCACCTGCCGGCGGGCGTGGCGAGGGAGGCGAGGCGGGCCGCCGCCGCGTCCGCCTCGGCGGCGAGGCGTTCCAGGATGGCGGCGGCCGGCTCGATCCGGTCGGCGAAGCAGGCGGCCTGGCCCATGGACAGGATCGCGCCCTCCACGTCGCCGCTCTCGTAGGCGTGCTTCTGGTTGGTGCCGGCGACGAG
>CAZJNX010000009.1:5836-41807 GCA_964547415.1 uncultured Hyphomicrobiales bacterium
GGGGCGGTAGCGGGAAAAGTCCGTCTCGCCGGCCCGTTCCAGCGCCTCCACCTTTCGGGCGGCCTCCGTGTCCATGGCGCGGTAGGTGTTGCGGAACGTGGCCATGACGAGGCGGGTCATGGTCTCGTCGGCCGCGCACACCCGGGCCTTGAAGTCCGGATGGGCCCAGATCTCCTCCGCCACCAGCATGCGCGTGCCGATCACCGCCGCGTCCGCCCCCATGGCGAGGAGGGCGGCGACCTGACTGCCGTGGCCGATCCCGCCGCCGGCGGACCGCCTCGTACGGCGCGTCCGGCGACGCCTTCGCCGCCTGCACCATGGTGCCCACCATGTGCATCCCCGGATGGCCGCCGCACTCAGCGCCCACGACGGCGACGGCGTCGACGCCCATGCGCTCGGCCGACACCGCGTGGCGGACGGAGGCCACCTTGTGGATCACCCTCGCCCCGCCCTCCTTCAGCTGGGGCAGGAGGGTGCGCGGCGGGATGCCGGAGGTCTCCACGAACGGGACGCCCGCGCGCAGCAGGATCTCCGCGTGGCCGGGGATGAGGGCGTTCTCCTCCTCCCGGGCCGACAGGTGGAGGTTGACGCCGAACGGCCGCCCGCCGGTGAGCTCGAAGGCGAGCGCCAGCTCGTCCCGGAAGGCGCCGGGGTCGGGGAAGGTGCGGGCGGTGACGAAACCCATGGCGCCCGCGTTGACGACGGCGGCGACGTAGCGGGCGTCGGCGAGCCACATGAGCCCGCCCGCCAGGATCGGCAGGCGGATGCCGAAGAGATCGGTGAGGCGGGTTACGAACATCAGCCCGCGCGCCGCCCGACCACGAGGGCGTCGAGGGCGATGCAGCCCCGTCCCTCAGGGAGCGCCACCACCGGGTTGAGGTCGAGCGTCTCGAGGTCGTCCGCGTGGGCCGCGGCGAAGCGGGAGAGGGCGACGAGGGCGTCGGCCAGCGCATCGACGTCGGCGGGCGGCGCGCCGCGGGCGCCCTGGAGCACCTTCACCCCGCGGATCTCGTGGATCATGGAGAGCGCCTCCTCCCGGTCGAACGGGGCGACGCGCAGCGACACGTCCTCCAGCACCTCCGTCAGGATGCCGCCGAGGCCGAACAGGACGACCGGGCCGAACACCGGGTCGCGGGTCACGCCGAGGATCGTCTCCACGCCGCCCGAGACCATGGGCGCCACGATCGCCCCCTCGATCCGCGCCTCGGGCCGCTTCGACCGGACCTCGGCCATCATCGCCTCGAAGGCGGCGGCGACCGCCGCGCCGTCGCCGAGGCCGACGCGGATGCCGCCCACCTCCGTCTTGTGGAGGATGTCGGGCGACAGCACCTTCAGGACCACCGGAAAGCCGATGGCCTCGGCGGCCGCCGCCGCGTCCGCCGCCGTTGCGGCCGTCCGCTCGTCGAGGACGGGAAGGCCAGCGGCGCGCAGGATCGCCTTGGAACGGTGCTCGTCGAGGGCGCCGTCGGGGAGCGGCGTGTCGGCGGGGGGGACGGCCGGGCGCTCCCGGCCCTTCGCGAACCATTCGCCGAAGCGGGTGAGGGCGCGCAGGGCCACCAGCGCCCGCGTTGGGTCCTCGTAGACGAGCATCCCGTCGTCCTCGTAGGCCTTCACCGTCTCCTCCGGCGCCACGATGGACAGGGCGATGAGCCGGTCCCCGTAGCCGCGGATGCCCTCCGACATGGCCTCGCGAAGGGGCTTGCCGAGGGACGAGCCGGGCACGGTGGTGAAGAAGGCGAGCACCGCGTCGTAGTCGCCCTCGCCCAGCATGATCTCCATGTTGCGGGCGACGAGGTCCATCCGGTTGAAGGCCTGGGCGGTGATGTCCACCGGGTTGCGCGGCGCGGCGAAGGGCAGGAGCTCCTTCAGGCGCCGCTGGGCGTCCTCGGGCATGGGGCGGACGTCGAAGCCCTCCTCGCTCGCCGCGTCCGCCATCAGGACGCCCGCCCCGCCGGAGATCGTCACGAGGCCGAGGGCGCGGCCGGCCGGGTAGACCTTCTTGCGGGCGGCGTAGGCGATGTCGATGAGCTCTTCGGTGGTGCGCGCCCGGTGGACGCCGAACTGGCGGAAGACGGCGTCGTAGACCCGGTCCGCCCCCGCGAGCGCCGCCGTGTGGGAGGAGATCGCCTCCGCCCCCACCGCCGAGCGCCCCACCTTCATGAAGGCGACGGGCTTTTCGTTGCGCCGCGCCGTCTCGAACGCCTCGATGAGGAGATCCCCGTCCGTCACCCCTTCGGCGTAGGCGACGATCATGGAGGTGCGCTCGTCCTCGGCGAAGGCGAGGAGCGTCTCGGCCACCGTCACGTCGCACTCGTTGCCCGTCGTGACGAAGTGGGTGACGCCGAGGCCCTTGAGGCGGCACAGGTAGTAGAGGTGGCTGCCGTAGGCGCCCGACTGGCTGACGAGGGCGATGTGGCCAGGGAAGGGCGGGCCGCGGTCGATGGTCGTGGTGAAGGTGGAGACGAGCCCGGCCTCGGCGTTGAAGACGCCGAGGCAGTTTGGCCCGAGGACGCGCATCCCGGTGCGCCGGGCGAGCGCCGCGATCTCATCTTGAGCCTTCGCCCCTTCCGGCCCCATCTCCGCGAACCCGGCCGAGAAGACGACGGCCGACCTCACGCCCTTTTGCGCGCACGCCTCCAGCGTCGGCAGCACCTGCCCGGCCGCGACCGCCACGATCACCTGGTCCACCGGGCCCGGCACGTCCGCGATGGACGGGTAGGCGGGAAGGCCCTGCACCGTCTCCCGCTTCGGGTTCACCGGGTAGACGGGGCCGGCAAAGCCCGCCTCCTTCATGTAGGCGATGGGGCGGCCGCCGATGCGGGTCGGGTCGTCCGAGGCGCCGAGGACGGCGACGGAGCGGGCGCCGAGGAGGCTGTCGATGAGGTCCGCCGGGGGGCGGCGTGTCGTGGTCATGGGGCTCACGTGGTGGCGACGGGCGTCGCGGGGGAGCCGACGGCGCCCGGAAGGTTGAGGGGCGGGGCCGTCAAGAGGAAGCGGGAGCGGCCGGACGCGCGTAGGTTTGCGGCGAGGTCGGTCAGCCACCACAGTTCGCCGAGGTGGACGCCGAGCTTGAACAGGCACAGCTCGTGGAGCGGCAGGGCCGCGCACGGACCCGGCTTCTCGCCGGCCGGGTAAGCCTCGACGGCGTAGTTGTCCGCGACGAGGACCGCAAGGCCGCTGTCCCGCACCCAGTCGAGGAGCTTGTCGTCCCGCCCGTCGAGGGCGGCGGAGGAGGCGTGGAGGCGCTCGGCGTCCGGGTCGCCGCCCATCTCCCGCACGATCCGGGCAAAGCCGGTGTGGAGGCAGACCATGTCGCCTTCCTCCACCCTCACCCCGTCGGCCGCCATGATCTCCATGAGGGTGTCGTGGCCGACGAGGGTGCGCGCGTCGCCGAGGTGGGCGTGGAGGTCTATCAGGACCGCGCGGCCCTGGACGCAGCGCTCGGCCATCACGTGGATGCCGAGGCGGTGGGCGCGGGGGCCCTCGTAGGGCGCGGCCTTCGGGTCGGCCGGGGCGGCGACATCGGTGCCCGCCCGCCAGCCGTTGTAGTAGACGGCCTCGGCCTCCCCGTCCCCGTCGGCGTCGAACCGGCCGCCCACGTGGGACAGGGCGTCCCACTGGGTGGAGTACTGGGTGTGGAGGAGGACGGCGTCGTCGGACACTACGTCGGTGTGGTCCGGGTTCTCCCGGGCGAGGGGGAAGTTGTAGTTGGCCTCGCCCATCCGCTCGGTGGCGTAAAGGCGCGGCGGGTGGCGGCGGGGGTTGAGGCGGTTGCCGCCCGGCAGGTCGAGGGGGAGCGACAGGCAGAAGGTGCGCCCGTCCCGCACCTCGGCGATCCCCTGCTTCACCTTCTCCGGCGTCAGCAGGTTGAGGCGGCCTGCCTCGTCGTCCGGGCCGAAGTCGCCCCAGTTGGCGCCCTCGGGCCGTCTCGTCCAGCGTTCGGTCATCGCCTTCCCTTCGAGCGGCGGCCGCCGGCCTCAGGCGGGCAGCGGCTCGCGAATGATGAAGATCTCCCGTTCGGTCACCCGGATGCCGCCTTCCGCCGCCTCGTCCTCGTCCTCGTCCTCCATGCGGTCGTGGTAGCCGTATTCGGCGAAACCCTCCGGCGGGGCGAGGCCGAGGTCGGCGAGGGCGCTCCGGCCAGCCGGCAGCGGCGTCCACGTCTGGCTCGGGTGGGTGCGCACCTCGAAGTCGCGGGCGTACTCGGGCGAGTGGAAGACGCCCACCTCGGCCGACCAGAACCCCGGCGGGTCGAGGATCGCGTAGACGATCCGGTGCGAACGGCGCGCCGGCCGGGCGTCGCGCATGTGCTCCGCCGCGCGCAGAAGCGCGGCGACGGCCCGTCGCCCGTGGTCCGGGTCGGCGTCCGGCCCGTCGAGGAGGCGCTGGTCCACCGGCAGGTGCCAGTGGTCGCACACGTCGAACTCGGGCCGGCGGGGCTCGGGAAAGAAGCCGGCGAACCCGTCCGCCCAGGCGTCCAGCGCCGCGAGCTCGGCGGCCGCGTCGAGGGGCGGCATGCCCTCCCCGATGTCGAGGCGCCTCGGCACGGCCTCCTCCTCCCTTCGCCCCGGCCCTCAGAACAGCTTCATGAGGGCGACGTGGTCGTGGAGCGGCTCGGGCGGGCCGTCGTAGACGATCTCGCCCGTCTTCAGGACCAGCGCCCGGTGGGCGATGGGGAGCGACAGCTGCACGTTCTGCTCCACGATCAGGATCGAGACGCCCAGGTCCTCGTTGATGCGCGTGACCGCCTGCATGACCCGCTCCACGAGGTTGGGCGCGAGGCCGATGGACGGCTCGTCGAGGAGGACGACCTCCGGCCCGTGCATCAGCGCCATGCCGATGGCGAGCATCTGCTGCTGCCCGCCCGACAGGGTGCCGGCGATCTGGCTCCGCCGCTCCTTCAGGATCGGGAACAGGGAAAAGACCTGCTCGCGCCGCTCGTCGAGGTGGCCCGGCTCGTGCTCCACGAAGCCGCCGAGGTCCAGGTTGTCGGCGACCGAGAGGGAACGGAACACGCCGTGGCCCTGGGGCACGTAGGCGAGGCCCTCGGCGACGTTCTCGGCCGCCTTGCGACCGGTGATGGGCTTGCCCTGGTAGGCGACGGTGCCGCCCATGGGCTTCAGGAGCCCGAAGACGGTGCGCAGGAGCGTGGTCTTGCCCGCGCCGTTGTGGCCGAGCATGAGGAGCACCTCGCCCTTGGCGAGCGCGAGGTCCACGCCGTGGACCACCTTCTTGCGGCCGTAGCCCGCCTCGAGGCCCGCGACGGAGAGGACCGCCTCGCGCGCGGCGGCGGCGGGCGGGGGCGCGTCGGCAACCGTCATTTGAAGTAGCGCTCCGCGAGTTCGGGGTCGTTCATCAGGGCCTCGGGCTCGCCGACGGCCATGGCGTGGCCCTCGTCGAGATAATAGACGATGGAGCACAGCTCCTTGATGACGTCGAGGTTGTGCTCGATGATGCACACCGTCTTGCCCGCCTCGGCGAGCTTGCGCATGACGGGGAAGATCTCCTGCAAGGTCGCCTTGTCGAGGCCCGACAGCGGCTCGTCGAACAGGAGGACGTCTGCGCCCGTGGCGAGCAGCCGCGCCACGACGAGGAGCTTTTCTTCCGCGTAGGACAGGTTCTCCGCCGTCTCGTGCAGCTTGTCCTCGAGGCCCACGAAGGCGAGGATATCGCGCGCGCGGCGGGTGTTCTCCGCCTCCTGCTGGCGGACGGTGCCGGGCCGGAAGAAGACCGACAGGATGTTGTCGCCCGCCTGGTGGGGAAGGGCGACGAGGACGTTCTCGAGCACCGTCATCTTGGTGAACAGGCGCAGGTCCTGGAACGAGCGGGCGACGCCCGCGCGGGCGAGCTGGTGGGGCTTCAGGCCGGCGATCGCCTTGCCGTCGATGAGGATCTCCCCGCCCGTCGGCTTCAGGAAGCCGGTGAGGATGTTGAAGGCGGTGGTCTTGCCCGCGCCGTTGGGACCGATGAGACCGGTGATGCGGCCAGGCTCGAGGCGGATGTCGAGCCCGTCTATGGCGCGGATGCCGCCGAAGTATTTCGCGAGCGCCTTGCCCTCCACGACGCGGCCCGTGCCCGGCGTCGCGGCCGCCCCCGCGGGCTGGGCGACCGCCACGGCCGGGCCGGCGCCGCCGCCGCCCTCCTCGATCTTCGGCAGGCGCGCCTCGGTCTTCCGTTCGCCGAGGAGGCCCTGGGGCCGGAAGATGAGGATCAGCACCATCACGAGGCCGTAGAGGACGAGGCGCGACTTGTCGGCGATGTCCGTCGGCAGCTCGATGAACTTCAGCAGTTCCGGCAAGATCACCAGAATCGCCGCACCCAGCAGCGAGCCGATCAGGTTGCCCGCTCCGCCGAGGATGACCATGGCGAGGATGTAGATGGTCTCCTCGATGAGGAAGCTGTCGGCGCCCACATAGTTGAAGTGGCGGGCGAACAGCGAGCCCGCGACGGCGGCGAGGCCAGCGGAGATCGCGAAGACGACGAGCTTCATCTCCACGACGTCCTTGCCGACGGCGACGGCCGCGCTCTCGTTCTCGCGCATCGCCCGCAGCGCCCGGCCGAACGGGGATGTGGCGACGCGCCAGCACACCCAGAACGCCCCGGCCGCCACCACGAAGGCCATGGGCAGGAAGGCGCCGGGGGTGGACAGGGCGAGGCCGAAGAAGTCGTAGCTCGGCACGCCGCTGATGCCGTCGGTCCCGCCGGTGAGCTCGGTCCAGTTGAGCGCCACCTCGATCAGGATGATCTGAAAGGCGAGGGTGACGACGACGAGGTAGTCCCCCGCGATGCGGAGCGCGGGCAGGGCGAGGAGGGTGCCGATCCCCGCCCCAAGGAGGGCGCTCGCGATCAGCGGCAGGGGGAAGGGCAGCCCCGCGTCCACGAGGAGGATCGCCGTCACGTACGCGCCGAAGCCGTAGAAGGCGGCGTGGGACAGGGCGAACAGGCCCGCGAAGCCGATCAGCAGATTGAAGGAGGTGGCGAGGATGGCGTAGAGGCACACCATCACGAGGATGTGATAGATGTAGTCCACGTCCCCCTCCCTCTAGATGCGGCTCGCGCCGAACAGGCCCTGGGGCCTGACGACGAGGATCAGGAACAGGACGACGAAGGCGATCGAGGCCTGCCACTCCGTCGGGATGCGGATGAGCCCGAGGCTCTCCACCATGCCGAGGGCGAAGCCGCCGACGACCGCGCCGCGGATCGAGCCGATCCCGCCCACCACCACCGCCACGAACGCCATGAAGACGGCGATGAAGCCCATGTGGGCCGTCGCCCCGTCCTTCATGAGGATGAGCACGGCGGGCACGGCCGACAGGGCCGAGCCGATGGCGAACACGGCGATCGCCATCTTCTGGGTATCGATACCGATCACCTCGGCCATCTCGCGGTTGTCGGTCATGGCGACGATCGCCTTGCCGAACCGCGTGTACTTCAGGAAGGCGAACAGGCCGCCGCCGAGGATCGCCAGCGACGCGACCTGCCACAGGTGGATCGAGGTGAAGAACACCGGCCCGAGGAAGAAAATGCCGTAGGAAAGGTCCGGGATCACGCGGTTGCCGGCCCCGAAGATGACGCCGATCAGGTTCTCGATCAGGATGAACAGCCCGAGCGAGGAGATGAGCACCACGAGACCGGGCGCCCCGCGACTCTGGATCGGCCGGTAGACGAGGCCGTAGCACGCGATCCCGAGAACGACGGCCGCCACCACCGCGAACAGGAGCGCGACCGGGATCGGCAGCCCCGCCACGGCCGCCGCCCACCAGGCGGCGTAGGCCGCCGCGGCGAAGACGGGCCCGTAGGCGAAGTGGACGATCTTCGTGGTCGCGAAGATCAGACCGAAGCCGACGCCGAGCAGCGCGTAGTGGCTGCCGTTGACGATGCCGTTGAAGAGGAGCTGGAGAAAGAGGTCCATGGCGCCGCCGCGAGGCCGCGCGGGCCGCCCGCCCGCGCGCGAAGAAGGGAAGGCGCGGCGGGGCTTGCGGCCCGCGCCGCGCCGACGGCCGGGAAACGGGGCGGGCGCGCCGCCCCGCCCGCGTCACTCGATCTCGATGTACTCCTTGAAGCGGCCGACGCCCTCCTCGTCCACCTCGAACAGCGCGACGCGCTTCTTGGCGACGCCGTTGTCCTGGAAGGTCATCTCGCCGCCGTAGACGCTCGGGAACACCGGGTCCTCGCGCAGCAGGCCGGCCAGCCTGTCGCCCTCGATCGGCACCCCCGCCGCCTTCGCCCGCTTCATCAGTTCGGCGATGACGTAGGTGCCCTCGTAGTAGTTCGCCGCGTAGAACTCCGGCGGTTCGCCGTAGCGCGCCTCGTAGGCGTCGGCGAACTCCTTGGACCAGCCCTCGCTCTGGGGGGTGAAGTAGTCGGAGGTGTACTCGAAGCCGGGCGCGTGCTCGCCGGCCAGCTTGGCGATCTCGTCGTTGTACTCGATGCCGACGATCGGCACGTCCATGCCGAACTCGCGGGCGCGCTTGATGGCGAGGCCCGGGTCCGGGCTGAACAGCCACAGGCCGAGGACGTCCGCGCCCGAGTTGCGGATCTTGGCCATCTGCGTGTCGATGTTGGGCGCGCCGACGGCCATGAACTCGGTGGCGACGATCTCCCCGCCGAGGTCGTCGGTCCAGTAGGGCTCGACGGCGGCGATCACGCTCTCGCCCGCGTCGGAGCGCCAGGCGAGCTGGGCCATCTTCTCCGCGCCCAGCTGCTTGGCCCGCGTCGCGGCCGCGCGGCCGAGGTCGGAGGCGAGGGAGCGGTTGTGGAACAGGTAGTCCGAGGCGCCCACGAGGGCGGAGGACACGCCGCCGCCGTTGATGAGGAAGATGCCCTGCTCGTCCGCGATCGGGGCGATGGCGAGGGTGGGCGGCGAGAAGGAGGTGAGCACCGCCTCGACGCCGTGGAGGTTCATGAGGCGGTTCATGGCCGCCACGCCCTCCTTGGCGACGCCGGACTTGTGGTCCTCGATGACGGCCTCCAGCGGCACGCCGTCGATGCCGCCCGCCGCGTTGATCTCGTCGACGGCCTGCTCAATGGCCTGGCTCATCACCTTGCCGTACCAGTTGGCCTTGCCGCTCATGGCGAGGATCGCGCCGATCTTGTAGCTGTCCGGCTCGTCCTGCGCGGCGGCGGGGGCGGAAAGCCCCGCCACCAGCGCCACGGATGCGGCTGCCGCCAGAAGCGGCCTGAAAAAGCGTCTCATCCGAAGTCCTCCCGTTGGTCGTGTTTCCTCCCGGCGGCGGGCCGGTCTTCTTCTGGTTGTCCTGTCGCCGCCGTCGTTCCCGTTCTTCCTGCGGCCTACTTCGGCGCGTGGGCCGAAAGACCGAGGAGCGCGCGCCGCCGCAGCCACAGGCTCGGCCGGTAGCGATCCTCGCCGGTGATCTCCTGGAGGCGCGCCATGATGGCGTGGGTCTCCTTCACGCCCATGGCCTCGGCCATCTCGAGGGGCCCCAGGGGATAGTTGAGGCCGAGCTTGAGGGCGAGGTCGATCTCTTCCGGCTTCGCGAGGTCGATCTCGGCCATGTAGCAGCCGAGGTTGGCGATGAAGGCCCGCATCCGCTGGGCGACGAAGCCGGGGCTGTCGTTGATCGGCGAGACCTTGCGCCCCGTCGCCGCGACGGCCGCCGCCACGGCGTCCAGCACCGCTCCGTCGGCGCCGGGCGCCGTCATCACCGTCACGCGCTTGTCGGTGCGGGCCGACAGGTCCACGCACACGAGGCGGCGGAAGTCCGCACCCGTGCGCACGGCGAAGGTGGTGGCGTCCTCGCCGAGCGGCGCGCCGAGGATCGGGCTCTCCTCGTCGTCGTGGTCGAGGACGGCGAGGTCCGCCTCGCGGGCGAAGGCGAGGAGCGCCTCGGTCGGCTCGGCGAGCACCACGCGGCGGGCCGGCGCGGCCTGCGGGACGTGGTCGGCGTCCGATGCGTCCGTGCGGTTGCCCTCGCCGTCGTACGCGTAGTGGCCCTGCCGCGTCTTCCGGCCGTGGCGGCCCGCGTCGTAAAGGAGCTTGTGGAGGGGGGACGTCGCGATCCGCGGGTCGTTCATGTAGCCCTGCCACACGATCATCGACACGGGGAAGTTCACGTCGATGCCCGTGAGGTCCATGAGCTCGAACGGGCCCATGCGGAAGTCGCACTGGTCGCGCAGGATGGCGTCGATGCGCGAGGGGCTCGCCACCCCCTCGTGGGCCATCCGGAGGCCCTCGGTGGTGAAGGCGCGGCCGCCGAAGTTGACGAGGAAGCCGGGCGCGTCCTTCACGCGGATGGGCGTTCGGGTCATCCGCCGGCCGAGGTCGACGAGGGCCTCGGCAACGGCGGGGTCGGTATCCGGCCCCTCGATGATCTCCACGAGCTTCATGAGGGGCACGGGGTTGAAGAAGTGCATCCCCGCGACGCGGCCGCGGCGGGAGAGCTTGCGGGCGATGGCGCCGATCGGGATGGACGAGGTGTTGGTGGCGAGGATGGCGTCGTCCCTGGTCGCCGCCTCGAGGTCGGCGAAGACGGCGCGCTTCACCTCGATGTCCTCGACGATGGCCTCCACCACCGCGTCGCATGCGCCGAACGCGGCGAGGCCATCCACCACGACGAGGGCGTCCTTCGCGGCGGCGGCCTCCGCACCGTCCATCCGGCCCTTCTCGGCGAGGCGGTCGATCCGCTTGGCGATGGCGGCGCGGCCCGCCTCGGCGGCGCCGTCCTTGGCGTCGTAGAGGAGCGTCTTCATGCCGCCCATGGCGGAGACCTGGGCGATCCCCTGCCCCATGGCGCCGAGACCGACGACGCCGACGGTGTAATCGGGCTCGTTCGGCGAGCGCATGACGGCCATCCTCCCCGGTAGGTTTTTTTGGGAGCATAGCCGCCCGGCCGGCCCTTGGCTAGAGCGTCGCACCCCCTGCCCGGCGCGAGCCTTCCGCCCGGACCGCCGGTGGCTCCCGATGCCCTACCGGTGCTCCTTCAGGAGCTCGCGGGCGATGATGAGCTGCTGGATCTGGCTGGTGCCCTCGTAGATCCGGAACAGGCGCACGTCCCGGTAGAGCCGCTCGACCGGGTAGTCGGCGATGTAGCCCGCTCCGCCGTGGACCTGCACCGCCCGGTCGGCGACCCGCCCGACCATCTCCGAGGCGTAGTACTTCGCCATCGCCGCCATCTTGGGTATCCGCTCGCCCGCGTCCCGCCGGCGGGCGGCCTCGAGCACGAGGGCGCGGGCCGCGGTGAGCTCCGTGTCGCTGTCGGCGAGCATCGCCTGGACGAGCTGGAAGTCGGCGATCGGCTTGCCGAACTGGCGCCGCTCGAGGGCGTAGCGGGCGGTGTCGGAGAGGATCCGCTCGGCGACGCCCACGCACACGGCCGCAATGTGGATGCGCCCCCGGTCGAGCACCTTCATGGCGGTGCGGAAGCCCTGGCCCTCGACGCCGCCGATCACCGCGTCCGCCGCCACGAACGCGTCCTCGAAGACGACGTCGCACACGTGGGCGCCGCGCTGGCCCATCTTCCGCTCCGGCTTGCCGAGGCGGATGCCGGGCGTGTCCGACGGCACGAGGAAGGCGGTGATGCCGGCCGCGCCCGGCTCGTCCGGGTTCGAGCGGGCCATCACGGTGAAGACGTCCGCCCGCGGGGCGTTGGTGATGTAGCGCTTGGTGCCGGTGAGGCGAAAGCCGTTCCCGTCCCGCACGGCGCGGGTCTTGAGCGAGGCGGCGTCGGAGCCCGCCTCCGGCTCGGTGAGGCAGAAGGAGCCGACGATCTCGCCCCGCGCCATCCCCGGCAGCCAGCGCCGCTTCTGTTCCTCCGTGCCGTCGATGACGATGCCCTGGGCGCCGATGCCGACGTTGGTCCCGAACACGGAGCGAAAGGCGGGCGAGACGTGCCCGAGCACCATCGCGATCCGCGCCTCGTCGTGGCAGGAAAGGCCCATCCCGCCGTACTCGGGCGGGATGGTGAGGCCGAACAGGCCCATCGCCTTCATCTCCGCCACCACGTCGTCGGGCACGCGGTCGGTCTCCTCCACCTCCTCCTCGCGGGGCTTCAGGCGGGTCTCCACGAAGCGGTCGAGCTCGGCGACGAGATGGTCGATGTCGGCGGCGTCCCCGGCGGTGGCCATCGGAACATCCCTTTCGTGTCGTTGCGTCAGAACAGGTGGAACAGGACGGCGAGCCAGGCGAGCAGCACGCCGTAGGCGAACACGCTGTAAAGCCCGTTCCAGGCCCAGGTGAGGCGCGTCGCCGGGATCCCCGTCATCCGGTTGAGGACGAGGGCGCCGGCCGCGAACGGGGACGCGGTCATGGCGAGGGCCCAGCCGCCGGACAGGGCGATGACGAGGAGCGCCGGGTCCACCGGCAGCGTCTCCACCTTGCCGAGGGCGGTGCCGACGAACACGGCGACCACGATCGGCGTCAGGGCGAACTGCACCGCCACCACGATGAGGAGCGGCAGGAGCGCGAGGAGGAGGAACGGATGGATCACCTCCGGCGAGGCGGCGAGCGCGATCGCCTCCGGGGGGACGAGGGCGGCCAGCATGACGCCGATGTATCCCGCCGAGGCGAGGGTCATCGCCTCCGGCGAGGCGGCCGGGAGCCCGCGCGAGACGATCGCCCCTGCCCGGCGCGCGGCGAGCACCCCCGCCTGGCGCGAGCCGGCCGACCGCCCCTGCCACCAGATCCAGGCGACCGTGAGCACGGGCGCGGCGAGCATGAGGGCGGGCACCGTCTCGACGGCGAAGACGAGGCGGACGAGGACGGCGAGCGCGACGAGCGCCGCGCACACGCCCGCGAAGTGGACGAGCGCGCGGACGGGCGCGGCCATCGCGGTCCGCACCGGGGAGCGGCCCTCCCGGGCGAGCCGCCGGCGCAGGGGCCGCCAGCGCACCGTGTCCTCCACCCAGCCCATCGCCATGGTGAGGGCGGCGAGGCCGAGCCCGGCGAGGATCACCCGCGCCCCGTCCGCCCCCGGAAACAGGCTCGCGAGCAGCGCCTGGGTGACGGTGGTGGGCGCCCACACGATGACCATCTGGAAGCCGCGCATGGCGGCGGAGAACTGGCGCCTTTCCTTCACGTCGGCGATGGCGGGGTCGACGCCCGCGGCGCGGCTCGCCCGGACCCCGGCCTTGATCAGCGGGGCGAGGAGGCTGAGCGCCCCCATGTTGAGGAGGGTGGTCAGGACGTGGGCCCCGCCCGCGATGGCGCCGTAGCGCCGGTTGGGCGGCTGCTCGGTGAGGAAGCGGCCGGTCGCCTCCACCGCGGGGGAGGTGGCGGCCGCGTCCCGCAGGACCGCGAGGAGCAGCATGAAGGCGGCGAGGAACGCCGCCTGGTCGAGGCCGCGGCGGACGGTGGCGGCCGCGTCCGGCTCGAGGGCGAACTCGGCGACGGTGAGGAGGGTGGCGACGGCGATCAGGATGCGCTCGCGCAGGCGGAAGTGGCGCTGGCCGACCACGCAGAAGGCGAGGAGCGCGAGGACGGCCGCGAGCCCCGCCGCCTCGAGGCCGGCGTAGTGCTCCACGAGGGCGCCGGCGGCCACCGTGACGAGGAGGGCGGCGAGAACGCGCGCCACAGCGTCCGCCCGCGCCTCGCCCGGCACGGGCGCGCTCGCCGTCCGCGCCTCCTCGCGCGGGCGGTTCACGGGCGGCCCGCGGCGGAGGCGGGCGGTTCGGGGCGCGGCCTCATGGCGGAAGTGTTGCGCGGCGCCCGCGCGGTTGGCAACGTCATCCTTCCCGGTACGATGCCCGCCTGCCGCACGCCAGCCATCCGTTCGAGGACCCCCATGACACAGCCGACCGAGGGCGCCGGCCCGTCCGCCCCCGCCGCCCCGCCCACGGAGGACTTCGACCCCGTCGCCGGGGAGCCGGTGTCCGGCATGCAGCGCCTCGTCGGCTACCGCCTGGAGGACTGGCGGGAGGGTTACTGCCGCGTGCGGCTCGCCATCGAGGGCCGCCACCGCAACCGCTACGGCGCCACCCACGGGGGCATCTACGCCACCCTCGCCGACGCGGCGGGCGGCTTTTCCGGCTGCTACCCGGAGCGGCCCGACGAGCGGCGGCGCTGCGTGACGCTGTCGCTCACCACCAACTACCTCGCCCAGCCCGCCGACGACGTGATGATCGCCGAAAGCCGCGTCACCGGCGGCGGCCGCTCGGTCTTCTTCGCCACCATAGAAATCCGCGACGGGGCCGGCACGCTCCTGTCGACGGCGACCGGCACCTTCCGCTACCGCAACCCCGTCCCGCGCACGCCGCCCGGCTGACCCCGCCCGCCGCGTCCGTCCGCCGGCGAAGCGTCCTTGACTTCCCTCGCCGCGGCCACCATAGAGGCGCTCACCGGGGCCGTAGCTCAGCTGGGAGAGCGCTGCAATCGCACTGCAGAGGTCAGGGGTTCGATTCCCCTCGGCTCCACCAGTGGCACCCCTCCAGGGCTCCCGTTTCCCGCCGTGACGTCGCCGCCGGCCTTCGGGCGAACCGCCCCCGGGCGTGGACGTTGCCTCCGCCGGAGGCAGCCGTTCCGGTCGGGACGCCGGGGCGACGTGCGCGCCGGGCGGGACCCTCTCGATCGCGCGGCGACGGTGGATCGCACGGGCAAGATCGGCTAAGGGGGCCGCATTTCCCGTCGGGCGTTCCTGATGGTGCCCGCGCGGCCGGTCCGCCGTGCGGGGCCGGGGCGCGGCCGGCGGCTGGACGAGGCGAGAGGGGGCGCCGCGCGCGGTCCGCATCCGGCGGGTTCCGGCGGCGGGCGCCCGGCAGTGCGACCGCGGCCGGGACCGGGCGGCGGGCGCAGGCGAGCGAGGCAGGGAAGGATATTCGATGGGCATCTCGGCGCAACAGGTGAAGGAGCTCCGCGAGCGGACCGGGGCGGGCATGATGGACTGCAAGACCGCCCTCACCGAGACGGGCGGCGACATGGAGGCCGCGATCGACTGGCTGCGCAAGAAGGGCCTGTCGAAGGCGGCCAAGAAAGCCGACCGCGTCGCCGTGGAAGGCCTCGTGGGCGTCGCGGCCGCGCCGCGGGCGGCCGCCGTCGTCGAGGTGAACTCCGAGACCGACTTCGTGGCCCGCAACGAGCGCTTCCAGGCGATCGTGTCGGAGGTGGCGAAGCTCGCCCTCGAGGCGGAAGGCGACCGCGACCGGCTCCTCGCCGCCGACTTCCCCGGCACCGGCCGCACAGTGGCGGACGAGCTCACCGAGGCGATCGCCACCATCGGCGAGAACCTGACCCTGCGCCGCACGGCGGTGCTCGCCGTCTCCGAGGGCGTCGTCGCCACCTACGTGCACAACGCGGTCGCCGAGGGGCTCGGCAAGATCGGTGTCCTCGTTGCCCTCGAGTCCGCGGCGGACGAGGCGGTTCTCGCCGAGCTCGGCCGGCGCATCGCCATGCACGTGGCCGCCACGAGCCCGCTCGCCGTCACCGTCGACGAGCTTCCCGCCGAGGCGGTGGAGCGCGAGCGCACCATCTTCGCCGAGCAGGCCCGCCAGTCCGGCAAGCCGGAGAACATCATCGAGAAGATGGTCGAGGGGCGCATCCGCAAGTACTACGAGGAGGTGGTCCTCCTGAAGCAGGCCTTCGTGCTCGACCCGGACAAGACGGTCGAGGCGGCCGTGGAGGAAAAGGGCAAGGAAGCCGGCGCGCCGATCCGCGTCGCCGCCTTCGTGCGCTTCGCCCTCGGCGAGGGGCTCGAGCGCCAGGAGAGCGACTTCGCCGCCGAGGTGGCCGCCGCGGCCGGCGGCTGACGGAAACGGGGCGCCCGCGGGCGCCCTTTTTTCGCGCCCCGCCGGGCCGGCTGCGCCGCGGGCGGGGGCCGTTCCCGAAGACCGTACCCGGCGGCACGACGACGATGGCAAGCGACGACGGCAAACCCTGGTCCCGCATCCTGCTCAAGGTCTCGGGCGAGGCGTTGATGGGGGACAGCCCGTTCGGCATCGACTCCGGCACGGTGGAGCGGATCGCCGGCGAGGTGGCCGAGGTGGTGGACCTCGGCATCGAGCTCGCGCTGGTGGTGGGCGGCGGCAACTTCCTGCGCGGCGCCCAGCAGGAGGCCTGGGCCGACCGGGTGACGGGCGACCACATGGGGATGCTCGCCACCGTGATGAACTGCCTCGCCCTCGGCGCGGCGCTGAGGCGGCAGCAGGTTCCCTCCATGGTGCTCTCGGCGATCCCGGTCCCCACCGTGTGCGAAAGCTTCACCCAGCGCCACGCCCTCCGGTATCTCAAGGCGGGCAACGTGGTGCTGTTCGCGGGCGGCACCGGCAATCCGTTCTTCACCACCGACACGGGCGCGGCGCTGCGGGCGGCCGAGATGAAGTGCGGCGCCCTCCTGAAGGGCACCCAGGTGGACGGCGTCTACGACCGCGACCCGCGCAAGGACCCGGCGGCCCGCCGCTACGACCGCCTCACCCACCAGGAGGCGCTCGAGCGCAACCTCGGCGTCATGGACGCGACGGCGATCGCGCTCGCCCGGGAGAACGGGATTCCGATCGTCGTCTTCTCGATCCGCGAGCCCGGCGGCCTCGTGGCCGTCGCCCGCGGGGAGGGCGTCGCCACCATCGTCTCGGCCTGACGGCGCGCGCCCGCCCGGCGAAGCGCGCGGCACCGCGCGACCGCGCCGCCGCCGTGGACGCACGGGTCAAAAACGGCTAGTCGCTTGGTTTCGCCGGGCGGAAGGAACGAGGAACGAGATGAGCGTTGATGCAGTCGATCTTCAGGATCTGGCGCGCCGCATGGACGGGGCGATCGGGGTCCTCAAGAACGAGCTCGCCGGCCTGAGGACCGGCCGCGCCTCGGCGGGGATGCTGGAGCCCGTCAGCGTGGAGGCCTACGGCAGCCACATGCCGATCTCCCAGCTCGCCACCGTCAACGTGCCCGAGCCCCGCCTCATCACCGTCCAGGTCTGGGACCGGTCCACGGTGGCCGCCGTGGAGAAGGGGATCCGCGAATCCAACCTCGGCCTCAACCCGGTGGTCGAGGGCCAGACCATGCGCATCCCGATCCCCGAGCTCAACGCCGAGCGGCGGCAGGAGCTCGTCAAGGTCGCCCACAAGTACGCCGAGCAGGCCAAGGTGGCGGTCCGCCACGTCCGCCGCGACGGGATGGAGGAGCTCAAGAAGGCCGAGAAGGACGGCGACGTCAGCCAGGACGACAGCCGCCGCCTCGCCGAGCAGGTCCAGAAGCTCACCGACGACAAGGTCGCCGAGATCGACCGCATGGTCTCCGCCAAGGAGCAGGAGATCCTCCAGGTCTGACCCGCCGCACCCGAGATCCTTCCCGTGCTTGACCGAACCCCGAGCGGCGGGGCGCCGGCCGCCGACGCCGCCGCCCTGCCGCGGCACGTCGCGATCATCATGGACGGCAACGGCCGCTGGGCGGCCCGCCGCGGCCTGCCGCGCTCGTTCGGCCACCGCAAGGGGATCGATGCCGTCCGCCGGACCGTGCGCCACGCGAGCGCGCGCGGGATCTCCTGCCTCACGCTCTATGCCTTCTCCATGGAGAACTGGAACCGGCCGGAGCGCGAGGTGGGCGAGCTCATGTCGTTGATGCGGACCTACATCGACGGCGACCTGTCGGAACTGAGCGAGGCCGGCGTGCGTATCCGCGTGATCGGGGCGCGCGAGAGACTGACCCCCGGTCTTCTCGAGATGATCGCGAAGGCAGAGGGCGAGACCGCCGGGAACGACGGCATGATGCTGCAGGTCGCCTTCAACTACGGCGGACGGGACGAGATCGTCCGCGCCGCCCGCCGCGCCCTCGCGGCGGGGGTGGCGCCGGACGATCTCACGGAGCAGCGGCTGTCGGCCTTCCTCGACACGGCGGGGGTGCCCGACCCCGACCTCGTGATCCGCACCAGCGGCGAGCGGCGCATCTCCAACTTCCTCCTGTGGCAGTGCGCCTACGCGGAGTTCGTGTTCGCCGAGGCCATGTGGCCGGAGTTCGACGAGGCCCTGTTCGACCGGGCGCTCGAGGACTACCGGGCGCGGGAGCGCCGCTTCGGCGAGTTGCCGGCGGGCGCCGGCGCGCCGTGACGGGACCGGGCGAGGACGTGGCGCGGCGCCCGGAGGCGCGGCCGGTCAGCCGGGAGCTCTTGCTCCGGATCGGCTCGGCCTGCGTGATCGTCCCGGCGTTCGTGCTCCTCGCCTTCGCGGGCGAGGCGGCCTTCGCCGCGGCCGTCGCGGTGGTGGCGGTGGTCGCCCTGTTCGAGTGGCTCGACATGCTGGGCCTCAACCGGCCGAGCGGGCTGCACGTGGCGAGCGGCGCGGTCCTCGCCCTCGTGGGGCTCGCCGCCCTCGTCCTGCCCATGCCCGCCGCCCTAACCGTCCTTTGCCTGTTCGCCCTCCTCGCGGGGCAGATCGGCCGCGCCACGCGGCTGCGCCGCCCGCTCCACCGCCACGCGGGCGTGTGGACCGGCCTCGGCATCCTCTACACGGGCCTTCCCGTCATCGCCTTCGTGGCGATCCGGGAGGGCGGGCACGGCATCGCCCTCGTCTTCTTCGTGGCCGTGACGGCGGCGGCCGCGGACACCATGGCCTTCTTCGTGGGCCGCTCGGTCGGCGGGCCGAAGCTGTGGCGGCGGATCTCGCCGGGCAAGACCTGGTCGGGCCTTGCGGGGGGCGTCGCGGGCGGGCTCGTGGCGGGCCTTCTCGTCGCGGCGATCGCGGGCCTGCCGCTTGGCGTGCGCACGGCGGCGCTCGCGGCCGTCCTCGCCCTCGTCTCGGCGGGCGGGGACCTCCTGGAATCGGCCATCAAGCGCCACTTCAAGATCAAGGACGCGAGCCGGCTGATCCCGGGCCACGGCGGCGTCATGGACCGGGTGGACGGGATCGCCGCGGCGGGCGTCGCGGCCGTCCTCCTCGCCATCGCGGCCGGCCCGGGCCTGCCGCCGTCCGAGAGCCTCCTGCGCCTGATGGGCGGCCCGTGAGCCGCGCCCCGCGCCGCCGCCGCGTGCGCCTTGCGGCGCGGGGCGGGAGCGGCCATTCTCGCCCACGGGGGCGGGCTGGCCCGCCGCCGTGCCACGACGCCGGAAACAGCGCTCCATGAGCTCCATGAAACGAATCGTGCTCCTCGGGGCGACGGGCTCCATCGGCTCGTCGACCGTCGAGATCGTGAAGGCCCACCCGGAGCGCTTCCGCCTCGTCGCCGTCTCGGCCAACACGGACGTGGAGCGCCTCGCCGATGTGGCCCTGTCGCTCCGCCCCGAGGTCGCGGTGATCGCCGATCCGGGGAAGCGCGCGGCCCTCGAGGCGCGGCTTGCCGGCAGCGGCGTCGCGGCGGCGGCCGGGCCCGAGGCGGTCGAGGAGATCGCGACGCGTGACGCGGACGTCGTCGTCGTCGCCATCACCGGCTTCGCGGGCCTGAGGCCCACCATCGCCGCCGCCGCGGCCGGGCGCACCGTGGCGCTCGCCAACAAGGAGAGCCTCGTCGCCGCGGGGCCGCTGGTGCTCGCCGCCGCGCGGGCGGGCGGGGCGCGCCTCCTGCCGGTCGATTCGGAGCACAACGCCATCTTCCAGGTGCTGGAGACGGCCGCCCTCGACCAGGTGGCGAAGGTGATCCTCACCGCCTCGGGCGGCCCGTTCCGGGAGTGGAGCCGGGAGGCGATGGAAAAGGCCCGGCCGGAGGAGGCGCTGCGCCATCCCAACTGGTCCATGGGCGCCAAGATCACCATCGATTCGGCCACCATGATGAACAAGGGGCTGGAGCTCATCGAGGCCTTCCACCTCTTCCCCCTCGGCGCGGACCGGCTCGACGTCCTCGTGCACCCCCAGTCCATCGTCCACGGCCTCGTGTCCTATGCCGACGGCTCCACCCTCGCCCAGCTCGGCAACCCGGACATGAAGACGCCGATCGCCTACTGCCTGAACCACCCCGAGCGCGGTCCCGCGCCGATCCGCCCCCTCGACCTCGCCCGCCTCGGCACCCTCACCTTCGAGGCGCCGGACCCGGCGCGCTTTCCCGCGCTCCGTCTCGCCCGCGCCGCCCTCGAGGCGGGGGGGACGGCCCCCGCCGTCCTCAACGGGGCGAACGAGGTGGCCGTCGCGGCCTTCCTGTCCCGGGAGATCGGCTTCCTCGACATCGCCGCGGCCGTCGAGACGGCGCTGGAGGCGGCCGAGCGGGAGGGCGTCCTTGCCGAGCCCGGCAGCCTCGAGGACGTGACGGCGGCGGATGGCCGCGCCCGGGAGGCCGCGCGCGGTTTCTGCCGCCGGGCTTTGGCCGTCGGCTGATCGGCCTATATCTGCAGCCACGGGCCGGGCGGCGCGCCGCGCCCCGGCGACATCTGACACCGGGCCGGCTCGCCGCCGCGGCGGGCCGCCCCTGACCCGTTCGGGACACGTTGGCTCATGGACTTCATCGCTTCGCTCGGCATCGACATCGGCAGCTACATCATCCCGTTCCTGTTCGTGCTCACCCTCATCGTGTTCGTTCACGAGATGGGGCACTTCCTCGTGGCGCGCTGGTGCGGGGTGAAGGTGGCGACCTTCTCGGTCGGCTTCGGGCCGGAGATCGTGGGCTTCACGGACCGGCACGAGACCCGCTGGAAGCTCTCGGTCATCCCGCTCGGCGGCTACGTAAAGTTCGCGGGCGACGAGAACGCGGCGAGCGTGCCCGACCGCGAGGCGATCGAGGCGATGACGGAGGAGGAGAAGCGCACCAGCTTCTACATGAAGCCGCTGTGGCAGCGGGCGGCGGTGGTGGCGGCCGGCCCCTTCGCCAACTTCCTCCTCGCCATCGCGATCTTCGCGCTCCTGTTCATGGTCAACGGCAAGCCGGTGATCGAGGCGCGCATCTCGGCGGTGGAGCCGGACACGCCGGCCGCCGCCGCGGGCTTCGAGGCGGGCGACCTCATCGTCGCGGTGAACGGCGACCCGATCCAGTCCTTCTCCGAGGTGCAGCGCCGCGTGTCCGGCGCGGCGGGCGAGGAGATGACCTTCACGGTGGAGCGGGACGGGGAGCGGCTGACGCTCTCGGCGACGCCCGAGCGGCGCACCCTCACCGACCCGTTCGGCAACGAGTACACCTCCGGCGTCCTCGGCGTGCGCCGCGTCGAGACGTCGGATGTCCTGCCGCGGGCCTACCTCGGGCCCATGGAGGCCGTGGGCGCGGGCGTGTCGGAGACGTGGTTCGTCGTCACGCGCACCCTCGATGTGTTCGCCGGCATCATCACGGGCAGCGAATCGGCGAGTCAGCTCGGCGGGCCGATCCGCGTCGCCCAGGTCTCGGGGGACGTGGCGACCCTCGGCTTCACCGCCCTCATCGGGCTCGCGGCGGTCCTGTCGGTGTCCATCGGCCTCATCAACCTGTTCCCGATCCCGATGCTCGACGGCGGCCATCTCGTCTTCTACGCGATCGAGGGCATCCGCGGACGGCCCTTGAGCGAGCGGGCACAGGACATCGGCTTCCGGATCGGGCTCGCGTGCGTGCTGGCGCTGATGCTGTTCGCCACGTTCAACGACATCGTCCATCTCATTTCGTGAGCGGCCCTTTCCGCCCCGGAGGTTAACGGGCGTTCACATTGCGTGGCGCGGAAGCCACGCTCTCCCCGCATGTGCCCCGCCACCTCCCCCGTTCGCTTGTGGCCCCCGCCAAAGCTTGCCATAGCTGGCCTCGAGCGAATGAGGGGGAGCGGCCGGACACCGGCCAGCCCGCAGGAAAGTTCCGTTTCTTCCATGCGTTTCAGTGCCGAAGGTCCCCACCACGAGAACGCGCGCCGCCGGCGGCTCCCGGCCGCGAGGCGGCTTCTCGCGTCCCTCGCCCTGGCTCTCGCGCTCGTCGCGGTGCTCGCGCCGGCCGCCCTCGCGGCGGTGGTCAGCCGCATCGTCGTGGAGGGCAACACCCGCGTCGACGCCGAAACGGTCCGCGCGTACGTGACGATCACCCCGGGCCGCTCCTTCGGCCCGGCCGACATCGACGAATCGATCGATGCCCTGTTCGGCACCGGCCTGTTCGCGGACGTCGCCATCGCCCAGCGCGGCTCCGCCCTCGTGGTGACGGTGGAGGAGAACCCGATCATCAACCGCGTCGCCTTCGAGGGGAACCGCCGCCTGTCCGACGAGACGCTCGAGGGCGCCGTCCGCTCCCGCTCGCGGGGCGTGCTCACGCGCTCCTCAGTCCAGAACGACGTCCAGCTGATCCTCGAGACGTACCGTCGCCGCGGCAACTACCAGGCCAGCGTCGACCCGAAGATCATCGACCTCGGCAACGGTCGCGTCGACCTCGTGTTCGAGATCGACGAGGGCGAGAAGACCGAGGTCGCGCGGATCACCTTCATCGGCAACAACTCCTTCAGCGACGGTCGGCTCCGTGACGTGATCAACACGCGAGAGAGCGGCCTCCTCGGTTTCATCCGGACGACGGACACCTACGATCCGGACCGGCTGCTCGCCGACCAGGAGCTGATCCGGCGCTTCTACTACAACCACGGCTTTGCCGATTTCCGGATCATTTCAGCCGTCGCCGACTTCGACCGCGAGCGGAACGCCTTCTTCATCACCATCACGGTCGACGAGGGGGACAAGTACACCTTCGGCGAGATCGAGGTGGACACCACCTTGCGCGACGTCGACCCGGACGCCCTGCGCCGCGTCGTGACGACCCGCTCGGGCCGCACCTACTCCTCCGAGCGGGTGGAGGAGACGCTCGAGAACCTGACGATCGAGGCGACCAACCAGGGCTACGCCTTCGCCGAGGTGCGCCCGCGCGCCGACCGCAACTTCGCCGACAAGACGATCTCCATCGTCTACCAGGTGGAGGAAGGGCCGCGCGCCTTCATCGAGCGCATCAACATCATCGGCAACACCACGACGCGGGACTACGTGATCCGTCGCGAGTTCGACATCGTGGAGGGCGACGCCTTCAACCGCATCCTGCTCGACCGGGCGGAGCGGCGGCTCAACAACCTCGGCTTCTTCGAGACAGTGCGGATCACCACCGAGCCGGGCACCGAGCCGGACCGCGTCATCGTCAACGTGTTCGTCGAGGAGAAGGCGACCGGCAAGGTGTCCTTCGGTGTCGGCTACTCCACCGCCGACGGCATCATCGGTGACATCTCGATCGAGGAGCGCAATTTCCTCGGTCGTGGTCAGTACGTGAAGTTTCTGGTCGGCGGTGGCGAGAACACCACCAACGTCGAGTTCTCCTTCACCGAACCGTTCTTCATGGGCCGGCGAATCGCGGCCGGCTTCGACGTCTACAACCGCACGCAGGACGCGACCGGCACCGTGGCATTCGACACCCGCACGACGGGTGGTGGTGTCCGGTTCGGCCTGCCCATCAACGAGCCGACCACGTTCGAGGTCTACTACCAGCTGTTCGAGCGCGAGGTCACGATCCCGGACTTCAACCGCTCGTGCGTGGGCAACAACGCCGTCCTGTCGCGCGCCATCTGCGACAGCGAGGGCTCCACCGTGACCTCGCTGATCGGCGGCGCCCTGATCTTCAACACGCTCGACAACCAATTCAACCCGCGCGACGGCATCTTCGTCCGCTCGACCAACGAATTCGCGGGTCTCGGCGGCGACGTGTCCTTTTACCGGCACCGCACGCGGGCACGCGCCTACAAGGAGCTGGTGCCCTCCATCGGCCTCCTCGGCATGATCGGCGGCGAGTTCGGGCTCATCGAGGGGCTGGGCGAGGATCTGAGGGTCCAGGACCAGTTCTTCGCGGGCGGCGCGGTCATCCGCGGCTTCGAGACGTCCGGCATCGGCCCGCGCGACGCGGTGACGGGCGACGCCCTCGGCGGGCGCTACCTCGTCGCCGCGACGGCGGAGGCGATCGTCCCGCTGCCCCTCCTGCCGCCCGAGATCGGGATTCGCGGTGCGGGCTTCGTGGACGCGGCCTCCCTGTGGGGCGCCGATCCCGACATCATCGCGGACAACCAGAACCCGGTCGTGTCGGACGACTTCGACATGCGCGTGTCGGCGGGCTTCGGCTTCCAGTGGGCCTCGCCGTTCGGTCCGATCCGCGCCGACTTCGCCTGGCCCCTCGTGAAGAACGACGCGGACGAGGAGCAGGTCTTCCGCCTGTCCGGCGGCACCCGGTTCTGACCGCAGGGCCGGCCGACCCCGCCGCGCGCCGCCTAGCCGATCGATTCTCCCGCCGCGCCGGCACGGCGCTGTGGACGGTCGGGCGGCTTATGGTCTAGAGGGACCGGGCCGGGCGGGGGCGACGCGCCACCCGCCGTCACCGTCCGTCCCAAGTCAAGCACCAGATGTCTGAAACCCGTTTCTTCAAGCCCGCCGGGCCGCAGTCCCTCGGCACGATCGCCGAACGCGTCGAGGGCGAGCTCGACCCGGCGGAGGCGGCCGCCCGGGCGATCGCCGGCACCGCGCCGCTCGACCGGGCGGGCCCGGACGAATTGTCGTTCATCCGCGCCGCCCGGCATCTTCCCCAGCTCGCCGCGACGCGGGCGGGCGTCGTCCTGTGCCCGGCGAAGCTGCGCGAGGCGGTGCCGGAGGGGACGGCCGCCCTCGTGGTGCGCGACCCGCAGCGCGCCTTCATGGAGGTGGCGCGGCTCTTCTACCCGCAGGCCATGCGCCCGCTGCCGTTCGGCGGGGCGGACGGCGTCGCGCCCGGCGCCACGGTCGATCCCTCGGCCCGGCTCGAGCCGGGCGCGCGGGTGGAGGCGGGCGCCTTCGTCGGTGCGAGCGCGGAGATCGGCGCGGGCACCCTCGTCGCGCCGAACGCGGTGATCGGCCCGGGCTGCCGGATCGGCCGGGACTGCTCCATCGGCCCGAACGTCACCGTTCAGCACTGCCTCATGGGCGACCGGGTGATCGTCCACCCGGGCGCTGCCATCGGCCAGGACGGGTTCGGCTTCGTGATGGGCCAGGGCGGCCACGAGAAGGTGCCCCAGGTGGGCCGCGTGATCGTCCAGGACGACGTGGAGATCGGCGCGAACTCGACGGTGGACCGCGGCTCCGGCAAGGACACGGTGATCGGCAAGGGCACCAAGATCGACAACCTCGTCCAGATCGCCCACAACGTGGAGATCGGCAACCACTGCGTCCTCGCCGCCCACGTGGGCGTGTCCGGTTCCTCGGTGCTGCAGGACTACGTGGTGCTCGCCGGCAAGGTGGGCGTGGCCGACCACCTCACCATCGGCGTCGCGGCCCAGGTGGCGGGCGGCAGCAACGTCGCCGACGACATCCCCCCCGGCGGCCGCTGGGTCGGCTCGCCCGCGCGCCCGGTCCGCCGCTGGATGCGCGAGCTCATGGCCCTGTCGACGCTCGCCAGCAATCGCCGCTCGGCCACCCGCACGCGCACCCGCGCGCCCGGCCGCGGCAACGGTTCTTCTGGAGATGACGCGGATGGAAACTGAGCGGCCCGGCGGCGAGGCCCTCGAGGTGGCGGAGATCGCCGATATCCTCAAGATCCTGCCCCATCGCTATCCCTTCCTGATGATCGACCGGGTGATCGACATCAACGGGGACGAGTCGGGCATCGGCATCAAGAACGTCACCTACAACGAGCCCTACTTCCAGGGGCACTTCCCGGCCCAGCCGGTAATGCCCGGCGTCCTGCTGATCGAGGCGATGGCCCAGACGGCGGGCGTCCTGTGCGTGTACGCCCAGCGGCACCTGAAGCCGAAGCTCGTCTACTTCATGACCATCGACCGGGCGAAGTTTCGCCGGCCGGTGGTGCCGGGCGACGTGGTCGAGCTGCACATGACCAAGCTCAAGCAGCGCAAGATGATCTGGAAGTTCGACGGCGTCGCCATGGTCGCCGGCACGCGCGTCGCCGAGGCCGAGGTCAGCGCCATGATCGTGGAGGACTGAGCCCCCGTGGACGGACGCCCCGTGGACCGGCCGAGGCCGGCCCCGCCCCGTCCCGCCCGGTGACGGCGGCCATGGAGATCCACCCGACCGCTGTCGTCGACGCGGGCGCCACGATCGAGGCGGGCGCGGTCGTCGGCCCGTTCTGCGTGGTGGGGGAGGGGGCCCGCATCGCCGCGGGCGCCGTCCTCGAGAGCCACGTGTCCGTCACGGGCGAGACCGCGATCGGCGAGGGGACCCGGATCGGCGCCTTCACCGCCGTCGGCGGCCCGCCCCAGGATCTCTCCTACCGGGGCGAGCCGACGCGGGTGGAGATCGGCCGGCGCGTCACGATCCGCGAGAACGTCTCGGTCCACCGCGGCACGGCCCGCGGGCGCGGCGTCACCACGGTGGGCGACGGCTGCTACCTGATGGCGGGCAGCCACGTCGCCCACGACTGCGCCCTCGGTGCGGGGGTGATCGTCTCCAACAACGTGATGATGGGCGGCCACACGACGATCGGCGACAACGTCATCATCGGCGGCGGCGCGGCGATCCGCCAGCGGCTCCGGATCGGGGCCAACGCCTTCGTGTCGGGGATTTCCGGCCTTGCCAAGGACGTCATCCCCTACGGCTACGTGATCGGCTACCGCGGGCGCCTCGACGGGCTCAACCTCGTCGGCCTGAAGCGCAGCGGCGTGCCCCGGGAGGAGATCCGCGCCCTCATGGCCTGCTACCGGGAGCTGTTCGCCGAGGAGGGCACCTTCCAGGAGCGCTTCGGCAAGGTGATGGCGAACGCGGGCGACAGCGAACGGGTGGCCGAGGTCGTCCGCTTCATCCTGGACGGCGGCTCGCGCCCGCTCCTCACCCCGCGCGAGCAGGACGACCTGTGACCGCCCCGCCGGTGGCGATCGTGGCGGGGGGCGGCGCACTTCCCCTCGAGATCGCCCGGGCGGCACGGGCGGCGGGGCGCGAGGCCGTCCTCTTCCGCATCGAGGGCGAGGCGGACGCGGAGCCGGGCGACATCCCCCACCACACCCTCGGCTACGGACGCATCGGCCGCTTCTTCGAGCTCCTCGCCGAGCACGGCGTGGAGGAGATCTGCTTCGCCGGCACCATCGCCCGCCGCCCGCACTTTTCCGGCATCGCGGGGGACCTCGGCACCATCCGCCGCCTGCCGCGCATCCTGAAGGTGCTCGCGGGCGGCGACGACGGGGTGATCCGCAAGGTCCTGCGCCTGTTCGAGGAGGAGGGATACCGCGTGGTCGGGATCGCGGAGATCGCTCCGGCCCTCCTCGCGGGCACCGGGCCCCACGGCCGCCACCACCCGCGGGCCGAGGACCGGGCCGACATCGCCCTCGGCGCCCGCTTCCTCGCCGCCGCGGCGCCGTTCGACGTGGGCCAGGCGGTGGTGGCGGTGGCGGGCCGCATCGTCGCGGTGGAGGCGGCGGAGGGCACGGACGCCATGCTGGAGCGGGCGGCCAGCCTGCGCCGGCGCGGCCGATTCCTCGCCGGCGGGCGGCAGGGCGTCCTCGTGAAGCTTCCGAAGACCGGGCAGGACCGGCGGACGGACCTCCCCGTAGTGGGCCTTGCGACCGTGGAGCGGGCGGAGGCGGCGGGGCTCGCCGGGCTCGCGCTGGCGGCGGGCGGTACCCTGTTCGTGGAGCGGGGCGCGGCCCTCGCCCGGGCGGACGGTGCGGGCCTGTTCGTGGAGGGGATCGAGGCGGAGGCGCCGGCGTGAGTGCCGACCGGACGCCGGCGCAGGGGAAGGCCGAGCCGCTCGTCGTCTTCCTGATCGCGGGCGAGGAATCGGGCGACCAGCTCGGCGGCCCGCTGATGGAGGAGATCGCCGCCCGCGCCGGCCGGCCGGTGCGCTTCGTCGGCATCGGCGGGCGGCGGATGGAGGCGGCGGGCCTCTCCTCCCTCTTTCCGCTCTCCGACATCGCCCTCATGGGCCTCGACGAGATCATCCGGCGCCTGCCCTTCCTCCTCAGCCGCATCCGGGAGACCGCGGACGCGGTGGTGGCCGCCCGCCCGGACGCGCTCGTCATCATCGACGCGCCCGACTTCACCCACCGCGTCGCCCGCCGCGTGCGCCGCCGCGCGCCCGACATCCCGGTGGTCGACTACGTGAGCCCGACGGTCTGGGCGTGGCGGCCGGGCCGCGCCAGGGCGATGGCACGTTACGTGGACACGGTGCTCGCGGTCCTGCCGTTCGAGCCGGCGGTCCATCGCCGCCTCGGGGGGCCGCCGTGCGTCTACGTGGGCCACCCCGTCCTCGAGCCCATGGAGGCGGTGCGGGCCGCGCGGGCGGAGCGGCCGGACGGCGGCCCGCCGACCCTTCTCGTCCTTCCCGGCAGCCGCCGCTCGGAGGTGAGCCGGCTGATGGAGCCCTTCGGCGCGGCCGTGGCGCGCCTCGCGGCCGACGTGCCGGACATGCGGGTCGTCCTTCCGGCGGTGGACCACGTGGCGGAGGCGGTGGCCGAACGGGCCGGAAGCTGGGCCGTGCGGCCGGAGGTCGTGCGGGGGGTGGAGGCGAAGCGGGCAGCTTTCGTGGCGGCGGACGCCGCGCTCGCCGCCTCCGGCACGGTGACGCTGGAGCTCGGGATCGCGGGGGTGCCGATGGTGGTGGCCTACCGCCTCGACCGGGCGTTCCGCCTCGTGAAGCGGATCAACGGCATGTTCCCCATCGTGACGGCCCGCTCGATGGTCCTGTCCAACATCGTGCTGGACGGCCGGCCGATCCCCGAGTTCCTCGACGACGAGGTGACGGGCGAGGCGCTCGCCGCCGCCGTCCTGCCCCTCCTCGCCGGCGGCGCGGCGCGGGAGAGGCAGCTCGCCGCCCTCGCGGAGCTGTCGGGCCGCATGGCCCTGCCGGGCGGCGCCGCGCCGAGCGAGATCGCCGCCGAAGCGGTCCTCGACCGGCTGCGCGCCGGGCCTGTCGCCCGCGCCTGAACCCGGGCGGGCGGGCCGGAAACGGGAACGCGCCCCCGGGGGAACCGGCAGGGCGCGTTCGTCTGGGGCCGGTCGCGCCGGCCGTCAGTGGGCGCGCTGGGCGATCGGCACGTAGTCGCGGCGCTGCGCGCCGGTGTAGAGCTGGCGCGGGCGGCCGATCTTCTGGTGCGGGTCCTCGATCATCTCCTTCCACTGGGCGATCCAGCCCACCGTGCGGGCGAGGGCGAACAGCACCGTGAACATGGTGGTCGGGAAGCCGAGCGCACGCAGCGTGATCCCCGAGTAGAAGTCGATGTTCGGATACAGCTTCTTCTCGATGAAGTACTCGTCAGACAGGGCGATCCGCTCCAGCTCCATCGCCACCTCGAGCAGCGGGTCGTCCCGGATGCCGAGCTCGGCCAGCACCTCGTGGCACGTCTTCTGCATGATGCGGGCGCGCGGGTCGTAGTTCTTGTAGACGCGGTGGCCGAAGCCCATCAGGCGGAAGGGATCGTCCTTGTCCTTGGCGCGGGCGATGTACTCCGGGATCTTCTCCACGCTGCCGATCTCGCCGAGCATGCGCAGCGCCGCCTCGTTGGCGCCGCCGTGGGCCGGCCCCCACAGGCAGGCGATGCCCGCGGCGATGCAGGCGAAGGGGTTGGCGCCCGAGGAGCCCGCGAGCCGGACCGTGGAGGTCGAGGCGTTCTGCTCGTGGTCGGCGTGAAGGATGAAGATCCGCTCCACCGCGCGGGCGAGGACGGGGTTCGGGTGATACTCCTCGCACGGGACGCCGAAACACATGCGCAGGAAGTTCGCCGCGTAGTCGAGGTCGTTCCGCGGATACATGAACGGCTGGCCGATGGAATACTTGTAGGCCATCGCCGCGATCGTCGGCATCTTCGCGATCATGCGGATCGACGCGATCATCCGCTGTTGCGGATCGTGGATGTCCGTGGAGTCGTGGTAGAAGGCCGACAGGGCGCCGACAACGCCCACCATGATAGCCATCGGGTGCGCGTCCCGACGGAAACCGGCATAGAACCGGTTCATCTGCTCGTGGATCATGGTGTGGTTGGTGACACGCGCCACGAAATCCTGCTTCTGGGCGTAGGTCGGAAGATCGCCATACAGCAGGAGGTAGCAGGTCTCGAGGAAATCGCCGTGCTCGGCCAGCTGCTCGATCGGGTAGCCCCTGTAGAGCAGAACGCCTTTCTCGCCGTCGATGAAGGTGATCTTCGACTGGCAGGACGCCGTGGAGGTGAAACCGGGATCGTACGTGAAGCGGCCGGTGTCCTTGTAGAGCGACCCGATGTCGACGACGTCAGGGCCCTCCGTCCCACGGTGGATCTTCAGATCCAGCTGGTGGTTGGCGATGGTCAACGTGGCGTTTTCGCCATCGGTCATGGGCACACCCTCACATCCGCAGACAACGAATGCCCGATGCCGCCGCGCCATCCTGCTGACGACGACGGCGGGCGGCCGCGAGTCGTCGGCTGGGTAGCCGATAAGGGACAGGGCCGCAAGCACGGGCAGCCTGCGGCCTTCGCGCCCGCGGCCCCCCGCCGATCGCCCGTCCTTCGTCCGCCGCCCGGCCTCAGGCGTTCTTCTCGGCCTGGTCGGCGATCCGCGCGAGGCTCTCGGCCCGGCCGAGGGTGACGAGCACGTCGAAGATGCCGGGCGAGGTCGCCTGGCCGGTGAGGGCGGCGCGCAGCGGCTGGGCCACCTTGCCGAGCTTCAGCCCCTCCTCGTCGGCGTAGCGGCGCACCGCCTTCTCGAGTTTCTCCTCCGTCCAGGGGTCGACCTCCGACAGCGGCCCCCTGATCTCGTGGAGGACGTGCCGGCCGGCCGTGTCGAGGAGCTTCTGCGCTTTCTCGTCGAGCGGGATCGGCCGCTCGGCCCAGACGTAGCGCGCGTTGGCGACAAGCTCGACCAGCGTCTTCGCCCGCTCCTTGAGGCCGGGGATCGCCCGCTCGAGCCGTCCGCGCAGCGCCGGCGTCAGCTTGCCCAGGATCGCCTCGCCCCCCTCGATCCGCGGCAGGAGGTCGATGACGGCCTCGAACACCTCCCGGTCGGGCGCCTCGCGCATATAGATCCCGTTGAGGTTCTCCAGCTTCTGGAAGTCGAAGCGGGCGGGCGAGCGGCCCACCTGCGCGAGGTCGAAATGCTCGATCATCTCCTCGCGCGAGAACACCTCCTGGTCCCCGTGGCTCCAGCCGAGCCGGACGAGGTAGTTCACCAGCGCGTCCGGCAGGTAGCCCATCTCCCGGTAGGCCTCGACGCCGAGCGCCCCGTGGCGCTTGGACAGCTTCGCCCCGTCCGGACCGTGGATGAGCGGGATGTGGGCCATCGCCGGCACCGGCCAGCCGAGCGCCCGATAGAGGATCGTCTGCCGCGCGGCGTTGGTCAGGTGGTCGTCCCCGCGGATCACGTGGGTGACGGCCATGTCGTGGTCGTCCACCACCACGGCGAGCATGTAGGTGGGGCTGCCGTCCGAGCGCAGGATCACGAAGTCGTCGAGGTCCTTGTTGGGAAAGCGCACCTCGCCCTGCACCGCGTCGGGCACCACCGTCTCCCCGTCCACCGGGCTCTTGACGCGGATGACGGGGCTCACCCCCTCGGGCGCCTCGGACGGGTCCCGGTCCCGCCAGCGGCCGTCGTAGATGGGCGGGCAGCCCTCGGCGCGGGCGCGCTCGCGCATCTCGACGAGCTCTTCCTGGGAGGCGTAGCAGCGGTAGGCCTTCCCCGCGGCGACGAGTTCGCGCGCCACCGCCGCGTGCCGCTCGGCCCGGGCGGACTGGTAGACGACGTCCCCGTCCCACGAAAGGCCCAGCCAGCCGAGGCCTTCGAGGATCGCGTCAATCGCCTCGGGCGTGGAGCGTTCCCGGTCCGTGTCCTCGATCCTGAGGCGCATGGCGCCGCCATGGTGGCGGGCGTAGAGCCAGTTGAACAGGGCCGTGCGGGCGCCGCCGATGTGGAGGAACCCGGTGGGGGAGGGGGCGAATCGGGTAACGACGGTTGAGGCCATGGAACCTGCACGCTTCGGTGGCATGGATCGTGCCGATCGGCTAGGGTTCCCGCCGCCGGCGTCGGCGGCTGTCTAGCACGGCGACGCGGGCCGGTCGAAGGGCCGCCGCGCTGCCGGAGAACGCGCCGGCGGCGTGGCCGGAGAGGCCGGCCCGCCGGCGGCGGAGCCCGCCGGAGGGGGCGTCGCGCCCTGCCGTACGAGGCGGGCCGGGTGGCCCCGGCGCGGCACGGTCCGCCCGCCGGCCGGACGGCGGGCCGGAGCCGTCGCGCAGCCGGGACGGGTGCGAGGCGGCAGCCCGTCCGGCCCGGCGGCCGCGGCGGGTGGCGGGATGGCCGGCCCGTCGCCGGGGCCGGCGAAGGGGACGGGCGAGGCGCGCCCGGAAAGGCGACAGGTGGCGCTGGGCGATCTCGGGGCGGGGGAACGGCACTGGCGGCGGGCGGTGGGCGCCGCGGCCGGCCGGCGCGCGGGCGCGCGGCAGGCGCTGCGCGCGGCCCGGGCCGCGTTCGCCGCCTTCGCGGGCTGGATCGCCGGGTCGGCCGCGCGGGACGCCGACTTCGGCCGCCGCTTCCTGTGGCTGCCGGTCGCCTTCGCGGCCGGGATCGCCCTCTACTTCGCCCTGCCGGCCGAGCCCGCGCCCTGGCAGCCGGCCCTTGTCGCCCTCGCCGCGGGGGCCGCCTTCCTCCGCTTCAACGCCCGCCCGGTGGCCGCCGCCGCCGCGGCCTTCCTCGCCGCCCTCGCCGCGGGCACCGCCGCCGTCACCCTCGAGACCCGCCTCGTCGCCGCCCCCGCCATCGAGCGGGAGGGGAGCTTCCGCCTCACCGGCTTCGTCGTCTCGAAGGAGCTGCGAGGCGAGCGCCGCGTGCGCTACGCGGTGCGGGTCCGCTCCATGGAGGGCGTCGCGCCCGAGCGGACGCCGCGAACGGTCAGGATCTCCGCGCCCCGTTCCGGCCCGACCATCGCCGTGGGCGACGCCATCGAAACCGCCGCGCGCCTCGGCCCGCCCCGCGGCCCGGTCTACCCCGGCGGCTACGACAGCGCGCGGCGCCTCTTCTTCGACGGGATCGGCGGGACCGGCTTCTCCTACGGCGCCCCGGACCGGATCGACCTGCCGGACCGGCCGCCCTCGATCGCCCTCGCCGCCGCCCTCGCGAACCTGCGCGCCGCCATCGCCGCGCGCATCCGCGCTGCCGTGGACGGCCCGCCGGGCGAGGTGGCCGCCGCCCTCCTTGTGGGCGACCGGGGCGGCATCCCGGACGACGTCACGGTGGCCCTGCGCGTGGCGGGGCTGGGCCACGTGCTCGCCATCTCCGGGCTTCACATGGCCCTCGTCGCCGGCACCGTGTTCGGCGCCGTCCGCCTCGCCCTCGCCCTCGTGCCCGGCCTCGCCCTCTCCCGGCCCATCAAGAAGTGGGCGGCGGTGGCGGGCCTCCTCGCGGCGACGGCCTACCTCCTCCTGTCGGGCGCCTCCGTCGCCACGCAGCGGGCCTATGCGATGCTCGCGGTCTCCCTCGTCGCCGTCCTGCTCGACCGGCCCGCCATCTCCCTGCGCAACGTGGCGCTCGCCGCCTTCGTGGTGATGCTGGTGGACCCGGTCGCGGTGACGGAGCCGGGCTTCCAGATGTCCTTCGCGGCGGTGATCGCCCTCGTGGCGGCGTGGGAGAAGGGGCCGTTCGGCCTCGCCGCCCCCGCGGCCCCGCCGGGCGGGCGGGCGCTCCCGCGCATCGTGCTCGCGAGCTTTCTGACGCTCGCCTTCACGAGCCTCGTCGCGGGGCTCGCCACCGGGCCCGTCGCAGCCTACCATTTCCACCGGGTCGCGCCGCTGGGGCTCCTCGGGAACCTGGCGGCCATGCCGATCGTCACCTTCCTCGTGATGCCGGCGGGGGTGGCGGGCCTCGCCGCCATGCCGGTCGGCCTCGAGGGGCCGCCGCTCCGCCTCATGGGCCTCGGCCTCGGCTGGGTGATCGAGATCGCCCGGTGGGTGGAGGGCCTCACCGGGTCGGCCGGCGTCGTCGGGCGGACGTCGGCGGGCGGCACCCTCATCGCCGTCGCGGGCTTCCTGTGGCTGTCCCTGTGGCTCGCGCCCTGGCGGCTCCTCGGCGTGCCGGTGCTGGTGGCAGGCCTCGTCCTGATGCCGTTCGGGCCGCGGCCCGACCTCCTCCTCGCCGACGACGGGCGCACCCTCGCCGTCCGCGGCGCCGACGGGCGCCTCCAGATCCTGAAGGACGGGGGCGGGGGCTTCGCGGCCGCCATGTGGCTGAAGGCCGACGGCGACCCGCGCGGGGAGGACGATCCGGGCCTTGCCGGCGCGGCGCGGTGCGACGCCCTCGGCTGCGTCCTGCCGCTCCACGGGCGGGACGGCGCGGGGCCGCCGCTCCTCGTCGCGTTCGCGCACCGTCCGAGCGCGTTCCTCGCGGACTGCCGGCGGGCCGACGTGGTGGTGACGCGCGAACGGGTGGAGCGTTGCGACGGGCCGCTCGCCGTCCTCGACCGGGTTCGCCTGCGGCGGTCCGGCTCCCTCGCCGGGGTTGTCGAGCGGGGGCCGGACGGGGCGCCCGCCCTTCGCCTCGAGGCTTCCCTGCCGCCCCGCCCCCGGCCGTGGCAGGGCCCGCCGGACGTGCGCCGCTAGGCGGCCGCGAGGGAGGAACCTTTTCCGTGGCGTCCGGTTGACCGCGCGCGGGGCGGGGCCGTGTTCCACCGCCGCCGCGCCACGGAATCACGGAGACTAGACCATGAACTGGGATCAGGTCGAAGGCAACTGGAAGCAGTTCACCGGAAGCGCGAAGTCGCGTTGGGGCAAGCTCACGGACGACGACATGACGGTGATCGACGGCAAGCGCGAGCAGCTGGTCGGCAAGCTGCAGGAGCGCTACGGTTACGAGAAGGAGCAGGCCGAGCGCGAGGTGGATACCTGGCTCGCCACGCACTGACCGCGCGCACTTGACGTCTGCGGCGGCCGGCATCCCCGCTGGCCGCCGTCGCGCGTTTGCGCACGCGGCGCGCCGCCCCGGCCGCGCCCGGCCCGAGGCGCCCCGGCGGTCGCGCCGGGCGCCGCACCGCCCCCGTCCGGTGGCGCAGCCGCGCCGGGGACGACCGATCGTCGCCATCCAAAACCCCCGCCACGCCTGGGTTTCCCGGCCCGTCGTTCTCGGCGGCAAGGCAGCGATGTCGCTTTTCGGCTATCGGATGTCGCGAACGGATGATAGGGTCCTGCCAGTTGCCGAGGGATGGGCTCGCCCGTGCCGGGTGGGCTCGGCTCCGTGCGTCGCTCCCTCCGGCGGTGCGCCGCCGGCGGCGGGGATGCGAAGGTCGCAGCCGGCAGGGGGCGGCGCGGCCTCGGGGGGCACTGCGAAAGCTGGTCCGGCGCAGCCTGGACCCGTCCAACGGGTGGCGCGGCCGAGGGTTCCCGGTCCGCGCCTTCCAGATCGGCCGTCCCGACGGCCCGCCCCGCCGCGTCCCCTCTCCGGGCGCCCTCGACGCGACTGCGAGACGGCCCGAACGAAGGGCCACCCCGTCTCCCGCGGGACCCGTGGTCGGCCCTTTTCGCCGAGGGCCGGCGACCATCCCGGCGCGCCCCGGCCGCCCGGCGGTCATGCCGGCGCGCCCCACCGCAAACGGCAAGAGAAGGACGATCGACATGGCACTGGAAGAGAAAGGGGGCGTCGCCCTCTCCCCGGCCGAGCAGGCGTACGGGGACGATCCGCTCGCCGATCGCAAGACCGACCTCTACCGCGGCGAATACGTCAAGTCCTTCGTCGAGAAGTGGGACGAGCTGATCGACTGGGACGCGCGCGCCCAGTCCGAGGGCCAGTTCTTCATCGACGTCCTGCGGGCGCGCGGCAAGGAGACCGTGCTCGACGTCGCCTGCGGCACCGGCTTCCATTCGGTCCGGCTGCTGGAGGCGGGCTTCAACGTCACCTCCGCCGACGGCTCGGCCCAGATGGTCGCCAAGGCCTTCGAGAACGCCCAGAGCCGCGGGCTGATCCTCAAGTCCGTCCAGGCCGACTGGCGCTGGCTCAACCGTGACATCCAGGGCAAGTACGACGCCATCATCTGCCTCGGCAACTCGTTCACCCACCTGCACAACGAGAAGGATCGCCGCCGCGCGCTGGCCGAGTTCTACGCCGCGCTGAAGCACGACGGCATCCTGATTATCGACCAGCGCAACTACGACTTCATGCTGGATCACGGCTTCAAGACGAAGCATAAGTATTATTACTGTGGCGATAACGTCTCTGCCGAGCCGGAGCATATCGACGAGGGCCTCGTCCGCTTCCGCTACGACTTCGCGGACGGCGCGTCCTACACGCTCAA
>CAZJNX010000010.1:0-41240 GCA_964547415.1 uncultured Hyphomicrobiales bacterium
GGTCTTGGCGATGCCGATCTGCCGCAGGCGCGAGGGCTGCATCCGGACGACCGAGAAGCGCGACACGTCCCCGTCGAACTCGTCGAGCCGCTTCACCGCCCAGGCCGAGCACAGGCCGGGCAGACGGCGCCGCGGAATGCCGTATTCCTTCTCCAGCATCTCGCCGTGCCGGGACGGGTCGAACAGGCCGAGGGGGCTCTCGTAGATCGGGCTCACCTCGTCCCCCGCCTTGAGGACGTAGATGGGCTCCTCCTCCATCAGCTGCTTCAGCCGCTCGGCGAGGGAGGACTTGCCACCGCCGACGGGACCGAGCAGATAGAGGATCTGCTTCTTCTCCTCCAGCCCCTGCGCGGCGTGGCGGAGGAAGCCGACGATGCGCTCGACGGTCTCCTCCATGCCGTAGAAGTCCTTGAAGTACGGATAGACCTTGATCGTCCTGTTCTGGAAGATCCGGCCCAGCCGCGGGTCGCGCGAGGTATCGAGGAGCGTCGGCTCCCCGATCGCCTTGAGCATCCGCTCCGCGGCACTGGCGTACATGCCGGGATCGGTCCGGCAGCCCTCGAGGTACTCCTTCAGCGTGAGTTCCACGCTCTGCCGGCGCGTGAACGAGTCCTTGAATGTCTCGAAGACATCAGTTGCCATGTTCGATTCTTCCCCGGTTGGAGCACGCACCACTGGCGCAATCCCGGTGGACGCCCCTACGCGCGCCCAGCCTGCACCCGAACGTGCGGGTCGTCGTAGCCCTCGCCGGCGGCGCGAAAGGTCGCGCCCGCTCCGCATCCGCCTTGCCGGTCCGGACCGAAGCCGGACGGGCGCCCGCGGTCGAGGGGGCGCAGAACCGCGCTATCGTCGGTAGGGATAACATCGCTCTCGATCGAGACCGAGGCCGAAGTGCCGTCCGAGCGCCTCGATGGCTTCCCGGTGGTCCGGATAGGGATCGCCGTTGCGCTCGCCCACGATGACGATCTCCGCTCCCGGGCTCGCCCGGCCGCCGGGCGGCAGCATGGCCGTCACCCAGGGCGTCCCCTCCGCGTCCCGGAACGTGAGGAACAGGGGCATCTCGCGCTGGATGTGCGCCTCGAGCCCGATGTTCTGCTCGATGTAGCGGTCGCTCGCAGGCCGATGGGACCGGCGGACCCGCTCCCTTGCCCGGCTGAAATGCTTCGCCACCGCGTGGGCCATGAGCGTCGATTCCTGTTCGGCTTCGGCCTCCGTCTCGATCCGGAACCAGCTGCCACCGGGGGCGTCGCACACGAACTTCATTCACACCATCCGCCGTCCGGAAAACGTTGAACCCGAAGGATGGATCCGAACAGAAAGGTGGCACCGCTCCGCCCGCCCCGCAACCTGCCATCCGACGCCGGGGGCCCGCCCCGCCGCCGATGCACCGCTCGTGCCAGTCTACGATAGCGGCGGAAGCTGGGGACAAGCTGCCGAATGTCAGCGCCCGTTGCGGCGCAGCGCCGCCGGGCGCGCGCACGCCCGGCGGCAGATCTTCGCCCGCCTGTCAGCCGCCCATCGGCACGAACGCGTAGCCCGCCCCGTCCCGCTCGATGCGCCCGGCGTTCGGGAAGCCGAAGTGGTAGCCCGCGACCGTGGCCCCGTCCGCGATCGCCTGGTCGAACAGGGCCTTGCGGGCCGCCTCGGCGCGCTCCGCGTCCATGTCGAAGACGGCGTGCCAGCCCGGGTTGGCGACGAACAGGGCGGGGATATTCGCGATGTCGCCCGCGATCACGAGCTGCTCGTCCCCCGAGGCAACGACGAACACCGTGTGCCCCGGCGTGTGCCCGTGGGCGGCGCGGCTCGTGACGCCCGGCGCCACCTCCACCCCGTCGCCAATGCGACGCACGTTGTCCCAGGTGCCGATGGTGGCGCCGATCCGGTTGGCGAGCCCCCGCCGGTTCTCCGGCAGCGCCGAGACGGTGGCGGGATCCGTCCAGAAGGCGAACTCCGCCTCCGGCACCACGATCTCCGCGTCCGGGAAGACCTTTTCGTTCGTCTCGGCCGCCATCAGCCCGAAGATGTGGTCCGGGTGGAAGTGGGACACGAGCACCGTGTCGATGGAGGCCGGATCGACGCCGGCCGCCCGCAGGTGGTCCATCATCGTCCCCGCGGTCGGGGCGAGCTGGCCGCCCGTTCCCGCGTCCACGAGGATCGTGCGACCGCCGGTGCGGATCAGCGTCTGGGCGAAGTTGATCGGCACGCGGTCGCGCGGGTGGCCGCCCTTCTCGAGGGCGTCGGCCACGTCCTCCACCTCGGCGTTGCCGACGAACGAGGGATCGAGAGGGCGCTCGAAATAGCCGTCGTGCAGGCCGATCAGCTCGATGTCGCCGATCTTGTAGGAAAAGAAGCCCTGACCCGTCTCGGCCCGGGCGGCCGGGGCCTGGAAGGCGAGGGGGCCGGAAAGCCCTAGCGCGGCGGCGCCGGCTCCGGCGAGAAGGGTCTCGCGGCGCGTCATGTCCATCGTCGTCTCCCGGAAAGGCCGGCAACGGCGCGTGCCGGCTCTGGCATGAAGGCCGGCAGAGGCCTCCGCCGACAGGCTTAGCGGCGCGGGTGGCTGCGACAAGCGACCGCTCGCGAGAACGTGATCGGGACGCCGCGGAACCGGCCCTGCCGGACGCGGGGCTTGATCGCCGGTGCCGGGCGGGTACCGATGGCGAGGGGACGGGAAAGGCGCGGGAGGCGCTGCGGATGACGGGCGAGCTTCGGGGACACAGGGCGCTGGTGACGGGCGCGGCGGGCAACATCGGCCGCGCCGTCGCCCTCGCCCTCGCGGACGGCGGCGCGGACGTCGCCGTCCACACCGGATCCGACGAGGCGGGGCTCGCCGAGACGGCGCGCCTCCTCGCCGAGCGCGGCGTGCGGGTCCACGCCGCCGTTGCCGACCTCCGCGACCCGGACGCCGTCGCCGGCCTCGTGGCGGACGCCACCCGGGCCCTCGGGGGCCTGTCGATCGTCGTGAACAACGCCTCGCGGCGCAGCCACACCCCCGTCGGCGAGATCCCCCTCGCCGAGTGGCGGGAGGTGATGGCCGTCAACCTCGACGCGCCGTTCCTCGTCGTGCAGGCGGCCCTGCCGGCGCTCCGGGCCTCCGGCCAGGGCACGGTCGTGAACATCGGCGGGCTCACCGCCCACACCGGCGCCCCCGGCCGCGCCCACGTGATCGCGTCCAAGGCAGGCGTGGTCGGCCTCACGAAGGCCCTCGCCGCCGAGCTCGCCGGCGAGGGGATCACGGCGAACGTCGTGGTGCCCGGGACCATCGACACGGTGCGGGGCAAGAGCTCGGGCGCCGCCCCGGCCACCCCCTCGAACCTCGCCGGACGCCTCGGCCGCCCGGAGGAGGTGGCGGCGGCCGTCCGCTACCTGTGCTCGCCGGGCGCCCGGTACGTCACCGGCCAGACCCTCCACGTCACGGGCGGTGCCTATCTTCCCTGAGCCTCACGACAGGAGAAGCCGCACGTCCGCCGGCGACCAGGCGAGGGACACCCGGTCGCCGATGGCCGCCGCCGCCGCCGGCGAGCCGGGCGGCACGTCCGCCACCACGCTCGCACCGCCGCCGGCCCGGACCACGAGGCGGACCGCGTTGCCGAGGAAGCTCCGCTCCTCGACGATGCCCTCCGCCCCCTCCCCGTCGGCGACATCGACGGCGTCCGCCGCCACCCGCTCGTAGCGCAGCGCCACCGAGACCGGCCGCCCGGCCTCCACACCGGCCCCATCCGCGGCCGCGGCGAGGCGGATCGTCCCGCAGTCGACGAGGCAGCGCCCGTCCCGCACCTCGGCCACCGTCCCGTCGTAAAGGTTCGTGTGGCCGACGAAGGCGGCGACGGCCCGGCTCGCCGGCCGCTCGTAGATCGCCTCGGGCGTGCCGATCTGGAGGATGCGCCCCGCCTCCATGACGGCGATGCGGTCCGACATCGCCATCGCCTCCCCCTGGTCGTGGGTGACGAAGACGAAGGTGCTGCCGACCGCCCGCTGGAGGCGCCTGAGCTCGGCCTGCATCTGGATGCGCAGCTGCAGGTCGAGCGCGCCGAGCGGCTCGTCGAGGAGGAGGACCGACGGCTCGTTGACGAGCGCCCGCGCCATCGCCACCCGCTGGCGCTGGCCGCCGGACAATTCGTTGACCATCCGCTTCCCGTAGCCCTCGAGGCGCACGAGGGCGAGCGCCTCCTCCACCTTGCGGCGGATCTCCGCCCGCGGGCGGCGGCCGACCCGCAGCCCGAAGGCGACGTTCTCGAAGACGGAGATGTGCGGGAACAGGGCGAGGTGCTGGAAGATCATGTTGGTGGTGCGGGCGTAGGGCGGCAGGCCCGAAACGCTCGCCCCGTCGATCCGGATCTCGCCCGTCGTCGGCGTCTCGAAGCCGCCGATCATCCGAAGCAGCGTCGTCTTCCCGCAGCCCGACGGCCCGAGCAGCGAGAAGAACTCGCCCCGCCCGATGGCGAGGGAAAGCTCGTGGAGCGCGACCGTGTCGCCGAACGACTTGGAGACGCCACGCGCCTCCACGGCCGGGACGCCGGCAAGCCCGCCCGGCGCGACCCGGCCCTCGACCGCAACGACGCCGTCCATGTCGCGCTCCACGAGTGCCCGCCCCTCAGGCCGACTTTACGGTGTTCCAGACCTCGATCCACCGGTCCATGTCCGGCGGGAAGCTCATGTTGTAGACCTTGAGGTCCCGCTCGGCGAGGTCGAGGCCGAGCTTGCGCTGCTCCTGCGGCGAGAACTCGGAGACGACGGACTGGGAGGTCGACGGGTAGTTGGTCACCCGCGTCAGCACCGTGCCGAATTCCTTCGACAGCATGGCGTTGATGACCCTCATGGCGGCCTCGGCGTTGGGCGCGTCCTTGGGCACGAAGCCGGACTGGTTCCAGGTGAGAAGCCCGTCCGACGGCCAGTTGTTGGTGACGTTCATGCCCTGCCGCTGCAGCGCCGCGCGCATGGCGATCCAGCCGTACATGGCCCAGACCTCGCCCGAGGAGACGAGGTTCACCGCCTCGCCGAAGGCCGACCACATGGTCCGGATCACCGGCTTCTTGGAGATCAGGAAGGCCTCGACCTCCTTCAGGTCCGAGGCCGCCATGTTCACCGGATCCTCGATCCCCATGTGGAGGCCAGCCACCATGATCATGCCGTGGGCGTCGTCGCGCCAGGCGATGCGCCCCTTGTAGCGCTCGTCGAACAGGAGGCCCCAGGACTGGGTCTCGGGCTCCTCGGTCGGGATCTGGTCGGCGTTGTAGATGACCGAGTCGTACCCCCACACGACCGGGATCATGAAGGTGTCGCCGCCACGCTTGACGACCTGGTCGGCGAACATGGGCATCAGGTCGCCCGCGTTCGGGATGAGCGACATGTCGAGGGGCATGATCCGCTCCTGCCCCGCGCCCGCGCCCAGCGCCGAATCCTTGATGAACTGGGTGAGGGAGACCATCAGGTCGTAGCGCGACGTGCCGCCCGGCGCCATCAGCTTGGCGAGGGTGTCGGTGGGCGACACGTACGGCGCATTCTCGATGCGGGCGTCGGCGATCCGTTCGGCGATGGGCCGGCCCTCGTCGGGCATGAAGGGCCCGGGCATCACCGCCACCACCGACGGCCGGTCCTGGGCGAGGGCGAGGCCCGGCAGGAGCCCGGACAGCGCACCCGCGCCGGCGAGGCCGCCCGCCCCCTTCAGGAGCGTGCGGCGGTCGGGGCGGAGCCCCGAGATCTTGGCGTTCATGGTCCTTGTCTCCTCGTTCTTCAGCCGTTCCCCCCGGTTTCCCGGGCTCTCGCGTCGGCGCGGCGGGCGAAGACGAAGCCGACCAGCGATGCGAACACCGACACGAACACGATGATGACGGCCATCGCCGGAAGCTCCGGCGCGAGCTCCTGGACGATGAGGCTCCAGAACGCGACCGGGATCGTCCGGTCGAAGCCGATGACGAACAGGGTGCGGATGAACTCGTCGAACGACAGGCTGAAGGAAAAGAGCGCCGTCGCCAGGATCCCCGGCAGCACCACCGGCAGCGTCACCCGCCGGAAGACCTCGAAGGGCCGCGCCCCGAGGTCCATCGCCGCCTCCTCGAGCGAGCGGTCGAAGCCGTGGATGCGCGGGTAGAGCGTCAGGAAAGCGAACGGAAGCACCAAGTTCACGTGGGCGACGAGCACGGTGGAATAGAGCGCGGAGCGCACGCCCAGATAGCCGAAGAAGATGAGGAGGACGATGCCCGCGATGATCCCCGGCATGATGATCGGCAGGAGCACCAGGTTGAAGATCGCCTGCTTGCCCGGGAAGTCGTGCCGGAACGCCAGCGCCAGCATGAGGGCGAGCGCCGTCGCGATCACCGCGGCGAGCGCCCCGACGCTGACGGAGTGCCACAGGGCCGCGAGGAGGTCCGGGCTCGACAGGACCTCCCGGTACCAGCCGAGGGTCCAGCCCGTCACCGGAAAGCCCGTCACCTCCGAGGCGTTGAAGGACAGGACCGCGATGGTGGCGAGCGGCCCGTAGAGAAACAGGTAGAAGAGCGCCGCGTAGCCCCACATGGCCGCCCGCCAGCCCGCGTAGGGCCGGCGCACCCGCGCCTCGCCCGCCGCCGGCGCCCTCATCCCGCCCCCCCGGAGAAGACCTTGCCGAGCCCGATCCACCGGCTCGCCACGAGCAGAAGCACCAGCACGATGGCGATCAGCGTGATCGACAGGGCCGAGCCGAACGCCCAGTTGTTGTTGCCGAGGAACTGGCTCGCGATCACGTTGCCGTACATGAGCCCCGAGGGTCCGCCGAGGAGCTGGGGCGTGACGTAGGCGCCGACGGCCAGCAGGAACACCATGATGGAGCCCGACAGCACCCCGGGCCAGGACAACGGCAACAGCACCCGCCAGAAGATCTCGAAAGGCCGCGCGCCGAGGTCAGCCGCCGCCTCGATCAGCGCCGGGTCGATCTTTTCCAGCGAAAGGTAGATCGGCAGCGTCATGAACAGGGTGTAGACGTAGACGAGCCCGAGGAGCACCGCCCCCTCGTTGTAGAGCAGGAAGTCGAGCGGCTCGGAGATGAGGCCGACCGCCATCAGCCCTTCGTTGATCGCCCCCTGCCGGCCGAGGATGGGCAGCCACACGAAGGTGCGCACCACGTAGCTCGTCCAGAACGGCAGGAAGATGAGAATGACGAACAGCGCCTTCTTCAGCCCCTTCAGCCGCGACAGGGTGAACGCGATCGGCCAGGACACCACGAGCGCGATCAGCGTGGTCACGACCGCGATCCTGAGCGTCTTCAGAAGCTGCTCGTAGTAGAGCGGGTTCCCGAAGATGCGGGCGTAGTTCTCGAGCACGAAATCCGGCCGCGTGCCGAAGATCGTCGACTTCCAGAACGACATCGCCAGCATGAACAGGAGCGGCGCCAACCCGAAGGCGAGGAGCCAGACGACCGCCGGCGCGGCGAGGAGCACCGGGTTCCCGATGGGCCGCCCCGCCGTCTCCGCCGCCCGCCGCCGGAAGGCCATCGCCCGCCCCTCAGCCCGCGCCGCGCCCGCGGAGGGCGGCCGTCGCCTCCGCGTCGACCGCGAGCGCGTCCGGGTCGAGGACGACGCCGTAGTCCGCCCGCGCCGCCGCGAGGCTCACGAGCCCTTCCGCCACGTCCTCGGCGACGCGCTCGGGCGCCCGCGCGAACGGGTCGCCGTAGCCGCCCCCGCCGGAGATGACGAAGCGGACCCGGTCGCCCGGTTCCAGGCGCCGGTGGACGCCGTGGTCGATCTCCTCCCCGTTGAGCCAAAGCCCGTAGCCGCGGCCCGCCCTGCCGCCCGCCCGGCCGAACACGGGGAACGGCCCGTCCTCCCGCCGGCCCGACAGGCGCACGGACGCCTCCACGTGCCGCGCCCCCGGCGCGCCGCCGTCCAGGATCTCGAACTCCACCTCCTGGCCGAAGCCGCCCCGGTTCTCGCCCGGCCCCGCGCTGTCGGGAAGGAGCGCCTTTCTCACGTAGGCCATCCGCGCCTCGTTCTCGGTCACCTCCACCGGGATGTTCGACGTGTTGTTCGGGAAGCACAGCACCGAGTGCCCGTCGAAGCGGGCCGAGGCGCCCATCCCGCCCGAGTGCTGGGAGATGGCGAGGAAGGACCGCCCCGAGGCGAGCTTGCCATGGAGGTAGATCTCGTTGGCGGGCGAGCCGCCGGTGGAGGCGAGGACCCTGTCCGGCATGATCCCCTCCATCGCCGCGAAGACGATCTCCGGGAAGAGGTGGGAGATCATCGTCCGCCCCCAGGTGGCGGCGGGAGGGCGCGAGTTCACGATAGTGCCCTCGGGCGCGATCACCCGGATCGGCCTCAAGCCGCCCTCGTTGTTCGGCACGTCCGGGTCGAGGGCGAGCTTGACCGGATAGGCGCTGTAGGAGCGCGTCATGTTGTAGGAGGAGTTGACGGCGGCCATCACCTCGCCGGACGAGCCGGTGTAGTCGATGATCACCTCGTCGCCCTTCACCGTGACCGCGCAGGCGATGGAGATGGGCTCCTTCACGCCCGGCACGGGCGGCAATTCCACGTCGTGCCGGTAGGCGCCGTCGGGCAGCTCGGCGATCTTGGCGCGCAGGCTCGTCTCGGTGCGGGCGACGATCTCCTCCGCGAGGCCGGTGAGGCCGGGCAGGCGGTACTCGTCGAGCATCGCCTTCAGCGCCCGCGTGCAGACGTGGTTGGCGACCACCTGGGCCCTGAGGTCACCCAGCACCTTTTCGGGGACGCGGATGTTGGCGCGGATGAAGTCGAAGATGGTCCGGTTGAGCCGGCCCTCCTCGTACAGCTTGAGGATGGGGATCTTCAGCCCCTCCTCGTACATGTCCTTCGATTCCAGGGTCGACATGCGCCCGCCCATGTCGAGGTGGTGGACGATGCACAGGGCATGGCCGACGAGCTCGCCCCGGTGGAAGATCGGGTGCGCGACGGAGATGTCGATGAGGTGCCCGCTCGCCGCCCACGGGTCGTTGGTGACGATGGCGTCCCCGTCCTTCAGCGTCTCGGCGGGATGGACGGTGAGGAAATTCTTCATCACCTCCGGGACGATGCCGAGGAAGCCGGCGGTCGTCACGGTGGAGTGGGCGAGCATGTTGCCCTTCACGTCGAAGAGGGCGCAGCAGAAGTCGTGGTATTCCTTGACGGACGGGGTGTAGGCGGTGCGCATGAGGCCGGTCGCCGCCTCGTCCACGATGGCGACGAGCCGGTTCCACAGGATGCGCGTGGTGACCGGGTTCAGCTGCATCGCCCCGCCTCCGCGACGGCGGCGTCCGTGGTCGCGCCTGCGGCCTGCGCCACCTCGATCGCGAGGCAGCCCGTCGGGTGGACGGTGAGCCGATCCCCCGGCAGGAGCACGGTGGTCGATTCCCGCTCCTCCACCACGGCCGGCCCCGTCACCGCGTCGCCCGGCCCGAGCCGCTCGCGCCGGTAGACCGCCGCCGTCACGAGACCGCCCGCGAGCGAGACGTGGATGCGCCGCCGGCCCCGCGGCGCGGCGCCCGACCCGGCGACGGCGCAAAGGCGCGGCCCCTCCACCGGGATCGAAAGGACGACCCTGAGGCTCGCGATCTCCACGGGCGTCTCGTCGTCCACCTTGCCGTAGAGCTGCTCGTAGAGCCCCATGAAGCGTTCCACCCAGGCCGCGAGGGCCCCGGCCGACACCGGCCCCTCCCCCGCCGCCACCTCGAGGGCGTGGTCCTGACCGGCGTGGCGAAGGTCCACCGTCCGCCGGCAGACGGGCGCCCCCTCCTCCGGCATCATGGCCCGCGCCTCCGCCTCGAGGCGGGCGAACAGGGCCTCGAGGTCCGCCGGGTCCGCATCGTCCGCGAGGCGGCGGACCGCATGGCTCCGCTCGAAGGCGACGGGCGCCGACAGGAGCCCGAGGGAGGACATGACGCCGGAGAACGGCGGCACCACGACCCGCGGCACCCCCAGCTTGCGGGCAAGGCCGAGGGCATGGACCGGCCCCGCCCCGCCGAAGGCCATCAGCGTGAACTCGGACGGGCTGCGCCCCTTCTCGGCGACGTACATGCGGGCGGCCGAGGCCATGCTCTCGTTGACGATCTCGTGGATCCCGGCCGCCGCCTCCGCCGTCGCGAGCCCGGCCGGACCCGCGACGTCCCGCTCGATCGCCGCCTCGGCCGCCGGCAGATCGAGCGACATCGCCCCGCCGAGAAAGCTGTCCGGGTCGAGGTAGCCGAGGACGAGGTCCGCGTCCGTCACCGTCGCCCGCTCCCCGCCGCGGCCGTAGGCGGCGGGCCCGGGCTCGGAGCCCGCGCTCTCCGGCCCCACCTTCAGAAGGCCGAGGTCGTCCACCTTCGCGATGGAGCCGCCCCCCGCCCCGATCTCGAGGAGGTCGTAGACCGGCACGGCGACGGGCAGGCCCGAGCCCGCCTTGAAGCGGTGCATCCGGTCCACCTCGAAGGCGCGGGTGCGGGCCGCCGCCCCGTTCTCGATCACGCACAGCTTCGCCGTGGTCCCCCCCATATCAAAGGACAGGACCCGCTCGAGCCCCATCAGGCGACCGAAGTGGCAGGCCGCCTCCACGCCCGCCGCGGGCCCCGATTCCACGAGCTGCACCGGCACCGCCCGTGCCGTCTCGACCGTCGCGCTCCCCCCGTTCGACAGCATCACGAGGAGCCGCCCGCGCCAGCCGCGCTCGGAAAGCCCCGCGGCGATGGCGTCGAGATAGGTGGCGGTCACCCGCTTCACGTAGGCATCGAGAGCCGTCGTGGAGGCGCGCTCGTACTCCTTCGGCTCCGGATGGACGTCGGACGACAGGGACACGACGGCGCCCGGCAGTTCCTCGGCGAGGATCTCGCCCGCCCGTCGCTCGTGCTCCGGCCGGCGGTAGGAATGGAGGAAGACGACCGCCACCGCCTCCACCCCCGCCGCGCGCATGGCGCGGGCCGCCGCCCGCACCCCGTCCTCGTCGAGGGGCGTCCGCACCTCGCCGGTGGCGAGCACCCGTTCGGCCACCTCGAAGCGCAGGCGCCGCGGGATCACCGGCCGCGGCATGCGGATGAACATGTCGAAGACGTCGTAGCGGACCTCCCGCGCCATCTCGAGGACGTCGCGGAAACCCTCGGTGGTGACGAGCGCGGTGCGCGCCCCCTTCCGCTCCAGGATCGTGTTGGTGACGAGGGTGGTGGCGTGGATGACGCTCCCCGCCCGGGCGAGGAGGTCCGGGTGACGGCGGGCGAGGCGGTCGATCCCGTCGAGGACGGCGTCCTCCGGATGGGCGTGAGTCGTCAGGATCTTTTCGGCGACGACGGTACCGGCCGCATCGTCGATCACCGCGAAGTCGGTGAACGTGCCGCCGATGTCGATGCCTATACGCAAGCTCTCGCCCATGCCGATCCCGCTGTCGGCGGAGCGCCACGTGCCCCGGTCGCCGACCGTCGTCCGGATGTTTCGACCTTGTCAATCGGCCGCACGTCCGGATCGACACCGGGGCGCGGTGCACGGATCGGTCGCATGCGGCGCCGCGGCGGTTTCCCGGTCGACGGTCCGGGAACCGGGAGCCGTCCACCGCCGCAGGTCGTGGATTGGTCCGGATCTATCGAGCCTTGACGCCGAGGGCGCCTAGAGGGTGAAGGCCCACGGCTCGTCGATCAGCTCGAAGGCGTCGCCGCGCTTCGCGATCCGCGACAGGCCCGGGAAGTGGTGGTGCATCCCGGCGACGAGATGCCCCTCGCAGGCGGCCATGGCGAAGGCGCGGCGGCGGGTGGCGATCGCCGCGTCCGGGTCGGTGTCGAAGACCAGCGTCGTCTCCGGCCGACCCACCTGGATGTCCGGCAGGTGGCAGACGTCGCCCCAGATGAACAGCGTCTGGCCGCCCGATGCGACGAGGTAGCCCGTGTGCCCCGGCGTATGGCCCGGCAGCGGCACGGCGTGGACGGCGGGGAACACCTCCCCCGCCGCCGGGCGGACCCGGTCCCTGTAGGGCGCGAACTGGAAGCGGGCGGCCTCGAAGTAGCGCTTTCGCCTGCGCTCGTCCGCCCGGGCCATCGCCCCGTCGTCGTGCCAGTGGGCGATGTCCGCCTCCCCCACCACGAGCTCCGCGTTCGCAAACAGCCGCTCCCCGTCCGGCGAGACGAGGCCGTTGGAGTGGTCCGGGTGCATGTGGGTGAGGAGGACCGCGTCCACCGCCTCGCGCGGGACGCCCGCCGCGGCGAGCACCTCCGGCAGGCGGCCGAGGGTCGGCCCCATGGTGTCGCCCGCGCCCGTGTCCACGAGGGCGACGCGGCCGCCCGCCCGCAGGAGGAAGGCGTTGATGGAGATGCGCGGCGGCGAGCGGCGGCGCCTGTCCTTCAGGATGGCGTCGGCCTCGTCGGCGGAAAGCTCGGTCAGGATCTCGAACGGCGCGTCGAGGTAGCCGTCGGCGAGCGACGTCACGAGGACGTCGCCGATCCGCCGGTGGTGGATCGGCGCCACCTGCCCGGTCGGAAGCGCCCCCGCCCCGCCGGCCGTCCCGCTCATGCCGAGCGCAGGGACAGGGCAGGCCGCTCCGGCACCAGCGGCAGGTCGCGGAGGGAGGGGAGCGCCTCGAGCCCGGCGAGCGCGCCCACGAGGGCGAGCGCCCGATCGCGCGGCATTCGCCCGTCCGTGCAGTCGAGGAACTTCGCCTTCAGCTCGTCCGGTCCGATCGGCGCCTGCCAGCTCCCCTTCGCGTGGAGGATCGGCGCGTGGGTCAGCACCGTCCCCGAGACGAGCTCCACCTCCACCGTGTCGGGCTTCGAGGTCGGCAGCCCCACGATCCCGTCGTGGATCGCCTCCGTGCGGACCTTCTTCATCGCCGCCACGACCTCGGGCCGGCGCACGAACGCGTCCGTGAGCTCGGCAAGGCCCACCTTGCGGGCCACGAGAGCGCTCGCCATGGCGAACTCCATGGAGAACTTCGCCTCGAGCCCCGTCACCGGCGCGTGGTTGCGCAGCATCAGGAGCTGGGTGCTGCCGGCCCCGACGCGGATCTCCTTCACGTCCTCCGGCTTCAGGTCGTGCTCTTCCACGAGGTCCAGCATCCCGTCGATCGCCCGGTGGCAGGAGTAGCACACGGGATAGCGCTTCACGTGGACGCCCGATTCCGGCAGCCGCCAGCGCGTGCCGAGCCCGTGGTCCCGCTCGGCGATGTCCGGCGTTCCGGACGCGGAGACGGCCCGCAGGAACCCCGTCTCGTGCTCCAGCGCGTCGGGCGAGGCGGTGTAGCCCGCGGCCGCGAGACGGGCGGCGAGGATGCCGGCCTCGGCGGCCCGGCCGGCATGGAGCGACTTCGTCATGGTCCCGAAGTTGGCGACGAGACCCGCCGCGAGCGACGCGGCGATGGCGACGGCCATGGTCGCCCTCTCCTCGTCGAGCCCCTTCAGGGACGCGACGGCGACGGCCGTGGCGACCGCCCCCTGCACGGCGCTCGGGTGAAAACCCCGGTCGTGCATCTGCCCGGGTTCCAGCTCGGCGAGAAGCGCCCACGTCTCGTAGCCCGCCACATACGCGGCCACCGCGTTTCGCCCGCTCGCCCCGATGGTCCACCCCTCGGCGAGGATCGCGGGCGCCATGACGACGCTCGGGTGCCCGTTGAGCCCCACGTCGTCGTAGTCGAGGACGTGGCCCGCGACGGCGTTCACGAACGCGGCCTGGGGCGCGGGCACGAGCCGCCCGGACGGCAGGAGCGGCGCGCCGGCCGGGTCGTCGGGCGGGCTGAGCGTCTCGAGGACAAGACGCGGCGCCTCCTCGTCCGCGCCGGCGACGGTGCAGGCCACGAGGTCCGCGATCCCCATGAGGGCGGCGCGGCGGGCCTCGTCCGGCAGCTCGAGCGTCGCGGCGCGCGCCGCGAACGCGCCGATCTCGCGGGTCAGTCCGGTCATGGGCCTCTCCCTGTGGTTCGCCCGTCAGTAGGAGCGGGGCATCCCGAGGACGTGCTGGCCGAGGTAGGCGAGCACGAGGTTGGTGGAGATCGGCGCCGTCTGGTAGAGGCGCACCTCCCGCCACTTGCGCTCCACGTCGTACTCGCGCGCGTAGGCGAAGCCGCCGTGGGTCTGCATGGCCGCCTCCGCCGCCTGCCACGTCGCCTCCGAGGACAGGAGCTTCGCCATGTTGGCCTCCGACCCGCACGACCGCCCCGCGTCGAACAGGGCCGCCGCCTTGCGGCACATGAGGTCGGCCGCCTCGAGCGCCGCGTAGGCGCGCGCGATCGGGAACTGGATGCCCTGGTTGGCGCCGATGGGCTTGCCGAACACCACCCGCTCGCTCGCGTAGGAGACGGCCTTGTCGAGGAGCCAGCGCCCGTCGCCGAAGCACTCGGACGCGACGAGGATCCGCTCCGCGTTCAGCCCGTCGAGGATGTAGCGAAGGCCCTTGCCCTCCTCCCCGATCAGGTTCTCCGCCGGCACCTTCAGGTCGTTGAAGAACACCTCGGTGGTGTTGTGGTTGATCATCGCGTCGATGGGGCGGATCTCCACCCCGTTGCCGAGCGCCTCGCGAAGGTCCACCACGAAGACCGACAGCCCCTCGGACCGCTTCTTCACCTCGCTGGCGGGCGTCGTGCGGGCGAGGAGGAGCATCAGGTCGGAATGGAGGGCGCGGGAGGTCCACACCTTCTGCCCGTTGACGACGTAGTGGTCGGCCCGCCGCTCCGCCCGCGTCTTGAGTTGCGTGGTGTCCGAACCCGTGGTCGGCTCCGTCACGCCGAAGGCCTGGAGGCGCAATTCGCCCGACGCGATGCCCGGGAGCCAGGCCCGCTTCTGCGCCGCGCTGCCGTGCCTGAGGAGCGTTCCCATGATGTACATCTGCGCGTGGGCCGGGCTCGCGGTGCAGCCCGCCGCGTTGATCTCCTCGAGGATCACCGCCGCCGCCCGCAGGGGAAGGCCTGAGCCGCCGTATTCCTCCGGGATCAGCGCGCCGAGGTAGCCCGCCTCCGTGAGCGCGGTCACGAATTCGGTGGGATAGGCGGCGCGGGCCTCGAGCTCGCGCCAGTAGGCGGGCGGGAAGCCGGCGGCGAGCCGCGCGACCGCCTCGCGCAGCTCCGGCCAGTCCTTGCCCACGTCCATGAGGGCGGGGCCGGCCTCGTGCTCGATGTCCATGGCGCGTCCTCCTCAGGCCGCGAGCGCCGGGCGGAACGTCTTCGGCAGGCCCGCCCGGGCGATCGCGCCCTGGAACGCCTCGCCCGGCAGCCACGTCTCCACGTCGCGGCGCAGCGCCACCAGCGCCTCGATGTCGATGCCGGTCGAGAAGCCCATGGCCTCCAGCATGAAGGCGGTGTCCTCGGTGTCGATGTTGCCGGTGGCGCCCGGCGCGAACGGGCAGCCGCCGAGCCCGCCGAGGGAGGCGTCGAAGGAGCGCACGCCCACCTCGAGCGCCGCCGTCACGTTGGCGAGGCCCAGCCCCCGCGTGTCGTGGAAGTGGCAGGCGACCGGAACGCTCCCGGCCTCCTTCGTGACCTTCGCGGCGAGGCTCCTCACCTGGGCGGGGTTGCCGTAGCCCACCGTGTCGGCGAGCACGATCTCGTCCGCCCCCGCCTCGAGGAGCCCGGCGGCGACCTCGAGCACCCGCTCCTCGGCGACGGCGCCGGAGAGGGTGCAGCCGAACGAGGTGGCGATCCCGGAGCCCACCTTCACGCGGCCCGGCGCCGTCTCGTCGCGCAGCGCCACGATGCGCCGGAAATCCTCGAGCGACTCGGCGGTCGTCCGGCGCACGTTGGCGAGGTTGTGCTCCTCGCTCGCGGACAGGACGTAGTTGATCTTGGCGACGCCCGCCTCGATCGCCCGCTCGGCGCCCTTGAGGTTCGGCACCAGCGCGGCGGCGACGAAGCCGCCCATGGCCGCCGCGCCCGCCGCCACCTCCGCGGCGTCGGCGAACTGGGGCACCACTTTCGCCGGCACGAACGAGGTGACCTCGATCTCCGGCATGCCGGCGGCGGCGGCGCGGCGCACCCACTCGAGCTTCCGCTCGGCGGGCAGCATCGTCTTCACCAGCTGCAGCCCGTCGCGCAGGCCCACCTCGCGCAGGAAAGCCTTCTCGGCCATCGTCTCTCGTCCCAGGTGGTCAGCGGCCCTTGAAGGCCGGCTTGCGGCGCTCGTTGAAGGCGAGGACGCCCTCGCGGCGGTCCTCGGTCGGCACCATGCGGTTGTAGGCCTCGATCTCGTAGGCGAGGCCGTCCCAGATGGACATGTCGACACCCCTCTGGATCGCCTGCTTGGCCTGCCGCACCGAGATCGGCGCGTTGCCCGCGATCCGCTCCGCCGTCCCGAGTGCGGCCTCGAGGAGCTCGGCGGGCGCGCAGACCCGGTTGACGAGGCCCCACGCCTCAGCCTCCGCGGCGGAGAAGGGGAGGCCCGTCAGGATCACCTCCTTGGCGCGGCGGGTGCCCATGGCGCGGGCGAGGTTCTGCGTGCCGCCCGCGCCCGGCATGATGCCGAGCGTCACCTCCGTGAGGGCGAAGCGGGCGGTCTCGGAGGCGTAGACGAAGTCGCACGCCGCGGCGATCTCGCACCCGCCCCCGTAGGCCGCGCCGTTGACGGCCGCGATCACCGGCAGCGGGCAGCCGACGATCGCCCGCACCATCCGCTCGAAGACGACGTGCTGGGCCTGCCAGGCCTCGTCCGTCATCCCCTTGCGCTCCTTGAGGTCGCCGCCCGCGCAGAACGCCTTCTCGCCCCGCCCGGTGAGGACGACGCAGCGCAGGTCCTTCAGGTCCACGAGCAGCGTCTCGAACACGTCCATGAGGTCGAGCCCCATCTGGGTGTTCATGGCGTTGGCCGCCTCCGGCCGGTCCAGCGTCACGCCGAGGACGTGCGGCCGCGGCCGCTCCAGCGCGAGGGTCTCGTAGCTATCGCGCACCGGGCGCTCTCCCTGTCTTCGTCTTCTTGACCGCCTCGTCGTGCTCGCCGAGGCGCGGGGCCCGCCGCGTCGCCCGCGGCCGCTCGCCGGAGAAGGCGAGCGGCACGCCGACGAGGGGCAGCCCGCCCGCGTCCACCGTCATGCCGAGCGCCTCGGTCTGCGGGTGGCGGGCGACGGCGTCCACCGTCAGGAGCGGCGCGTTGGGGATGCCGAGGGCGTCGAGCGTCTCCGACAGGGGGCCGGGCTCCCACTCGGCGATCTTCTCGGCCACCATGCCGACGATCCGCTCCCGGTTCACGACGCGGGCGGCGTTGGTCGCGAAGTCCGGGTCCTCGGCGAGGTGGTCGAGCGACAGCGCCCTGCACAGCTTGCGAAAGAGGTTGTCGTTGCCGGCTGCCACCATCAGCCAGCCGTCCTTAGTGCGGAACGCTTCGTAGGGCACGATCTCGGCGACGCCCGAGCCGTGGGGCCGGCGCACGTCGCCCGCCGCCTCGTAGCCCGCGAGCGGGATCATCATCCAGGCAAGGCCGGTCTCGAAGAGCGAGGTCGCGACCCGCGTCCCCTCCCCCGTTTTCTGCCGCGCCATCAGCGCCGACAGGATGCCGATGACCGACCACATCCCCGCGCCCATGTCGACGAGGGAGACGCCGACCCGCACCGGCGGCCGCTCGCCCCCCTCCCCCGTCACGCTCATGATGCCGGTGGAGGCCTGGACCAGCGGGTCGTAGCCGGGCTTGCCGGCGAGCGGGCCGGCCGCCCCGAAGGCGCCGAGGTCGCACCAGATGAGCGAGGGCTTGTCCGCCATCAGCGCCTCGGCCGAGAAGCCGAACTTCTCGAGCACCCCGGGCCTGAGGTTCTGAAGGACGACGTCCGCATCCTCGAGGATGAGGGCGCGCAGCGCCGCCGCGTCGTCCGCGTCCGCGAAATCGACGGTGATGCCTTCCTTGCCGCGGTTGAGGGAGGCGAAGGAGGACGAGGCGTCTTCCCAGAAGGGCGGGCCCCAGCCGCGGGCGTAGTCCCCGGTCGCGGGGTTCTCCACCTTGATGACGCGGGCCCCGAGGTCGGCGAGGACGAGCCCGCCGTAGGGCGCGGCGACGCTGTGGCCGAGTTCGACGACGACGATGCCGTCGAGCGGTTTGCCGAGATCCATCGGGTCCTCACCTCGCTTGCCGCGGCGAGCCTAGTGTGCCACCGTCGGAGCGTCAATAAAACGTTTCACCGCCGAAACGGCGGACGACGCGGGCCGAACCCGCGCGAACGGAGAGGAGCGACGGCGCCATGACGCCCCTGTCCTGGCAAAGGGAATGGTTGCCGCTCGCGCAGCGTTTCGCGGATCTGCCGGCCGTCGTCGACCGGGCGGGCACGACGACCTACGCCGAGTTGTTCGACCGGGCGGCCGGCGTCGCCGCGGCGCTCGGCGCGGGCGGGGAGCGGGTGGTCGCGACCATCGTGCCCAACGGCCGCCACGCCGTCGCGGCGTCCTGCGGCGTCGCCCTCGCGGGCCTCGCCGAGGCGCCGGTGAACCCGGCCCTCGCGCCCGAAGAAATCGCCCACTGCCTGTCGCTCGCGGGCGCCTCGACGGTGCTGGCCACGCGGGAGAGCGCCGAGCGCCTGCCACCGGCAGCGCCCGACGTCCTCCTCGTGGAGGACCTTCCGCCCGCCCCGCTCGCCACGCTCCCGCCCGTCGAGGTCGCGCCGGACGCATGGACCCGCATCCTGTTCACCTCGGGCACCACCGGGCGGCCGAAGGGCATCGTCCACACCCACGGCGGCCGGTTCCTCGCGAACCTCCTGCAGCGGGCGAGCCTGCCGGTCGCCCCGGCGCCGGGGCGCTCCATCCTGCTGGTCACGCCCTTCGCCCACGGGGCGAGCCTCCTCACCCAGGCGGTCCTCGACGGCGGCGGTGCCGTCCGCCTGCTCCCCGGCATCGACGACGGCGAGGTCGCCGCCATCCTCCGCGCCGGCGCGGTGAACGAGATGTTCGCCCCCCCGACCGTCCTGCGCCGCATCCTCGACGCCCTCGGCGACGGCCGGATCGCGGGGATCGACACCGTCTTCTGCGGCACCGCTCCCCTCGCGCCGGACCTTTACGCCCGCGCGCGGGAGACGTTCGGCCCGGTCGTGCGCATCGCCTACGGCAAGACGGAGGTGGTGAACCCGATCACCGTCCTCTCCCCGGCCGAGACCGACCGGCACTACGCGGGCCCCGCGGCGAGCGAGGCCGCCTGCGTCGGCTGGCCCGCGAGCGGCGTGGAGGTGCGCGTGGAGACGGACGGCATGCCCGACGAGCGGGGCCGCACCATCGGCCCCGTCCTCGTGCGCGCCCGCCACATGCTCGCAGCGACCCTGACGGAGCGGGGCGTCGTGCCCCACCCGCCGGACGCCTTCCACCGCACCGGCGACCTCGGCTTCCTCGACGGCGAAGGCCGCCTCCACCTCGCCGGCCGCGAGGCGGACGTCATCAAGACGGGCGGCTACCGCTTCACCCCCGAGGAGATCGAGAACCGCCTCCGCCCGGCCCTCCCGGGGGCCGACGTCGCCGTCCTCGGCCTTGCCTCCGACTACTGGGGCGAGGTGATCCTCCTCGCCGTCGCGGACGGCCCGGCGGGCTGGCGCGACCGCCTCGCCCCGGCGCTCGATGCCCTCACCCCGTTCAAGCGCCCGCGCCTCTTTGCCGACGTCCCGGAGATCCCCCGCAACGCCCTCGGCAAGGTCGTCCGCGCCCGCCTCCGCGAGACGATCCTCGCCACCCACGTCTTCGAGGACGGACGCCGGCCGACCCTCGCGCCGCGACCGGAGGCCGCGGATCCCGGTTGACAGCCGCGCACCGTCGGGGCAACCATATTGAAACGTTTCACCGCTCACGGGCGGGGAACCACAAGAACAACGGGACTGCGGCCGGGCGAGGGCCGCCGCCGGCTCGCAGCCGCGGCGGCCCGACCGGTCGCCGCGGGAGGACGGATGCGCCGGATCGGGATCGACGTGGGCGGCACGTTCACCGACGTCGTCATGGTGGACGACGCGGCGGGCACCGTGTGGGTGACGAAGACCGCGACGACCCCGGGCGACCCGACCCTCGGCGCCCTCGAGGGCCTCAGGAAGATCCTCGACCTGTCCGGCGCCGCGCCCGCCGACGTCGCCTTCATCGGCCACGGCACCACCATCGCCACCAACATGGTGATCGAGGGCAAGGGCGCGCGCACCGGCCTTCTCACCACCCGCGGCTTCCGCGACATCCTGGAATTGCGCCGCGCCTACCGCCACGACCGGGCGGACCTCTACGACCTCTTCTTCGAGGCGCCGACCCCCCTCGTCCCCCGCCACCTGCGCCTCGAGGTGGACGAGCGCATCCGCTACGACGGCACCGTCGAGACGCCCCTCGACATGGACGGGCTCGACCGCTGCCTCGACGCCCTCAAGGCCGACGGGGTGGAGGCGATCGCCATCGCCTTCATCAACGCGCCCGTGAACGAGGCGCACGAGCGCGCCGCCCTCGCCCGGGTGCGCGAGCGCGTCAACGACGTGTTCGTGACCGGCTCGGTGGAGGTGAACCCGGAGATCATGGAGTACGAGCGCACCGCCACCACGGTGGTGAACGCCATGCTCGGCCCCCGCTGCGGCGCCTACGCCCGCGGCTTCTCCGAGAAGGTGGGCGCGGCAGGCATCCACGCCGACATCTACTTCATGCAGTCGAACGGCGGCCTCACCCCGCCCGACGCCGTCGCCGAGCGCCCCGTCACCCTCCTGGAATCGGGCCCCGCCGGCGGCGTCACCGCCGTCGCGCGGCTGTGCGAGCGCCACGGCATCCAGAACGCCATCGCCGGCGACATGGGCGGCACCAGCTTCGACGTCTCCCTCGTGCGCGAGGGGCGGCCGGAGACGCGCAACGACACCATGCTCAACACCTGGACGATGCGCTGCCCCAACATCGACATCATCTCGATCGGCGCGGGCGGCGGCTCCATCGCCTGGATCGACGAGGGCGGCGGCGTGCGCATCGGCCCGGAGAGCGCGGGCGCCGACCCCGGCCCCGCCTGCTACGGCCGCGGCGGCGACCGCCCCACGGTGACCGACTGCAACCTCGTCCTCGGCCACGTGGACCCGGGCCGCTTCATCGGCGGCGCCTTCGGCCTCGACGTCGAGGCCGCCCGCCGCGTGGTGGAGGAGCACGTCGCCCGCCCCCTCGGCGTCACGCTGGAGGAGGCGGCCCTCGTCGTGCGCAAGGTGGCGAACGCGCTGATGGCCCAGGCCATGCGCCTCGTCACCGTCGAGCGCGGCTACGACCCGCGGGACTTCGTGTATGTCCCCTACGGCGGGGCCGGCCCGGTCCACGCGGTGGAGCTCGCCCGCGAGCTCGAGATCCCGAAGGTCGTCCTGCCGCCGATGCCCGGCGTCTTCTCCGCCTTCGGCATGCTCGTCTCCGACATCGTGCAGGACGCCCAGGCCCCCGTCGTCCAGAACGTGGAGGACGTGGACGCCGAGGCCCTGACGGAGCGCTTCGCGGCCCTCGAGGTCGAGGCGCGCGCCCGCATGAGCGCGGCGGGCCTGCCGGCGGAGGCCATCGCCATCGAGCGGCGGGCCGACTGCTCCTACCTCGGCCAGGGCGACACGATGCAGGTGCCCGTCGCCGGCGGCGCACTCGACCGGGCGGCCGTCGACGCCATCGGCACCGACTTCATGGCCGAGCACCGCCGCCAGTGGAACTTCGACCTCAAGAACCGGCCCGTGCGCCTCGTCAACATCCGCGTGCGCGCCATCGGCAAGGTGGGCACCAGCCGCACCGCCGGCGCCCGCGCCCGCAACGGCGAGGCCCTCGCCCCCGCCGGCACCGCCCGCATCCGCGAGGCCGCGGGCTGGGTGGACATGCCCCTCTACCGGCGGGACGACCTGCGCGCCGGCGACCGCCTCGCGGGGCCGCTCGTCGTGGAGGAATTGTCGAGCCGCCTCGCCATCGGGGCCGGCGACACCCTCGCGGTGAAGGACGACGCCACCATCGTCATCGCGATCGGGAGGGCCTGAGCCGTGGACACCATCACCCACGAGATCATCCGCAACGGCCTCTACGCGGTCGCCCGCGAGATGAAGGCGGCGATGATGCGCACCGCCGCGAGCCCCATCATCCACTCTGGCGGCGACGCCTCGGCGGCGATCTTCGACCGCCACATGCAGCTCGTCGCGCAGGGCAACGACATCCCCACCATGATGGGCTCGGCCGTCATCTCCACGAAGGCGACGGTGGAGGCGATCGGGGTGGAGAACCTCCGCCCGGGCGACGTCATCATCTCCAACGACGCCTACCTCGCCGGCGGCAACCACCAGCCGGACGTGCAGCTCACCCGCCCCGTCTTCTTCGAGGGTGAGATCATCGCCTACACCATGACCCGCGGCCACTGGGTCGACATCGGCGGCACCGCGCCCGGCAGCTTCACGCCCGTGACGTGGGACCTCCACGCAGAGGGCCTCCGGATCCCGCCCGTCATCCTCTACCGGAACGACGAGCCGGTGGAGGACCTCTTCCGCCTCATCGTCACCAACACCCGCGACGCCGACAACCGCCTCCTCGACATCAACGCCCAGTACGCCGGTACCTTCGTCGGCGGAGAGCGGATCGTGGAGATGGCGCGAAAGTTCGGCGCCGCGACGGTCGAGGCCGCGATGGCCGCTGCCCTCGACTACTCCGAGCGGCTGATGCGCGCCCGGATCGAGCGCATCCCCGACGGCGTCTACGAGGGGAGCGACTTCATCGAGCCCGTCCAGGCGCCCGGCTGGCCGACCGACCTCCTCCCGGTGAAGGTGCGCATCACCGTCGACGGCGACCGGATGACGTTCGACTACACCGGCACGGCGCAGCAGGTGCGCGGCGGCATCAACTGCCCCTACTCCGTCACCTGCAACAGTACCTGGTTCACGGTGAAGGCGATCACCGACCCTTCGATCCCGATCAATCAGGGCTGCTATCGCCCGGTGGAGCTCATCGCGCCCGAGGGCTCGCTCCTCAACTGCACCTATCCCGCCTCCGTCGTGAGCGGCGTAACGGAGACCTCGCCCCGCGTCATCGACATGCTCCTGAAGACGCTGTCGGCCGCCGTCCCCGACCGCGTCGTCGGGCAGAGCAACGACGCGGCCTGCTCCGGCATCTTCAGCGGCGCCGACACGGACGAGGATCGGGTGCGGGCGCTCCGCCGCCGGCACGTCCAGCACATCGACCCCCACGGCGGCGGCTTCGGCGCGCGGCCCATGCGCGACGGGGTGAACGCGATCCGCGTCCTCGTCGGCAACGCCGGCACAACGTCCGTCGAGCAGATCGAGCAGTTCGCCCCCCTCACCGTGGAGAGCTGGCACCTCGTGCCGGACTCGGGCGGGGCGGGCCGCTGGCGCGGCGGCCTCACCTGCGAGCGCGTCTACCGCGTCGGCTTCGAGGAGGCGACGCTCACTGTGATGGCCGAGCGCGGCCTCGTCGCGCCCGAGGGCCTGTTCGGCGGCCTTGCGGGCTGCGTCTTCTCCGCCGGCGTCGACCGCCCCGACGGCTCCCGCGAGACGGTGCCGTCGAAGGGCGCCTACGTCGTCGTGCGGAGCGGCGACCGCGTGTCGATCCGGCCCGCGGGCGGCGGCGGCTACGGCGACCCGCTCGACCGGGAGGCGGGCCGCGTCCTCGAGGACGTGCGCGACGGCTACGTGAGCGAGGCTGCGGCACGCGAGCACTACGGCGTCGCCGTCGACACCGCGTCGTGGACGGTGAACGAGGTCGAGACGGCGGCGCTGCGCGAGGCGCTCGCCGCGAGCCGGGCGGACGCGGCACAGTGAGCGGGCCCGGGAACGGCGGCGGACGGCAACACCGGGAACCCTTCATCCGGCTCGACCGGTTCCTCGCCGACCTCGCCGGCGTCACCCTCGTCGCCATGATGCTGCTGACGGTCATCTCGAGCACCGGCCGGTTCCTGTTCTCCATGCCGATCCCGGACATGGAGGCGATCGCCGAGATGCTGCTCGTCGCCGTCGTGTTCCTGCCGCTCGCCTACACCCAGGCCCGGCGCGAGCACGTGGAGGTGACGCTCTTCACCGACCCCGCTCCGGCGGCCGTCCGCCGCGCCCTCGTGTGGTTCGGCTGCCTCGTCGGCCTCCTCGCCTTCGCGGTCCTCGCCTACGCCATGGGCAAGGGCGCCGTCCGCGCCTTTGCCACGGGCGATGCCTACCTCGGCGTCAACCAGATCGTGACCTGGCCCGCCCGCGCGATCGCGGTCGTCGGCCTTCTCGCCCTCGTCCTGCGCCTCGCGCTCGACCTCACGGTCGCCCGCTACCGGGCGGCCGAAGCCATCGGCCCGGACCCGGACCGGACCGACACATACGAATGAAAACAGGAGGAAACGGCATGCGAACGAGATCCCTCACCCTCTCGGCGACCGCGCTTCTGGCCGGCGCCGCACTCCTCGCCACCGCGCTCGCCCCCGCGAGTGCCCAGGAGATCACCGTGCGCTACGCCTCGCCGTCCGCGGCGAGCGACCCCACGCAGGAGGCGACCATCTGGTTCACCGAGGAGGTCGAGAGGCGCACCGACGGGCGCGTCACCTTCGAGATGTTCCTCGGCAACTCGCTGGTGAAGGACCAGGACATCGTGAGCGCCGTCGGCGACGGCCTCATCGAGATGGGCAAGATCTACACGGTCTCCTATCCGGGGCAGATGCCGCTCTGGAACATGACCAACCTGCCCTTCACCAGCCCGTCGCCCTACGTGGCGATGAACGTCATCAACGACCTGACCGAACAGTACCCGGCGTTCGACGAGGAGCTCGCCAAGCTCGGCGTCAAGGCGCTCGGCGTCATCACCACGGGCGGCACCGGCATCGTCGCGAGGGAGCCCATCGAGACCTTCGAGGACCTGAAGGGCCTCAAGGTCCGCGCCCGCGGCATCCAGGCCGCCGCGTTCGACGCGGCCGGCGCCATCCCGGTCTCGATCCCGTGGAACGACGTCTACGAGGCGCTGTCGAAGGGCGTCGTGGAAGGCTCCACCAACTACATCATCACCACGCGCCCGATCCGCCACAACGAGGTGTCGGACTACTTCATCGCCGCGGGCCTCGGCCAGGCCGTCCAGCTCGAGATCGTCAACCGCGACTTCTGGGAAGCCCTGCCGGACGACATCCGGACGATCATGACCGAGACCATGCGCGAGGCGCAGCAGCGCTACGCCGAGCGCTCGTCCGAGCTCGCGAAGGCCGAGCGCGAGGCCCTCGCCACCGCGGAGGGCCCGGGCAAGATGGCCTACATCGCCTTCCCCGCCGCCGAGCGGCAGAAGTGGATCGAGGCCTCGCCCGACTTCTTCGCCGAGTGGGCGGAACAGAACGCGGGCGCGGCCGACACGAAGGCCATCGTGGAGACCTACAAGGCCCTGCAGGAGAAGTACGACGCCAAGGGCCGCGAGCTCGGCCTCGTCGACATGTGGTGAGGGCGCCGCGCCCCTGACGAACCGCCCCGGGGCCGAAAGGCGGCCCCGGGGCCCGCCGGATCGTCGCCGAACGGGAGCCGCCGTTGGATCCGTCCCTCCTCGCGCTCGGCGCGGGCATCGCCGTCCTTCTCCTCCTCGCGCTTCGCGTTCCGATCGCCTTCGGCCTCCTCGCCGTCGGCGTCGTCGGCCTGTTCCTGATCGGCGCCTTCCGCCTCGGCAGCTTCAACCTCGACTTCGGCGTCCGCTCCACCATCGCGATGCTGGAGCGGGACCCCTACTCGTTCGTCGCGTCGTTCACCTTGATGGCGATCCCGATGTTCCTCCTCATGGGGAACTTCGCCTTCCGCTCGGGCGCGACGCGGGACGCCTACGAGACCGCCCGCGTCTGGTTGTCGGCGCTGCCCGGCGGCCTCGCCTGCGCCTCCGTCGCGGCCTGCGGCCTGTTCGCCGCGATCTCGGGCTCCTCCCTCGCCACGGCCGCCGCCATGGGGCGGATCGCCGTCCCGGAGATGCTGCGCCAGGGCTACGACGCGCGCCTCGCCTCCGGGGCGGTGGCCGCCGGCGGCACCCTCGGCGCCCTCATCCCGCCGTCGATCCTGATGGTGATCTTCGGCATCTTCGCCGAGCAGTCCATCGGCCAGCTCCTCATCGGCGGCATCGTGCCCGGCATCCTCACGGGGCTTTCCTACGTCGCCATCATCGTCCTGCGCGTGAAGATGTTTCCCGAGCTCGCGCCCCGCGTCACGGCGCGGTACGGCTGGGGCGACAAGGTGCGCTCCCTCGGGGGCACCTGGCAGATCCTCCTCATCTTCGCCGTCATCGTCGGGGTGATCTATTCCGGCGCCGCGACGCCCACGGAGGCCGCCGCCTTCGGCGCCTTCGCCGTCCTCGTCCTCGGGCTCGTGCGACGCCGCATCACGGGCGAGGGCTTCCGCGGCGCGGTGCGCGAGACGGTCACGCAGACGGCGATGATCTTCGCCATCGCCATCGCGTCGAAGGTGCTCGTCGCCTTCGTCGCCTTCACCGGGGTGAGCGCGGCCCTCGCCGAGTGGGCGGGCGGGATCGAGGGCGGGCGCCTCCTCGTCCTCCTCGCCATCTGCGCCCTCTACGTCCTCCTCGGCATGTTCATGGACCCGATCGGGATCCTCCTCCTCACCCTGCCCGTGGTGGTGCCGGTGGTGGACGCCCTCGGCTACGACCTCGTATGGTTCGGCATCCTGCTCGTGAAGCTCCTCGAGGTGGGCATGATCACACCGCCCGTCGGGCTCAACGTGTTCGTGCTGAAGGGCGCCATCGGCGATGCGGTGCGGCTCGAGGACGTCTTCCGCGGCATCGGCCCGTTCCTCCTGATGGACGTCGTCACCATCGCCATCATGATCGCCTTCCCCGCCCTCGTCCTGTGGCTGCCCCAGCTCATGTACGGGGGCTGAGGGCGCGGCGCGGGGCCATGCAGCGCAAGACCGGCACCATCACCCTGAGGGACGTCGCCCGGGCGGCGGGCGTGTCCATCGGCACCGCCTCGCGCGTCATCAACCGCAAGGAATCCGTCTCGCCCGAGATCCGCGCCCGCGTGCACAAGGCGATCGAGGCGCTCGGCTACCGGCCCAACGCCGTCGCCCAGAGCATGCGTCGCCGCTCCACCCACGTGGTCGGCTGCATCATCCGCGAGATCAACATCCCCTCCCTCGCCGCCTTCGTGCGCGCCGCCCACGACGTCCTCGACGAGGCGGGCTTCTCCCTTCTCATTTCCAACTCGGACGGGCGGCCCGCCCGCGAGCGCGAGCTCCTCGAGCGCCTCGACGGCCAGCAGGCCGACGGCATCATGCTCGGCCCCTACACCCCCATCGACGAGGCGTTCGACCGCTTCCTGAAGAGCCTCGAGGCCCCCGTCGTTCTCGTCGACCGGGACGAGCCGGCCTGGGCCGACGCCGTCATGGCCGACCACGCGGGCGGCACCTTCGCCGCCGCCACCCGCCTCCTCGCGCTCGGCCACCGCCGGATCGCCCTCCTCACGGGCGAGCCGCACATCTACCCGGCGCGGGAGCGGGTGGCGGGCTTCCGCCGCGCCCACGCCGCCTTCGGCGTCCCCGTCGACGAACGGCTCCTGCGCCCCACCGGCTTCATCGCGCCGGAAGGCTTCCGCAACGCCTCCTCCATGCTCGCCGGCCCCGCCCCGCCGACGGCGGTGATCGCGGGCGGGATCGACATGCTCGCGGGCGTCCTGCGCGCCATCCGCGTGCGGGGCCTGAAGATCCCGGACGACATCTCGGTGGTCGCGGCGGGCGATTCGGAGCTCGCCGAGCTCCACGCCCCGCCGATCGCCGTGGAGCGGTGGGACCAGGCGGAGATCGGCCGCACCGCCGCCCACCTTCTGCTAAAGCGGATGCGCATCGCGCCCGCGGGCCCGCCCGAGCACGTCCTGTTGCCGAGCGAGTTCGTCGAGCGCGCCTCCGTCGGCCCCCCGCCCCGTTCGTGACCGAAGAGACGACCCCATGGACCTTCCCGCCTACGAGACCCTCTCCCTCGAGACGCCCGCCGAGGCCGTCCTCGTCGTCCGCCTCGACCGGCCCGACGTTCGCAACGCCATCAGCACGCAGATGGGCCGGGACGTCCTCGACGTCTTCCGCCGCATCGGCGCCGAGCCCGACCCGTGGCGCTGCGTGATCCTGACGGGCGCGGGCGACAAGGCGTTCTGCGCGGGCGTCGACCTGAAGGAGCGCAAGGGCATGTCGGACGAGGCCTGGCACGCCCAGCACCGCCTGTTCGAGCACATGATGCTGGCGATCCTCGACTGCCCGGTCCCGGTGATCGCCGCCGTCAACGGCGCGGCCTACGCGGGCGGGTGCGAGTTCGTCCTGTTGTGCGACTTCGCCTACGCGGTGCCGTCGGCCCGCTTCGCCCTCACGGAGGTGACCATCGGCATCATGCCGGGCGGCGGCGGCACCCAGACCCTGCCCCGCCGGATCGGCTACGGCCGCGCCGCCGAGATCATCTTCACGGGTGAGCCCTTCGGCGCGGCGGACGCCCTTTCCTTCGGCCTCGTCAACCGCCTCGTCCCGCCGGAAGAGCTGATCCCCACCGCCCTCGCCACGGCCGGGCGCATCGCCCGAAACGCGCCGCTGTCGGTGCGGCAGGCCAAGCGCGCCATGACCCTCGGCGCCCGCACCGACCTCAGGACGGGCATGTTCCTCGAGGTCGACTGCTACAACCAGCTCGTCCACACCGCCGACCGCCAGGAGGGCATCAACGCCTTCAACGAGAAGCGCCCCCCCGCCTTCAAGGGCCGCTGACGCCTGCCTCCGCGCACTGGAGAAGACCCGGCGGCGGCACCAGGAAACGGGGCCGTCCGCCTTCTCGCGCCGCGCCGCCCGTGATCCCTTCCGCCGGGGGAGACGCAAGCGCCGACACTGCGCCGGAGCCGACGCCTCCGCAACCGCGCCTGGCGCACCACAGCACGCCTCAGCGCGGCTTCATGCGCGTCGGCTCGGCGGTGGCGGGGTCTTCCGGCCAGTGGTGCTTCGGGTATCGGCCGCGCAGGTCCTTGCGGACGTCCTTCCAGCTGCCGGCCCAGAAGCCGGCGAGGTCGTCCGTCACCTGGATCGGCCGGCCCGCGGGCGACAGCAGCTCGAAGGCGATCCGCTCGCCCCGGCCCGTCTCCGGCCGCCCGGCGTAGCCGAACAGGTCCTGCACCCGCGCCCGCACCACGGGCCGCCCGTCCCCGTAGTCCACCGGAAGCGGTTGCCGGCCGGGGATCTCCACGGACGGCGGCGCCAGCCGGTCGAGCGCCCCGGCGAAGCGCTCCGCGGCGAGGGCGGCGAACGCCTCCTCCACCGTCCGTGCCCCGATGTCCGCGAGGGAGGTGGCGGCCGGGACGAAGGGGAGGAGCCAGTCCGCCACGCAGCCCGCCAGCGCCTCGTCGGACAGGGCCGCGCGCGCGTCCTCGTCCTCCGCCGCGTAGCGCACCCGGGCGAGGAGCCGCGCCGCCGCGTCCGAAAGCGGCAGGGCCGACAGCCCCCGCCGGGCGATCGCCGCCGCGAGGGCCGCCTCCGTCTCCGCCCCGGGCGGCGCCCGTTCCACCCGCTCCGCCGTCACCACCGCGCCGATCCGCCGGCGCGTCAGCACCTCCGCGTGGCCAGTCTCATCGGAGACGGCGAGGACGCGCTCCTCCTCGGCGAGGTCGGCAAGGTCCTGGAACAGGGCATCCCGGGGGAGCGGGACGGCGAACAGGATGCGGGCGTCCGGCCCGCCGCCGGTGACGTCGAGGACGGCGAGGAAGCGCTCGGCCGCCACCGGATCGTCCGCCTCGACGGCCGCGCCCCGCCCGCTCGCGAGGCGGTAGCGCCCCGGCCCGCCCCGCGCCTCGGCGATCCGCTCCGGGTAGCCCGCCGCCGCGAAGACGCCGAGCCGGTGGAGGGGAAGCGGCCCGTCCTCCCCCGCCGGCGCGCCGGTGGCCTCGAGCGCCGTCTCCGCCCAGCCTTCCGCGAGCCGCCGGGCCTGCCCGGCCGGCCCGCCACGGCTTCGCGCGAGGGCGGCGACGGTGGCGGACGCGTCCGCCGTCTTCTCCCTGAGGGCCGGCTCGCCCGTCGCCGCGGCGAGGAGGGCGGCGGCGAAGGCCCCGGCCCGCCCCTCCGCCGCGCCCGCGAGGACCATGGCCGCGAGCGGCGGCTCCATGGGCAGTAGCGCAAGCGCCCGGCCGCGGTCCGTGATCCGTCCGTCTCGATCGAGGGCGCCGAGGCGGGTGAGCCGCGCCCGGGCGGCGGAGACGGCGGCCTCCGGCGGCGGGTCGACGAGCGGCAGCGCCCGCGGGTCCCCGATCCCCTCCGCGGCGAGGGTGAGGACGAGGCCGGACAGGTCCGCCGTCAGGATCTCCGGCGGGTCGTGGGCGGCGAGCGCCCCCGTCTGGCCCTCGTGCCACAGGCGGATGCACACCCCGGGCGCCGTGCGCCCCGCCCGGCCCCGCCGCTGCTCGGCAGAGGCGAGGGAGACGCGGCCGGTCTCGAGCCGGGTGAGCCCCGTCTCCCGATCGTGCACCGGCCGGCGCGCGTAGCCCGCATCCACCACCACCCGCACCCCGTCGATGGTGACGGACGTCTCGGCGATCGCCGTCGCCACCACCACCTTGCGCCCGCCCGCCGGCGGCGGCGCGATCGCCGCGTCCTGGGCCTTGCCGGAAACGCCGCCGTGGAGCGCGTGAACCTCGACCCCGGCGGTGACGCGCCGGCGGATGTCGGCCGCCGCCGCCTCCACCTCGGCCCGCCCCGGCAGGAAGGCGAGCACCGAGCCCGTCTCCTCGAGCAGCGCGTCGAAGACCGCATCGACCACGGCCGACACCCGCCGCGTGCGCGGCCGCGGCGGCCGATGGCGCGTCGCGACCGGAAAGACGCGCCCCTCCGCCTCCACCACCGGCGCCTCGGGCAGCGCCCGCTTCAGCCCCGCCACGTCGAGGGTGGCGGACATGGCGAGGATCCTGAGGTCCGGCCGGAAGGCGTCGGCCGCCTCGAGGGAAAGGGCGAGGGCGAGATCGGCGTCGAGGCTGCGCTCGTGGAACTCGTCGACGAGGACCGCGGCGATCCCGGACAGGGTCGGGTCGGCGATCGCCATGCGGGTGAAGACGCCCTCGGTCACCACCTCGATCGCCGTCGCCGCGCCCACCCGCGTGTCCATGCGCATGCGCACGCCTACCGTCCCGCCCACCTCCTCCCCGAGGAGCGAGGCCATCCGCCGCGCCGCCGCCCGCGCCGCCACCCGCCGCGGCTCCAGCATCACGATCCGCCCGCCCTCCCGCCAGGGCGCGTCGAGGAGGGCGAGGGGAACCAGCGTCGTCTTGCCCGACCCCGGCGGCGCCGACAGGAGCGCGCGGCCCGCCCCGCCGAGCGCCTCGAGGAGCGCGGGGAGCGCGGCCGCGACGGGCAGGTCCGCCGCCCTCCGGTCCACGAGCCGGGCGGCGAGCGCCGCCCTCGCGTCGGCCGCCGTCACCGCCGGCCCTCCCGCCGGTTCCGCGCGTTGCCTGTTCCCTCGCGCCGCGGGCGGGCGTAGGGTGCCGCCGGAGGGCGCGCCCGCCCTCCGCCCGGGACAGGCCGCGGGGGGAAAACGCTTGGACACCGACCTTCAGGACCCACGACCGACCCTCGTCTTGACCGGCGCGAGCCGCGGGATCGGCCACGCCACGGTGAAGCGCTTCTCCGGCGCGGGATGGCGCATCATCACCTGCTCGCGCCAGCCCTTCTCCGACAAGTGCCCCTGGCCCGCGGGCCCGGAGGACCACATCACCGTCGACCTCGGCGACCCGGAGAACCTCGGAAACGCCATCGCCGAGATCCGCGGACGGCTCGAGGCCAACGGAAGCCGGCTCGACGCCCTCGTCAACAACGCCGGCATCAGCCCGAAGGCCGAGGGCGGCGCCCGCCTCACCTCCATCACCACTCCGATGCACGCCTGGCGGCAGGTCTTCCAGGTCAACTTCTTCGCCCCGATCATGCTCGCCCGCGGCCTTCTGAAAGAGCTGGCGGCCGCGAAGGGCGCGGTGGTCAACGTCACCTCGATCGCGGGCATGCGCGTCCACCCGTTCGCGGGCACCGCCTACGCCACGTCGAAGGCCGCACTCGCCTCCCTGACGCGGGAGATGGCGGCCGACTTCGGCCCCCACGGCGTGCGCGTCAACGCCATCGCGCCCGGGGAGATCGACACGGCGATCCTGTCCCCCGGCACCGAGAAGCTGATCGAGGACATCCCGCTGCGCCGCCTCGGCGCCCCGTCGGAGGTGGCCGACACGATCTTCTACCTGTGCTCGTCGCAGGCGAGCTACGTGAACGGCGCGGAGATCCACATCAACGGCGGGCAGCACGTCTGACGGCGGGCCGGTCCCGCGGTCGGGCGGATCGACGCTCGCCCGCCGGAATGCCGGCCGCGGGGCCGACCCGGGCCCCGCGCGCCCGGGTGGCGTGCACGGTCAGGATGCCGGTGGCCGGCCGAAGCGGTCGAGGCGTGCGCGGTTCGCCCGGTGGAGGAGCCCCAGGGCGAAGGTCGACAGGCCCTTCATGACGCGCATCAGGGGCGGCGGCGCCGCGAGCGCCTGCCGCGACACGGCGGCCACCCGCCAGCCGCCGCCCGCCAGCGCCCGGGACAGGGCGCCGCCGAGCGTCCCGGTGGCCGCGGTCATGACCGCCGTCGGCCGCCCCCCCGCCGGCCAGCCCCCCGTCCGCAGCCATCCCGCGCCCCCGCAAGCCCCGCCGGACGAGCGGTGCGCACGGCAGGATGACGGGGGACGGGGGCGGGCGACGGACGCGGGCGCGGCGGCCCGGTGTCATCCGGACGCAATCGTTCCGCTGCACGCTCGCGCCGGCGCAGGGGGGCGGGCTCCATGGACAGACACGTCGTCGTCACGGGCGCCAGCGGCGTCCTCGGCCGCGCGCGCGTGCACGGCTATGCCGCCGCCGGCGCCCGGGTGACGGCGGTCGCCCACCGGGACGGCGCCGGCGGCCCCGACGGGGGGACCGTCCGGCGCGTCGTCGACCGGCAGGCGGACCGGGCCGACGCGGCGGCCCTCCTCGCCCTCGAGCCCGATCTCCCGATCCTCGCGGCCGGGCGGGTGGAACGGGAGGTGGGACCGGGCGGGCGGCCGCTCCCGGACGAGGTGGAGGCGGTCAACCACGTCAACCTCGTCTTCCCGGCCCTTCTGTGCGAGATGGCCGTGTCGGCCGGCCGGCCGCTCGACGTCGTGCTGATCGGCGCGATCGCAGACGGCAGCCCGTCGGTCTTCGGCCCCGTCCATCACGCCGCGAAGGCGGGCCTGTCCCGCTACGCCCAGAGCCTCGCCCCCCTCGCCGCCCGTGCGGGCGAAGGGGTCCGGATCCGCCTCTACCGACCGCGCGGCATCGACAGCCCCGTCGCCGCAGGCCTCGACAACGTCTTCGTGGCGGACGGCAGCCTGTTGCCGACGTCCCTCGGCGTGAACCCGGCCCTCACCATCGCCGCGCTCGGCCTGTGGGTCGGGCGTCACGCCGCCGGACGCCAGCCCGCCGCGGCTGCGGCGCAGCGCCTCGCCCCGACGTCCCCGTCATGAGGAGCCTTCGGTGAAGATCGCGATCCTCGCCGGCACCTACCGGCCCATGCTCAACGGCGTCGCCGTCGGCCTGTCCCGCCGGCTGCGCCATCTCGGCGCGGCCGGCCACCGGGTGCTGATGCTGTCGCCCGACTACGGTCCGATCGCCGCGCGATACCCGGACCATCGCGACCACGAGGGCGAGATCTTCGAGAACGTCACCGTCCGCCCGGTGCCGAGCGGGCCCTTCATGGGCCGCCCCTACGAGCGCAATCCGGCCTTCGCCGCCCGGGCCGTCCTGAAGCGCGAGCTCGCCCGCTTCGCGCCGGACGTCATCGTCGCCCACGAGCCGGAGCGGCAGTTCGTCGGCTACGGTCTCTTTCCGGGCCTCGCCCACGCCCGCCGCACCGGCACGCCGCGCCTCGCCTTCTACCACACCAACTTCGCCGACTGGATCCCGGTCTACTACGCCCACCTGCCGGCCCCGCTCGTCGCCGCCGGGCGCGCGGCGGTCCGCGCCCTCACCGGCCGCGCCTACCGCGCCTACGAGGAGACCCTCGTCAACACCCGCGTCGCCGAGCGGCAGCTGAAGGCACTCGGCGTCGCCAACACGGTGCGGGACGACTTCAACGGCCTCGACCTGGAGCGCTTCAGGCGCGCGCCGCGCGGGCCGGCCGTCCTCGCGGAGACATTCGGGATCGACCCGCCGGAGCGCGAGGAGAAGCGGCTCCTGTTCGTGTGCCGCCTCAACGCCGACAAGGGCTGGCCCTTCCTCCTCGACGCCCTCGAGGACGCGGCGCATGGTACGGGGCGTCGCCTCGTGCGGGTGATGGTGGCCGGCGACGGCGACATGCGCGAGGCCATCGCCACCCGCCTGTCCGCCCTCTTCGACAAGGTGGACATGCTGGGCTGGGTCACGCCCGAACGACTGCCCCTCCTTTACGCCAACGCCGACCTCCACGTCTCCGCGGCCGCCCACGAGACGTTCGGGCTCACGGCGCTGGAGGCCATGGGCGCGGGCATCCCGGCGCTGGTGCCCGGCGCGGGCGGGCTCGCCGAGGTCGTCGACCACGACGGGACCGGGCTCCATTTCGCCGCGAGCGACCGGGCCGACTTCTCGGCGAAGCTCGCCGCACTCCTCGAGGGACCGGCCCTGCGCGACCGCCTGGGCCGCGCGGGCGCCGTCAAGGCCGGGCGCTTCGACTGGGAGGCCGCGTCGGCCCGCTACGAAGCCCGGCTCCTCGCCGCCGTCGAACGCAGCCGCCGCGGCCTTCGGCGCGCGCGCCCGGAAGCGTCCGAAGCCGCCTGAACGCCTCAGGGCGAGCGGAGGTCGCGCACGGCGAGGAGCACGGCCGCCAGGGCGAGGACGGCGATCGTCGCCGACAGGGGCCGCTCCAGTCCGCCGGCCAGGAGCGGGACGAGCGCCGCGCTCGCGGCGCCGACCGCCATCTGGAGCGCACCGAGGAGACCCGAGACGGTTCCGCTCCTTTCGCCCGCCTCGGCGAGCAGCGTGCCGTTCAGGAAGGCGGCGCCCACGCCCGCCGCGAACCAGAGCGCGACGATCCCCGCGACGAAGGCCGCCGACACGGCTTCCGGCCCGGGCGCGAGGACGAGCGCAAGCCCGAGCGCCGCCACCGCGGCGGTCGACAGCCGCGCGATCCGGACGGTGGAGACGCCCGTGAGGCGGAGCGCCACGAGCGCCGCCATGCACGGCACCAGTCCGAGGACGCCGTACACCAGAACGAGCGCCGTCCCGCCCGCCCGCTCCAGCATGGGCGGCAGGCCGGTGAGGGTCGCCGGGATCACGGCGAGGAGGACGCCGGCGAGGAGGATCCGGCGGACGAGAAGGGGCGCCGCGAGCACCCGCGGCAGCCCGCCGGCCGCCCGCCAGAGGCTCGGCAGGAGGGGCGCTCCCCCCGCCGGGGCGGGCCTGCCACCGAAGGCGGCCAGGGCAATGGCGAGGAAGGCGGCGCCGGCCGCCACCAGCACCGCCGGGACCAGCCGATGGGCGTCGGCGGCCGCGAGCCCGGCGCCCAGGAGGATCGCCATCGGCGGCACGAGCGTGAAGACGGTGCTCGCCCGGATCTGCAGGGACCTGAGGTCCCCGGCCGCGGCGTACTCGCGCAGGAGTGCCCGCGGGATCGCGACCGCCGCGCCGATCCCGAAGCCCTGGGCGGCACGGGCGAGGGCGAGGCCGAGGGGGTCCGCGAGGGTGGCGAGAGCCGCGCTCGCCGCGGCGAACAGGGCGAGGCCGGCGAGGAGGAGAGCGACCGGCCGCCCGTGGTCCGCGAGCGCTCCGAACACGAGCTGGGACGCGGCGAAGCCGAGGAGGAAGGCCGGGATGCCGGCCGCGACTGCGTCGTAGGGGAGGTGCAGCGAGGCGGCGAGGCCCGGGAGCGAGGGAACGGTCACGTTGAGGGCCAGCTGCCCGCCCCCCGAGAGGATGCCGACCACCACGGCGATCCGCCAGCGTGCGCCGCGCTCCTCGGGCACCGCGCCCCTGCCGCGCCCGGCCGCGGTCACCGGATCACTCGGCAGCGGCCCGGCCGGTGTCGGCCGGCAGGTAGCCGCGCGCCATCAGCCGCTCAACCGCCCGGGCGAACGCCTCGGCGGAGGGGGCCGGCGGCTCGACCCCGACCGCCCGCAGGGCTGTGAGCGTGTGGCGCAGGTCGAGGGCGCATCGCCGTCCGACCGTCTCGAGGAGGCCGCCGGTCCCGCCGGCGAGGACCATGGCGAGGGCGGCGACGGGATCGGCGGGGTCGGCTGCGGCGACCCGTTTCACCGCCGCCGCGAACGCGGGGAGCGGGACCGGCCGCACGTCGAGCCCGGCCGCCCGCGACCAGTCGGCGAGCCGGGCCGCCGGGACCCGGACCGGCGAGACGAGGTGCCAGGCCCCGCCCCGGTGGTCCCGCGACAGGGCGAGGCGGACGAGACCGCGCGCGACGAAGTCGACCGGGGTGAGGTCGAGGGCGATGTCCGCGTCCGGGACGAGGCCGGTGAGCGCGACCGCCCTCAGGGCGCGGGTGAACAGGTCACCCGGCATCCAGTAGCCCGTGCGGCTGTCGCCGGTGATGTTGCCCGGCCGGTAGACGCTGGCATCGAGCCCGCGGGCGCGGGCGGCGAGGACGTGGCGCTCCGACACCCACTTGGTGAGGGGGTAGGCGTCCCGGAACAGCGCCGGGTCCTCCGGCAGCTCGTGCTCGGCGACGTCGTGGGTGTCCAGGAACTCGTCGCTGTCGAAGACGGCGACGGTCGACACGAAGTGCATGGTCTTGCGCCGGCCCGTGGCGGCGAGGTGGAGCGCGGTCCGCGTGCCGAGGACGTTGGCCGCCCTGATGTCGCGGTAGGACGCGGTGAAGCTCACGCTCGCCCCGTTGTGGATCACCATGTCGAGCCCGTAGCAAAGGGCGAGGAAGCGGGCCCGGTCGAGGCCGAAGAACGGTGCCTCGAGGCTGCCGCAGATCGGCCGGACCCGCGCGCGGGCAGCGTCCGCGAGGTGGCCGAAGCCCCGGTCGCGGAGGCTGCCGACGACCCGCTCGAGGCCCTCCGCCTCGCCCCGCGCCCGCAACAGGCAGGTGACGCGGGCGTCCGTCTCCGCGAGGAGCTCGGCGAGGATGTGACCGCCGAGGAAGCCGGTCGCGCCGGTGAGGAAGACGTCCCGCGGGGGATCGGCCGGCCGCTCGGCGCTGGCACGGACCACGGGCACCGTCCGGCGGGAGAGCGGCAGGTCGGCCATGGCGGCGAGGGCGTCCTCGGCCGCCACCCGCCCCGGCGCCGGGGCGTCCCCGGCCGCCGCCCCGGCGAGCCGGGCCGCGATGAGGGCCTCGATGTCGGCCGGGCTCGCGCTCACCGACAGGTCGTCGAGCTTCAGCGCCACCCCCGACGCGCTCTCGATGGCGAGAAGCAGGCGGATGACGCCCATGGACGGGACGCCGAGCGCCTCGAGGGACGCCGCCCGGTCGACCGGCCGTCCGCCGAGGATCCCCGACAGGAGCGCCGCGACGTCCGGGACGCCGTCCGAGCGCTCCCGCCGGTCGGCCGAAGCGGCCGACGCGGCCGGGCCGACGTGCGAGGGCACCGCCCGCTCGGGAAACAGGAACGCCTCCAGCCGGCCCGGATCGTCGCCCGCCCGGGCAACGCCGGCCCAGGTGGCCCCGTCGATGGCAGGCGCCGCGTCCCGCACGAGCGCACCGGCGCCCTCGGCTGGGTCGCCGGCGGCGAGCGCCTCACGCCGGTCTTCCTCGTGGCGCTCGACGGCGCGCCGGGCCGCCGCCGGATCGAAGACGATGCCCGCCGCATCGCCGGCGGCGATCGAGACGACCCACGCGCCGTCCGCCGCCCGACGCTCGGCCGGCAGCTCGGAAAGGAACCGGCGCACCGGCTCGTTGCGGGCCGTCTCGACGAGGGGAATCTCGATCGCCCCGCAGCCGATGTCGCCGGCGAGGCGGCCGAGCTCGCGCACCATCCGGTGCTCGACGCCGCGGCCGAGCACGCGGCAGCTCATCAGGAACTGCTCGACCGCGAAGACGCCGCCTGCACGCCGCCGGCCGGCGATCAGCCCGACGAGGCCGTAACTGCCGAACCGGTCCGACACGTCGAGGACGAGGACGTGCGCGTGCGGATCGGACAGGACGCGCCGCACGTCCGCCTCGCTCCAGGGCCGGCGGGACGGATTGAACTGGTTGGTCCGGGCGGTGAGCTGGGCGACGCGCCCGATCTCGCCGTCCGCCGGCGTCCGCGCGGTGGCGACGATCCCGAGTCCCGCGACGAAGCTCGCGTAGTCGGCGGCGGCACGGCGCACGCTCTTGCGTTCGGCCTCCTCGCGGTACATCCGGCTGCGCCGGGCGTCCTCCGCGGTGACCGCCGACCGGTCGAGGAGCCACAGCCCCTCGACGAACGCCGGAAAGTCCGGCGCGTCCGGATCCACCGCGACGGCGGCGACCTCCGGCAGCGCCAGCGAGACCTCCGCGATCTCCGCCGGGTTGTCGTCGAGGAACACGATCGCCTCGGGGGCGAGGTCGAGTTCGGCCGCGATCTCGCGGATGCTCTCGGACTTCGCCCGCCAGTCCACCTTGAGGAGCGTCACGTCCTCCCGCGTCAGGATCATGTCGCGCCGTCGGGCGAAGACGGACAGGACGTCCTCCTCGATGTTCTTTGAGGCGAGGCACAGGACGAGGCCGCGCCGCACGGCCTCCTTCAGCCGGCGCTGAAGGGCGAGGTGCCCGGGCCCGAGGCGGAGACCCTCCACCCCGTCCTCGCCGACCACCCCGCCCCACAGGGTGTTGTCGCAGTCGGCCACCACCACCTTGACGGGCCGCCGCAGCGTCTCGTGGGCGAAGCGGACGATCCGCGTGGCGAGGATCGCGAACCCCGCGTCCTCGCAGGGGATCGACGCCGCCCGCGCCGCCGCGCCGGGCCGCCACGGCGCGGACGGCCGGTCGTGGCGCTGGACCGTCCCGCGTTCGAGGACGGTGACGCCAGCGATCCCGGAAAGCCGCGCGGCGAGCCGCGCCTCCGCGTCGAAGAGTTCGCCCGCCCGCCCCGGCTCCTCGAGGAAGGCCGGATCGACCGGCGCGAGCACCAGGAGAAGGGGCGTCGAGAGCGACGGCGCCGCCTCCGCGATCCGCTCGGAGAGCTCCTCGAGCCGCGCCGCCACCTCGCCCGGCCGGCCCGCCCCGCCCGCGTCCGCCTTGAAGAGGACGACGGCAAGGCCCCGGGCGTTGCCGCGCATCTCGCTCGCCGGGTCGAGGAGCTCCCGGAACACCTGGTCGAACCCCGCGAAGGAGAAGCGCACGGCCATGCCGAGCCGGTCGGCCCACGCCGACAGGTGCGGCGCCAGCGGCGCGTCCACCACGTTGGAGGCGATGCGCACGGTCGGGCCCTGCCACCCTTCCGGCGGCGGGGCGGGCGCGAGCGTTGCCGCGACGTCCCCCACGGGACGGTCCGGCGAGGCGAGGAGGGCGCCGAGCAGCGTCTCGAACCGGGCCGCCAGCGTCTCGAGCGCGGTCGCCGAGAAGCGCTCGGCGTTCCCCTCGAGACACCACATGAGAAACGTGCGCTCCGGGTCGCTGCCCGCCCACAGGGCGAGCTCGAAGTCGGTCGCGGGTCGGCAGATCTCGCGGGGCCGGACGACGAGGCCGGCCGGCGCCGCGGGCTGCTCGAGGAAGCTGAACATCAACTCCGGGGCGTAGCGGCGGTGCGGCGGGGCGAGGCCGGCCAGCACGTCGATCCCGATCCGCCGGTGGCGGAGGGCCGCCCGCGTCTGCTGGCCCGTGTCGTCCAGCGCCTCCAGGAAGGAGCGCTCCGGCGAAAGTTTGCCCTCGATCGGAACCGGCACGGCCGCCAGGTGCAGGCGGTGGCGGTTCTCCCGGTGGGTCGTGTCGAGGGCGTTGAGGAGGGGGAAGCTCTCCCGCTTCGACAGGTCGCCCAGGAACACCCGGAAGGCGGTGCCGAGGACGGTGCCCGCCATAGTCGCCGTGCGATCGGCGAAGGCGAACACCGCGTCCCTCAGCGCGGACGGCACGTAGATCGCGAGGGACGAGGCCCGCCGGTGGGTCCGCCCGGCGGTCTCGCCGAAGGCCGGCGACAGGTCGATCTCGCCGAGACGCCGCCGCCAGTAGGCGCGATTGGCCTCGTCCTCCCGTCCGCGCCGCGCGGTCGCCGGCAGGCGGAACGGGCCGCCGGCCTGTCCGGGCGCCGGCGGCCGGGCACCCAGAACGCGCCAGATCAGGAGGATGATGGAACGCAGGTCGCTCGCCGCGTGATGGGCGACCACGGACAAGACGGCGCGACCCTCCCCCATGGAGAACCACAGGAGGCGATAGAGCGGACCCTGTGTCACGTCGAACGGCCGCTCGTACTCCGCCCGGATCCGGCGGGCCCAGACCGTGTCGGCTTCGCAGCCCGCTCCGGCGAGGTCCACCACCTCGAACGGCGGCGGCGACCGGTCGGCCCGCTCCGCCACGCGCGGCTCGCCGTCGACGAGGGGGAAGCAGACCCTCAGCGCCGGCTCCTCCGCAACCGCCGCCGCGAATGCGGCGGCGACCGCCGCAGGATCCACCTGCCCGAGAATCTCGACCGAGTAGTTGATCACGAGCGCGGGATCGCCGCCGTGGGCACGGTCGAGGTGCCAGTAGTGGCGCACGTCATCGGGAAGCGGCTCTCCCGCCGCGCGCCAGGGCTGGCTCGCCGCACGGCCGCCGTCGTCCTGCGCGGGCACGGGCTTGCGCGCCGCGGCCGGTCCGCCCGAACCTTCGGTCAGTTCCATGTGCGATCGCCCCGATGTCCGTCCTGCGCCGTCGTCCAGCGCTACCCCCGCTGGAAGCGATACAACCTCCGTATGTCAGCGAGACGACAACACACCCATGGAAGATGGCGGACGGATCGGGCGACGTCGGCACCGTCCGCCGTCGCCCAACGACGCATCGATGACCGGGCAAGACTTGTGCGGATATCGCCGAACACGCACCGGGCCGGAATTTCGACGACGCATCCGCACGATCCTGCCCGTGAAGACACGGGGGACGGGCGCACGGACAGGATCGGCGGCGGGACCGGGTGCGTGCCGGGTTCGGCCTCCGCCGGCGCGCAACCGGCGGCGGGGGCGGGTCCGACGGGCCGTCAGCCGCGCCCCGGCGTCGATGCGGCGGGGCCGTCGCGGCCGCCGCGGCCGTGCATTTCCCTGAGGGCCGTCTTGAGGACCTTGCCGTAGTTGTTCTTCGGCAGTTCGGCGTGGCGGAACCAGGCCTTCGGGCGCTTGAAGCGGGCGATGCGCTCCAGCAGGAAGGCGTCGAGCTCCGCCGGGGCCGGGTCGGCACCCGCCGCCGGCACGTAGCACGCGGCCACCACCTCGCCCCACTCCGCGTCCTTCAGCCCGATGACGGAGACCTCGGCGATGCCCGGATGCTCGAGCAGCGCCTCCTCCACCTCGCGGGGATAGATGTTGGTGCCGCCGGAG
>CAZJNX010000011.1:0-41036 GCA_964547415.1 uncultured Hyphomicrobiales bacterium
CTGCCGCGCCCGTCGCCCGGCCCCTGCCGCGCTCAAGGAGAAGGGAAGGGGCTGCGGCGGAAGACGTGGCCGCTTCCCGGGCGCGGCCGGCGGGACCCGGTTCGGCCCCGGTCGGCGCAATGTGAGCGGCCGTCTCAACGGTTCCGTCAGGCGGGGCCGTTTCCCTCAGAACCCTCCGGGAGGAACGGAGGGAGGCGATGACCGGGACGGACCTCGTGCCCATGGGGGCGGACGTGGCGGCGCGGCGGGCGGACTGGCTCGCCGCCCTCGAGCACCGGCGCCGCCTGTCGGCCCGGACGGTGGAGGCCTACGAGCGCGACACCCGACAGTTCCTCGCCTTCCTCGCCCGCCACCTCGGCGGCCCGCCGTCCCTCGAGGATCTCGCGGCCCTGCGCGTCGCCGACTACCGCGCCTTCCTTGCCGACCGGCGGCGGGCGGGCGTTGCCCCGCGCTCCCTCGGGCGGGTGCTGGCGGGCGTGCGCTCCTTCCTCGCCCACTGCGAGGTGGCCGACGGTTTCGACGCCGCCGCCGCGCGGGCGGTCGCGACGCCGAAGGCCGGTCGCCGCCTGCCGCGCCCGGTCTCGCCCGAGGAGGCGGGCGCGCTCCTCGAGGAGGCCGCCGCCGACGCGGACGATCCCGCGATCGCCGCCCGCGACACCGCCGTCCTCCTTCTCCTTTACGGGGCGGGCCTTCGCATCGGCGAGGCGCTCTCCCTCACCGTCGGCGACGTGCGGGGCGGCGGCGACACCCTGCGCGTCACCGGGAAGGGCGGGCGGCAGCGGATCGTCCCGCTCCTGCCGGTGGTGCGGGCGGGCCTTAAGGCGCACCTCGCCCGCCAGGCGGCCGGCGCACCGCCGGACGCACCCCTTTTCCGCGGCGTCAGGGGCGGGCCGCTCGGGGCGCGGGCGATCCAGCGGCTGACGGCGCGGTTGCGCGGTGCCCTCGGCCTTCCCGCGAGCGCGACGCCCCACGCCCTGCGCCACTCCTTCGCCACCCACCTCCTCGGCGCGGGCGCTGACCTGCGCCAGATCCAGGAGCTTCTCGGCCACGCGCGCCTGTCCACCACGCAGGGCTACGCGGCCGTCGACGCCGCGGGCCTGATGGCGGCCTGGCGGAGCGCCCACCCGCGGGCGTGACCGGCGCCGGTCCCCCGCGCGGGGGCCGCGGCTCCCGCTGCGGGGCCACGCGGTTTCGCCGGCCGCTCCCCGCCTTCGGAAGCTCGCGGATCCTTCCCGCAAGACGGGCCGGCCATGTCCCCGCGCCGCGTTCCGGCATGACCGCGGGTGCATCGATCCGCGGGCGCCGGCGGGAGGGGGCGCCCCGCCCGCGATCCCGTCCGGCGGGAGCGGCGGACGATCGCCCGCGTCGGGGCGGGGCGGGGCGCGCCGCTTTCGCCAGCGCCGGGCCCGCGCGCTCGCCCGGTCGTGACTGTTCAGCGGGGGCGGCGTCGGCTATCGAGACGCGGAGGGCGCACCGGCACGCGGGAGGCAGCGATGGCACGGCCGCAGGGGGGCAAGGTGGAGTTTCCGGGCGGGGACGGGGCGCGGCTCGCCGCCCGCCTCGACGTGCCCGCGGGCGAGGTGCGGGCGACGGCCCTCTTCGCCCACTGCTTCACCTGCTCGAAGGACATCTTCGCCGCCCGCATCATCGCCTCCGAGCTCGCCGCCCTCGGCATCGCGGTCCTTCGCTTCGACTTCACCGGCCTCGGCTCGTCGGAAGGCGAGTTCGCCTCCACCAACTTCTCCTCCAACGTCGCCGACCTCGTGCGCGCCGCCGACTGGCTGCGCGAGAGGCTCGCCGCGCCCGCCCTCCTCGTCGGCCACTCCCTCGGCGGGGCGGCCGTCGTCGCCGCCGCCGCCGCTATCCCCGAGGCGAAGGCCGTCGCCACCATCGGCGCCCCGGCCGACGCCGCCCACGTGAAGGAGAACTTCGCCGCCCACCTCGAGCGCATCGAGAGCGAGGGCGAGGCCGAGGTCTCCCTCGCGGGGCGCACCTTCACCATCCGCAAGCAGTTCCTCGACGACCTCGAGGGCCACCGCCTGGAGGACGCGGCGAAGGGGCTGAAGCGCGCCCTCCTCGTCCTGCACGCGCCGAAGGACGCCCAGGTCGGGATCGACAACGCCACCCGCCTGTTCGTCGCCGCCCGCCACCCGAAGAGCTTCGTGTCCCTCGACGAGGCCGACCACCTGCTGTCCCGCCACGAGGACGCCCGCTACGCCGCCCACGTGATCGCCGCCTGGGCCTCCCGCTACCTGCCGGCGCTGCCGCCCCGCCGGGAGGCGCCGGCCATGGGCGCGCAGGAGATCGCCGGCGTCACCGCCCGGGAGACCGGGCGCGGGCGCTACGAGACCGCCCTTGCCGTCGGCCGCCACGCCATGATCGCCGACGAGCCCGCGAGCGTCGGCGGCGGCGACCAGGGGCCGACGCCCTACGACTACCTGTCGATGGCGCTCGCCGCCTGCACCTCCATGACCTTGCGCATGTACGCCGACCGCAAGAAGCTCGAGGGCCTGTCCTTCGACGTCGACGTCCGCCACGACAAGGTGCACGCCGCCGACTGCGAGGACTGCATCGAGGAGATCCGCGCCCGCGAGGGCAAGGTGGACCGCTTCGAGGTGCGCCTTGCCATCCGCGGCACCGACGATCCGGAGCTGCGCGCCCGCCTCGTGGAGATCTCCGGCAAGTGCCCGGTGAAGAAGACGCTGGCCGCGGGCGCCGCCGTCGTCACCCTGGAGGTACCCGCGGGCGAGGCCAGGGGCTGAGGACGGGCGTCCAACCTTACCAAATCGTCATGTGGCGGACAGGCGGCGGTAAGCTTGCCCGTCCTAGATTGCCGGGGACGAACGTGCCCGCCGGACGTCGGGAGTCCGGCCGGCCCGTCGACAACCCGAGGATCGAGGTCTCCATGACGGACACCCATTCGAGAAAGCCCCTGCGCGTCCGCGCCGTGCGCTACGCCGGCCTCGCCGTCGGAACGGTCGCGCTCGGCGCGGCCGGCGCCTTCGGTGCCGACCTTCTCGGCAACACCGCGCCCGCCCAGGCCGAGAACCTGTCGAAGAACGTGGTGCGGCCCCAGGTGCCGACCTTCGCCGACATCGTGGAGCGGGTGAGCCCCGCCGTCGTGTCGGTCCGCGTCACCGGCGAGCCGCGCTCGCGGCTTTCGAGCTTCGGCGGCGTCTCGCCCTTCGGCGGCGGCGACAACCCGCTCGAGGGCACGCCCTTCGAGCGCTTCTTCAACGACCGCTTCGGCGACGACGACGGCGAGCGCCCCGAGCGCCCGCAGCGCCGGCAGTTCTCCATGGGCCAGGGCTCGGGCTTCTTCATCTCCGAGGACGGCTACGTGGTGACGAACAACCACGTGGTCGACGGCGCCTCCAAGGTGGAGGTGGTGCTCGGCTCGGGCGACACCTTCGAGGCGGAGGTCATCGGCACCGACGACAAGACCGACCTCGCCCTCCTGAAGGTGGACGCGGACCGCGCCTTCCCGTTCGTCACCTTCAACGACGACGACGCCGAGCCCGTGCGGGTCGGCGACTGGGTGATGGCGGTCGGCAACCCGTTCGGCCTCGGCGGCACCGTGACGGCCGGCATCGTGTCCGCGCGCGGCCGCGAGATCGGCGCGGGGCCCTACGACGACTTCATCCAGATCGACGCGCCCATCAACCGCGGCAACTCGGGCGGACCCACCTTCGACCTCGACGGCGAGGTGGTGGGCGTCAACACCGCCATCTATTCGCCCTCGGGCGGCTCGGTGGGGATCGGCTTCGCGATTCCGGCCGCGATCGCCGAGACCGTCATCGAGGACCTGAAGGACGACGGCGCCGTCACCCGCGGCTGGCTCGGCGTGCAGATCCAGCCGATCACGCCGGAGATCGCCGACAGCCTCGGCCTCGCCGAGGCCGCGGGCGCCCTCGTGGTGGAGCCGCAGGAGGGCAGCCCCGCCGACGAGGCGGGCCTCGAGGCGGGCGATGCGATCCTCGCCGTGAACGGCGAACCGGTGGAGGACCCGCGCGACCTCGCCCGCACCATCTCCACGATGGAGCCGGGCTCGGTGGCCGAGATCACCGTCGCGCGCGACGGCGAGGAGCGCACCTTCGCGGTCGAGCTCGGCCGCCTCGCGGCCGCCACCGAGCGGGCCGACGCCGGCAGCCCCGGCGAGGCGCTCACCACCTTCGGCCTGCGCCTCGCCCCGGCGGCGAGCATGGAGATGGGTGGCGAGGGCCTCGCCATCCTCGAGGTTGACCCGGAAGGGCCGGCCGCCGAACGCGGCCTCAGGACCGGCGACGTGATCCTGTCGGCGGGCGGCGAGCCGGTGGATTCCACCGAAGCGCTCGAGCGGCAGATGTCTGCCGCCGAGGAGGAGGGGCGCAAGAACGTTCTCCTCAAGGTCCAGTCGGGCGACCAGGTGCGCTTCGTCGCGCTCCCCCTCGACGCGGCCTGACCCTCCAGCGGCCGGCGAACGGCTCCGGACGGGGCGGCGGGCGGTTCTTTCCGCCCGCCGTTTCCTGTATCGCAGGCCCCATGATGGACGGGGGCCGGACGGGGCGATGCGCATCCTGCTCGTGGAGGACGACGCGGAAGCGGCGAACTACATCCGCCGCGGACTGACGGAGGCGGGCCACACGGTGGACGTGGAAGCCGACGGGGAAGCAGGCCTCGCCGCCGCGCGCGCCGGTGCCTACGACCTCCTGATCCTCGACCGGATGCTGCCGCGCCTCGACGGCCTCGCCGTCATCGAGGCGCTCCGGAAGGCCGGCGACCACACGCCGATCCTGGTCCTGTCCGCCCTCGGCCAGGTGGACGACCGGGTGAAGGGGCTCCGGGCGGGCGGCGACGACTACCTGCCCAAGCCCTACGCCTTCACCGAGCTCCTCGCCCGCGTCGAGGTGCTCGGACGCCGCCAGCAGCCCATGGAGGTGGCGACCAGCTACCGCGTCGGCGACCTGGAGCTCGACCGCCTCGCCCACACCGTCTCCCGCGCGGGCAAGGCGATCAACCTGCAGCCGCGGGAGTTCCGCCTCCTCGAGTACCTGATGCGCCACGCCGACCAGGTGGTGACGCGCACCATGCTACTCGAGAACGTCTGGGACTACCACTTCGACCCGCAGACCAACGTGATCGACGTCCACATATCGCGGCTGAGGGGAAAGATCGACAAGGGCTTCGACCCGCCGCTCCTCGTGACCGTGCGCGGGTCGGGCTACATGATCCGCTCGCCCGGCCGCGCCTGACGCCGCCCGCCGCGGCCGCCGCGCCGCAGGGACCTGCGATGATGCTCCGCTCCACCGCGATGAGGCTCGTCCTCGTCTTCCTCACCATCTTCGCGGCGGCGTCCGCGGGGCTCATCCTGTTCATCGCCGTCGCCACCATCGAGCTCATCGACCGGCAGATGCGCGAGGCGATCGAGGCGGAGATCCGCTCCCTCGCCGAGGAGTACCGGGCGGCGGGCGTCGTCGGCCTCGTGCGCGGGGTGGAGCGGCGCTCGATCCGCCCGGGGGCGAGCCTCTACCTCCTCACCGACTTCGCGGGAAACCGCATCTCCGGCAACATCGCGGACCTGTCGTCGGACGCGAAGGTGGTGACGGCGGAGGAGACCTTCCCCGTGCGCTACACGCGCCTCCTCGCCGGCGAGGGCGGGCCGGAGCGGGCGGGCGGCGAGCGGCGGGCGATCGCGCGGATCTTCGTCCTGCCCGGGGGCTTCCGCCTCCTCGTCGGGCGGGACATCGAGGAGCGGCTTGAGTTCGGGACCATCATCCGCCGGGCGATCGCGGGGGCGCTCGTGCTCGTCGCGCTCCTCGCCCTCGGCAGCTACCTGTTCGTCTCCCGCAAGGTGCTGAGGAAGATCGACGCCATCGCCCTGTCGGGCCGGCGGATCGTGGCCGGCAACCTCGGCGAGCGCCTGCCGGAGGACGGCTCGGGCGACGAGTTCGACCGCCTCGCCGCCTCCGTGAACGCCATGCTGGACCGCATCGCCCAGCTCGACGCGGGGCTGCGCGACGTGTCGGACAACATCGCCCACGACCTCAAGACCCCGCTCACGCGCCTGCGCAACCGGATAGAGGAGCGCCTGAGGACCCAAGGCGCACCCGACGCGCAGACGGAGGCCCTGCTTTCGGGCGTCATCGAGGAATCGGAGGCGCTCATCCGCACCTTCGACGCCCTCCTCATGATCGCGCGGGTGGAGTCCGTCTCCACCGAGACGCGGATCGTCTCGGGCGACGTGATGGCGGTGGTGCGCGACATGGCCGAACTCTACGAGCCGGTGGCCGAGGAGGCGGGCGCCCGCCTCGATGTGGACGCGCCCGGCACCCTCGTCGCGCCCATCAACCGGGAGCTCGTCCGCCCGATGGTGGCGAACCTCCTCGACAACGCGATCAAGTACGGCGCGGCGACCGCGGCGGGCGAACCCGTGATCCGCCTGTCGGTGCGGGCGGACGATCGCTTCGTGACGATCCGCGTCGCCGACAACGGGGCGGGCATTCCGGCCGCGGACCGGGAGCGGGTGACGGGCCGCTTCGTGCGCCTCCAGAAGAGCCGCTCGGCCCCGGGCGCGGGGCTCGGCCTTTCCCTCGTGAAGGCGGTGGTGAGCTACCACGGGGGCATGCTCGTCCTCGCCGACGCGGCGCCGGGCCTTGCGGTCGAGGCGCGCTTTCCCCGCGGTCGCATTCCGCCGGACGGAGCGGGGCGGCCTTGACCGGGGGCGGTCCGGGCGGCGATCACTCGGGTCGTTCCGGACGACAAGGAGGGTGCCCGATGAGGGCCGCCGGCGAGGACGGGGTGACGGGCGAGCGGGAGGCGATGGCGCGGCGGATCGGCGAGACGGTCGCCGTGGCCGAGGCGCTGGCGCCGACCCTGCAGGCGCGCGCGGCGGCGGCCGAGGCGGCCGGCGAGGTCCCGGCGGAGACGCTCGCCGACCTCCAGGACGCGGGCCTCCTCGACGTGGTGACGCCCGCCGCCGCGGGCGGGGCGGAGCTCGACTACGTCGCCCTCGTGGACGTGGCGGAGGCGCTCGGCACCGCCTGCGCCTCCACCGCCTGGACCTTCGCCGCCCTCGCGAGCCACCGCTTCGTGCTCGCCCTCTTCCCGCCCGCCGCCCAGGAGCGGGTCTTCGGGCAGGACCGGGCGGCGCGGATCGCGGGCTCCTTCGTCTTCGCCTCGGGCCGGGCCTATCCGGAGGGGGACGGCTATCGCCTGTCGGGCGCCTGGCCGCTGGCCTCGGCGGTGGCGAGCGCGGACTTCGTGATCCTCGCCGCCGTCGTCGGCCTCGACGCCTCCTTCGAGACCCGCGAGTACCGGCTGTTCCTCGTGCCGCGGGCGCAGACCACCCTCGGCTGGCCCCTCGACGTGATGGGCCTGAAGGCGACCGGCTCCCGCGAGGTGGGCGTGAAGGATCTCGCCGTGCCCGCCGCCATGACGGTCGCGGCGGAGGACCTCAGGGGCTGCGCGGCGCCCGGCGCGGCGAGGAACCCGGCCCCGCTCTACCGCCTGCCGGTGTTCGCGCTCCTGCCGTTCGGCTTCGCGGGCGTCGCCCTCGGCAACGCGCGCGGGGCGGTCGCCGACTTCGTGGCCGAGAGCAGCCACCGCGCCTCCCGCGTCACCTCCGCCCGCGTGTCGGACTACCAGTCGACGCAGCTGAAGATCGCCGAGGCCGCCGCCCGGGTGGACGCGGCGCGGCGCGTCATGCGCACCATCTGCGGGGAGGCGATGGACGATGCCCGCGCGGGTCGCGCGCCCACCATGGCGGAAAAGGTGCGCTTCCTGCGGGACGGTGCGTTCTCCGCCCGTCTCGCCCGGGAGGCGGTGGACATCGCCTTCGCCGCGGGCGGGGCCGGGGCGCTCCGGGGCGATGCCCTGCGCCAGCGCCAGTTCCGCGACGCCCACGCCATCGCCGCCCACGCGGGCCTCAACTTCGACGCGGCGGGTGCGGCCTACGGGCGCGTCGCCCTCGGCCTCGAACCGGACAACCCCATCCTGTGACACGCGCCATGGACACGGCCGCCGCCCCCGTCGTATCCGGGGGCTGGCCGCACGCGGCCCTTGCCACCCTTCCGACGACGGGCTGATGGACGGCGACAGGATCGACACGCGCGACTTTCGCCGCGCCCTCGGCTCGTTCGGCACGGGGGTGACGGTCATCACCGCGCGCGGGGAGGACGGGCAGCGCGTGGCGCTGACGGCCAACTCCTTCAGCTCCGTCTCGCTGGATCCGCCGCTCGTCCTGTGGTCGCTCGGCATCTACGCGCCGAGCCTGCCCGTCTTCCAGGATGCGAGCCACTTCGCCGTCAACGTCCTGTCGGTGGAGCAGGAGGACCTCGCGGTCCACTTCTCCAAACCCTCGGACGACAAGTTCCGGGACATCGCCTGCGGCGAGGGGCTCGGCCGCGCGCCCATCCTCGACGACGTGATCGCCACGTTCGAGTGCCGGAACGCTTTCCGCTACTACGGGGGCGACCACGTCATCTTCCTCGGCGCGGTGGAGCGCTACGGCTACCGGCAGGACGGGGAGCCGCTGCTGTTCTGCCGCGGCGCCTTCGGCCGCTTCGAGACGGGCGAATGAAAAGGCGCCGCGGCGGGGGCCGCGGCGCCTCGGGAACCGATCGGTGGGGCCGGGTGCGGCCTCGTCAGTGGGCGGTCACCGCCGGGATCGCCTCGGAGAGGTCGCTGCGGAAGAAGACCGCGTTGGCGACTTCCGCCGGGCTCTCGAGCGCCTCGATCAGGACCGAGCGGGCCTTGTCCCGCCCCATGGTCACCTCGGCGGCGACGACCGCGCCGCCCGCGTCCCGCTCCACCGCGACGGCGGGAACGCCGGTGCCCCTCCCTATCTCCGTGGTCCGGTGCACCGGGTCGACGCGGATGAGGACGACCCCCTCCTCGCCGCTCTCGCGCACGACCACGGCCTTGCCGTCGGTCATCTCCACCCGCGACGTGACCGGGTCGGCGATGGCCGACGGGGGCAGGCGGTCGGTGTTCGTCTTGGCGACGCTGCCCGCCGCCGGCTGCACGTCCGCCACGCGGTGGGGCCCGACGACGCGGACACCGTCCTGCGGCGCGGGCGGCAGGTCGGCCGCGACCGCCGCCACCGGCGCACCGGCGCGGGCGACGGGCATCTCGATGTAGTCATCGACGGACGGCCGGTCGAAGACGGTGAAGGCCAGGACGACACCCGCCAGCGGTGCAGCCGCCCCGGCAAGGAAGATCCAACGCATGCCGCCCATCGAACTCACTCCCTGAACACGTACCTCAACCAGACGTTCGCGCTTTTCGCGCCGTTTCTGCGTCCGCGGCCCCGCACATGGGAACGGCCGCATTCATTTTCAATTAACATTTCCGTTTCGCGCCGTCGCCGCATTGCGCCAGATCAAGGGTTTCAGGGTTGATCAGCGCAATTCGCCCGCCGGCGGTCGGTCGGGGCCGGCGTGCTTAACCGTGCGAATGATGAAGCAAATCATCATCTTCCCGTCTCGCCGGGGCGACCACGCCTGCCCGAAAACGCTTCCGTGTGCCGCCGGTCTTCTTCCAGTGCCGCAGGTCTGCCATGCGCGCGCCGCGGCCTCGGCCCAGCCGGGCCGGGCGGCTGGACAAGGCGGACGGCGGGTGGAAGACAATGCCGGACGCGCGGACGGCGCGGGTGCGGGGAGCGAGAGCGCGATGACCATGACGGCGGGCGTGACGAAGGCGGGCGAGGGGATCGACGGGATCCGCTGGAACATCCTCGGCCAGACCTACGTGCCGAAGCAGCTGACCGAGGCGAGCTTTTCCTGGCACGCCACCTTCCCGCCGGGCACCTTCGTGCCGCCCCACATCCACCCGACGCAGGACGAGTTCATCTACGTCCTCGAGGGCCGCTACGACCTCGTCCTCGGCGGGGAGGAGACGTTCGCCGTCTCGGGCGACCTCATCCGCCTGCCGCGGGGCATCCCCCACGGCATCTTCAACAAGTCGGACGCCGACGCGAAGAGCCTCTTCTGGGTCTCGCCGACCCGGCGCCTCTACGACCTGTTCTGGGCGATCCACAACCTCCCCGAGCCGGACCCGGCGGAGGTGGTGGCGCTCGCCGCCCGCCACGAGGTGGACTTCCTCCCACCGCCCGAGGCGGCCTGAGCACCGTCAGCCGGCCTCGCAGCGCCCGGCCGCCCCGCCCGGATCGCGGCCGCGCCCGGAGAGCACCGCGGCGAGGGCCGCGCCGATCCCGGCGAACGTGGCGCGCAGGGCACCGGCGCGCGCCACCCGGGCGGCGCGGCGGTAGTGGTCGAGGTCGATGGACCCGTCGGGCCGGCGGCGGATGTCGTCCGGCCCGCGGGCCGGGTGGGTGCGCTGGCTCATGGCTCGCTCCGTCGCGGCGGGATTGCCGCGCTCCCTGTTCTATTGCCTTCGCCATGATCTATAATCGGGGCGCCGTTCCGTTCAGTCCGGACGCCAGGTCATGAATGTCCGCGCCCCGTCCGACGAGATCGCCCTGTTCGTCCGCGTCGTGGAGGAGGGGAGCTTCGCCGCCGCCGCGGAGGGCACGGCCCTCTCCCCGTCGGGCGTGTCGAAGGCGGTGAGCCGCCTCGAGGAGCGGCTCGGCGTGCGTCTCCTCGAACGCTCCACCCGCCGTCTCGTCCTCACCCAGGAAGGGGAGACGCTGCTCGCCCGCGGGCGGGAGATCCTCGCCGCCATCGAGGCGGCCGAGGCGGAGGTGACGGCCGGACGCGGCCGCCCGCGCGGCCTCCTGAAGGTCAACACGGGAACGGCCTTCGCCCGGCACCGCCTCGCCCCGCTCCTGCCCGCCTTCCACGAGCGCTACCCGGAGGTGCGCCTCGCCCTGTCCGTCGCCGACCGGCGGATCGACGTGGTCGGCGAGCAGGTGGACGTCGCGATCCGCACCGGGCCGCTCGGCGATTCGACCCTCATCGCCCGCAACCTCGGCGAGGCGCGGCGGGTGATCTTCGCGAGCCCCGACTACCTCGCCCGGCGGGGCACGCCACGGCGGCCGGGGGATCTCGCCGGCCACACCCTCCTCGGCATCGCCGGGTTCTCGCGCCTGTCGGAGTGGCCGTTCCGGATCGACGGCCGGGCCGTGGCGGTCCCGGTGGAGACCCACGTCCTGTGCGACAGCGCCGTCGTCATCCTCGACATGGCCCTCGCCGGGCTCGGGATCGGGCGCCTGGCGAGCTTCCTCGTGGACGACGCCGTCGCGGACGGCCGCCTCGTCCCCCTCCTCGAGGACGTCCACGCCTCCGAGCGGGTGCCGATCACCGCCCTGATGCCGCCCGGGCGCCAGCACGTGCCGCGGGTGCGCGCCTTCGTGGACTTCCTCGCCGGGCGCCGGTGAGGCCGATCCGGCAAAGGCGCGTTGCGGCCCGCCCCGATTGACCGCCGGCTTGCCGCGACGAATGCTGTGCGCGGTCGCCGCGCGGCGGCTCAACCAAGAACGACAGGGGAGGGACGGCCATGGCGGGGATCCTCGCGGGCCTCACGGTGGTGGAGGGGAGCGCGTTCGTGGCGATCCCCTTCGCGGGCATGACGCTCACCCAGATGGGGGCGGACGTGATCCGATTCGACCCGATCGGCGGCGGGCTCGACCACCACCGCTGGCCGGTGACGGCGGCGGGGCGGAGCCTGTTCTGGGCCGGGCTCAACAAGGGCAAGCGCTCCATCGCCGTCGACATGAAGGCGCCCGAGGGCCGGGAGATCCTCGCCCGCCTCGTGACCGCGCCCGGCGAGGGGAGGGGCCTGTTCATGACCAACCTGCGCGCCCGCGGCTTCCTCGACTACCCGGCGCTCGCCGAGCGGCGGGCCGACCTCGTCATGGTCTCCCTCACGGGCGACCGGCGGGGCGGGCCCCAGGTGGACTACACGGTGAACCCGGCCGTCGGCTTTCCCTTTGCCACGGGCCCGGAGGGCTTCGAGGAGCCGGTCGGCCACGCCCTTCCCGCTTTCGACCTCATCGCCGGGCAGAAGGCGGCGCTCTCCCTGATGGCGGCCGAGCGTCACCGGCTGCGCACCGGCGAGGGGCAGCTCGTGGAGTTCTCGCTGAAGGACACCGCCGTCGCCGTCACCGGGGACCTCGGCATCGTCGGCGAGGCGGTGGTGAACGGGACGGACCGGCCGCGGGCGGGCAACGGCCTATTCGGCGCCTATGCCGACGACTTTCTCCTCAAGGACGGGGCGCGGGTGATGGTGGTCGCTCTCACCCGCCGCCAGTGGGACAACCTACTGAAGGTGACGGAGACGGGCGAGGCGATGGCCGCCTTGGGAAGCCGCCTCGGCCTCGACCTCGGCGAGGAGGGGAACCGCTGGCTGGCGCGGCGCGAGATCACCGCCGTGCTGGAGCCGTGGTTCTCCGCGCGCACCTTCGAGGATGTGGCGGGGCCGTTCGCGGAAGGCGGCGTCACCTTCTCGCGCTACCGCACCTTCCGGGAGGCGGTGGCCGAGGACCCGGACTTTTCCACCGACAACCCCATGATGGCCGTCCTCGACCAGCCGGGCATCGGCCGCTACCCGGTGCCGGGCTCTCCCGTCGCCTTCGGCGCATTCGCCCGGGTGGCGCCGCGCCGTGCCCCCCTCCTCGGCGAGCACACCGACGCCATCCTGTCCGAGATCGGCTACGCGGAGGGGGAGATCGCCCGCCTCCACGACGCCGGCGTCGTCGCCACCGACCGGCCGTGACCGGGCGGCTCCGGGCGGCGGGCCGCGATCAGGTGAAGGCGGCGCGCACGATGGTGGCCGGGTCGAGCCCGTAGTGGCGGTACAGGTCGTCGATGGTGCCGGTCTGGCCGAAGTGCTCCACCCCGAGGGCCTCCGTGCGGTGGCCGCGCACGCTGCCGAGCCAGGAGAGCGTGGCCGGGTGGCCGTCCACCACCGTCACGATCCGCGCGTCCCGGGCGAGGGGGGCGAGGAGCCCTTCCACGTGGGAGACGGCGTCCTCCCCGTGGCGCCGCGCCCGCCGCGCCGCCTGCCAGCCCGCGTGGAGCCGGTCCGCCGAGGTGACGGCGAGGAGGCCCGCGCCGGGGAAGCAGGACAGGACGTCGCCCATGGCCGTCGCCGCCTCCGGGCCGACGGCGCCCGTGTAGGCGATCGCGAGCTGCGCTCCCTCCCGCGGCGGCCGCATCCAGTAGCCGCCCCGGATGATCGCGTCCCGCGCCGCGTCGTCGAGCGTGCGGGCGGGCTGATCCACGGGGCGGGTCGACAGGCGCAGGTAGACCGAGCCCCCTGTCTCGTCCCGCGCCCAGGCGCCCTTCGCCGTCGGCCCGTCCCGCTGCACGTAGTCGAAGGCCCACTCCATGATGACGGCGAGCTCGTCCACGAAGGTGGGCTCGAAGCTCGCGAGCCCGTCCTGGGCCATGCCGATGAGGGGGGTGGCGATGGACTGGTGGGCCCCGCCCTCGGGCGCGAGCGTGATGCCGGAGGGCGTCGCCACCAGGATGAATCGGGCGTCCTGGTAGCAGGCGTAGTTGAGGGCATCGAGCCCGCGCTTGATGAACGGGTCGTAGAGGGTGCCGACCGGGATCAGCCGCTCGCCGAACAGGGTGTGGGACAGGCCGAGGGCGGCCAGCATGAGAAAGAGGTTGTTCTCGGCGATCCCCAGCTCGAAGTGCTGCCCCTCCGGTCCGCCGTGCCAGCGCTGGGCGCTCATCAGCTTCATGTCCTGGAAGACGTCCGAGCGCGGGTCGCGGGAGAAGAGCGCGCGGGCGTTCACCCAGGCCCCGAGGTTGGTCGAGACCGTCACGTCCGGCGAGGCCGTCACGATCCGGTCGGCGAGCGCCGAGTCCGTCTTCGCGATCTCGCCCAGGATCTTGCCGAACCCCTCCTGGGTCGACATCGCGCCCCGGATCGTCGGGAGCGGAATCGGCGGCACCTCGATGCGGGGCGCCTTCAGCCGCCGCCGCCCGCGGGCGTTGAACGGGACGGCGGAAAGCTTCGCCGCGAGCGCCTCCCGGTCCAGGTTGAGGCCGGAGAAGGGCGCCCACTCCTCCCCCTCGAGGATGCCCATCTGGTCCTGGAAGGCGGCCATCTGGGCTTTCGTCATCAGCCCGGCGTGGTTGTCCTTGTGGCCCTGGAAGGGAAGGCCCTTGCCCTTCACCGTGTAGGCGATGAAGCACACCGGCCGGTCGTCGGGCGCGCCCTCGAAGGCCTCCAGCACCGTCTCCATGCAGTGGCCGCCGAGGTTGGTGAGGAGGCGGTGGAGCTCGGCGTCGTCGTGCCGGTCCACGATGGCGAGCGCCGCCGCCTCGCCCGAAAGGTCGGCCCGAATCTGGTTGCGGAAGGCCGCCCCGCCCTGGAAGGTGAGGGCCGAGTACAGCATGTTCGGGCAGTCGTCGATCCACCGGCGGATCGCCTCGCCCCCCGGCTCGCGGAAGACGTCGCGCAGGAGCCGCCCGTACTTCAGGAACACCACATGCCAGCCGAGCGCGGCGAACACGTCCGCGTGCTTCTGAAACAGGGTGTCCGAGACGATGGAATCGAGGCTCTGCCGGTTGTAGTCGATCACCCACCAGCAGTTCCTGAGGCCGTGCTTCCAGCCCTCGAGCAGGCACTCGAAGATGTTGCCCTCGTCGAGCTCGGCGTCGCCCAGGAGCGCCACCATCCGCCCCGTCGGCCAGTCCCGCTTCAGGCCCTTGGCGTCGAGATAGTCCTGCACGAGGGAGGCGAACGCCGTCACCGCCACGCCGAGGCCGACCGAGCCCGTGGAAAAGTCCACGTCGTCGGCGTCCTTGGTGCGGGAGGGGTAGGACTGGGCGCCGCCGTAGCCGCGGAACGCCTTCAGCTGCTCCACGTCCTGGTTGCCGAGCAGGTACTGGATCGCGTGGAAGGCCGGGCTCGCGTGGGGCTTCACCGCCACGCGGTCCTGGGGCCGCAGGACGCGGAAGTAAAGAGCCGTCATCACCGTGACGAGTGAGGCGGACGAGGCCTGGTGGCCGCCCACCTTCAGCCCGTCGTCCTTGGCGCGCAGGTGGTTGGCGTTGTGGATGATGAGGGAGGACAGCCACAGGACCTTGCGCTCGAGCGCCTCGAGCGTCGCGATGTCCATGGGCGCCGCGCCCGCCTCGCCCCTTGCCGCAACCGCCGTCGTCGTCACCTGACCGTCCTCCCGCACCCGCCGCCGATCGCCTACCAGATGGGGAGGCGCCGCCACAACGCCACCAGGTGCCGCGTCCGCGGGCCCGGCCCGCGGCGGCGACCGGCCGAGCATCCACATGAACGAAATTTAATGCCACGATTTCGACGTCTTCGCGTTAGGGTTGCGGTCGTGGGGCGCCGGCGGGGGTTGCCGGGCGTTGCCCCAGTTTTCACGACGGGAGACGCAGATGGACGACAGGATCGAGCTGAGGGTGGTCGGCGGTGACGGGCGGGACGGCCCGCGGGCGCAGCCGGTCGAGCCGGGGGAGGGATACGACGGCGTCGTGCGGATCGGGCAGCTCGGCAGCGGCGTCCTCCTGGAGAGCGGGCGGCACGTCCTGACGGCCGCCCACGTGGTGGAGGGGCGGCGGGCCGTCACGGTCCACTTCGACCTGGAGGACGGGCGGCAGCAGATCCGCTCCTCCGAGATCACCCTCCATCCCGGCTGGAACGGGAGGGACCCGTTCGACCTCGCGATCGTCACCCTGTCCCGCGCGGCCCCGACGGACGGGTACGGCCTGTTCACCGGCGACCCGATCGGACGAGAGTTCGAGCTCGTGGGCTACGGCGCCACCGGCAACGGCCGCGTGGGCGACCGCAACCCCAACAACGCCTTCCAGAAGTACGCGGCCACCAACGTCTACGACGGCTACGGCGCGGACGCGCCGGCCCGCTTCGACATCGGCCGTGGACCCGCCGAGGGCATCCTCCTTTACGACTTCGACGGCCCCTCCGCCGGGACGGACGCGAGCGGCCGCTTTCTCGGCGTGCCGGGCGGGCGCACGGCGCGGGAGGGCAACTCCGCCCCGGGTGACAGCGGCGGGCCCACCTTCATCGACGGGCAGGTCGCCGGCATCGTCTCCGGCGGCTTCAGCGCGCCCACCGACATCGACAACTTCATCAACTCCACCTACGGCGAGTTCTCCTACGACATGAACGTCGCCCACTTCGCGGGCTGGATCGCACGGGTTGCCGGCCTGGACGACGGGCCCACACCGACCCCGACCCCGACGCCCACCCCGCCGGCTCCGGAGCCCGAACCTGTCCGTCCCGAACCGCCCGTCGAGGGCGAGCGGCTCGTCGGCTCGCGCGGGGCCGACCGCCTCATTGGCGCGGACGGCGGGGACACGCTCATCGGCCGCGGCGGGCGGGACACCCTGTCGGGCCGCGACGAGGCCGACGTCCTGAGGGGCGGCGGGGGCCGCGACGCGCTGTTCGGTGGCGGCGGGGACGACGTGCTCCGGGGCGGCGGCGGCCAGGACACGCTGCGGGGCCAGGCGGGCTCGGACGTCCTCGACGGCCGTGGCGGACACGATGACCTGTACGGCGGCGGGGGCGACGACGTCCTCGTGGACGGGCGCGGGTTCGATCTCCTCACCGGCGGCCCCGGCGCGGACCGGTTCGTCTTCGAGGTCGGGCGCGGCAACGGGGCGATCGAGGACTTCGGCCGCGGGAACGACGTGATCGACCTCACCGCCCTCGATCTCGAGCAGTGGGACGTCTTCATCGACCGCTTCGCGGGCGAGACGATCGTCTCGGCGGGGCGGCTCACGATCTACGTGACGGGGCCGGACGCCCAGAGCCTCGGCATGGACGACCTCATCCTGTGAGGAGAGCGGCGCGCGGCGGCCTTCCGCCGCGCGCCAGCCCGTCAGTCGGTCTCCACGAGGGCGGCGCGCCGCTCGCGCATGATGAGCCAGATGTTGCGGAAATAGACGAACAGGCCCGCCCCCTGCCCGACGATGAACACCGGGTCCTCCCGGTAGAGGGCGTAGGCGAACAGCATCGCCCCGCCCGCCACGGAAAAGAACCAGAAGGCGACCGGCACCACCGACCGGCCGGCCCGCTCGCTCGCGATCCACTGGACCAGGAAGCGGGCGGTGAACATCGCCTGTGCGATGAAGCCGAGGATGATCCACACGTCCAGCTGATCGACGAACACGCTGTCGAACCAGGCGGCGAGGCGGGAGAGGATGTCGGCTGTCATCTGAGGTCGATCTCCGTCGCGCGTTCCACGGCCCTGCGGCGGCGCACGAGCCACCACACGCCGAGGAGGTCGGGCAGGCCCACGAGCGCCCGGTCGAGAATCCCGTACTTGGAGCGGCCGTGGCGGCGCGGCCGGTTCTCCACCGGCACGTGGGCGATCCGGTACCCCTCCCGCCGCACCAGGGCGGGCAGGAAGCGGTGGTTGTTGTCGAAGAAGGGAAGGGCCAGGTAGACCTCCCGCCGGACGGCCTTGAGGCCGCAGGCCGCGTCCCGCGTGTCGTCCGACAGGAGCGCCCGGCGCACCCCGTTGGCGATCCGCGAGGCGAGGCGCTTGACCGGCCCGTCCGAGCGCACGCTGCGCTCGCCCGCCACCAGCGCCACGGCCTCGTCCTCGAGGAGGGGCGCCGCGAGCGGGGCGAGGAAGCGCGGGTCGTTCTGCCCGTCCCCGTCGATGGTGATGAGGATCGCCCCCCGCGCGTGGCGGGCGCCGGTGCGGATCGCCGCCGACTTGCCCGCGGGCCGCTCGTGCCGGACGAGGCGCAGGAACGGGTAGCCCGGCCCGAGGGCGGCGAGCGCCTCCGCCGTCCCGTCGGTGGAGCCGTCGTCCACCACGATCACCTCGAACGGGGCGGGCAGCCCCGCGTGCCCGATCTCCGCGATCAGGTCCGGGAGGTTCTCCCGCTCGTCGAGGGCGGGGACCAGGATGGAGAAGGTCGGATCGGCCATGGCGCCAAGGGCCCCGAATCGGGCGGCGATTGCAAGCCGGCTCAGGGAGCGGGCCGGTAGAGGTGAAGGTCGAGGAAGTCGCCCTTCGAGATGTTGAAGCCCGACACGGTGGCCGTGCGTTCGACGGCGAGGTCAGCGGCCCCGGCGGCGGCCAGGAAGGCGGCCTCTTGACGGGAATCCACCGAGGCGACCGCGCAGGGAAGGGTGCGCAGCGCCTCGACGGCCCGCTCCGGGCCGAGGAGGCGGGTCCCGGTCGCCGTCAGGAAGACGAGGCTCGGCTCGTTGAAGCCGACGGTGACGAGGGTCGGCTCCGGGCAGGCCGCGGCCGCCGGGTAGGCGGTGGCCAGCCGCGGGCTCAGCCACACGGTCTTCAGCCCCGGCAGGACGAACCCGTAGGCCGCGGTGAACAGGACGAGGGTGGCGAGGACCGCCCCCGCGAGCCCCCGCGCGACCTCGGCCCGCAGGATCGTCCGCGCCGCGAGGAGGGCGATGGCCGCCCCCGCGAGCCCCAGCGCAACCCCCGGCACGGAGACCGGATCGGCGAGGAGAAGCGGCAGGACCAAGGCCGCCCCGAGCGCGGCGAGGCCGACGGCCGCCACCAGCGCCGCCGCGATCCGCTTCAGGAGCCGGCGCGGCACGTAGGACGGGTCGGCGAGGGTGGCGACGGCCAGGAGGGCGATGCCCGGCAGGAGCGGCAGGGTGTAGTGGGGCAGCTTGGTGGGGGCGAGCTCGAACACGATCCAGGCCGGCACCACGTAGGCGAGGGCGAACAGGCCCGCCGGCGCCCGCCGCCGCGCCCACATGCCCGGCGCGGCCAGGACGGCCGCCGCCGACATCGGGAAGGCGACCACGAAGAAGGCGGCGAGGTGGGTGAGGGGCGGGCCCCAGTGGCCCTCCTGCCCGGTCTGCGCCTTGCCGATGAAGTCCCGCCCGAGGGAGCCGGCGTAGAAGGCCCAGTCCGTCACCACCCCGATCGCCACGAACCAGGGCGCGGCGATCGCCGCCGCCACCAGGAGCCCCGGAACGAGCCGCAGGGAGCGCCAGAAGCCGCGTCCCTCCCGGTCGAGGGCGAGGAGGGCGAGGACGGTGAGCCCCGAGACCATCGCGATGATGGGTCCCTTGACGAGAAGGCCGAGGGCGACGGCCACCCAGAACAGGAGGGGCATCCCGACGAAGGGAAGGCGCGTTCCGGGCGCCATGGCGCGCCCGGCGAGCCAGATCCGGGCGAGCGCGGCCTGGGCCGTCACCACGGTCGCCAGGAGGACGGCGTCGGTCTTGGCGATGCGCGCCTCGAAGGCGAGGATGATGGTCGCCGCCATCAGGAAGCCGGTGGCGAGCGCGTGCCCCGCCGGCAGGAAGGCGCGGGCGAGAAAGACCGTCATCAGGACGGCGAGGACGGCGCCGAGGAAGGACGGCACGCGGTAGACCCAAAGGGGTGCGGCCTCGGCCTTTCCGGAGAGCGTCGCGCTCGCCGCCTGCAGCCAGTGGATGCCCACCGGCTTCTTGTGGCGCGGGTCGTCCTGGAAGCGGATGTCGACGAAGTCGCCCGTCTCCATCATCTGTTTCGTCGCCTGGGTGTAGCGCGGCTCGTCCCGGTCGACCGGGGGGATCGCCGTCACGCCCGGCAGGAAGGCGGCGAGGCAGAAGGCGATCAGCAGGAGCAGGCCCGCGAGCGGGCGGCGGCCCAGGAAGGCGATCGGCCCCGCGAGACCGGGCGAGGCCGGCCGCGCCGCGTCGGGCGACCTTGCGACTTCAGCGTCCACGGATCGATCTTCCCGTTCGGGCCCACCGGCGGCGCCGGACCGTGCGGCTTCAAGCACGTTTCGCCGCCCGCGGGAAGCCGCGGCCGGGCCGCCGCGGCCCGAAAGGCGTGGACGGCGGCCCGGGCGGGCGCGGCGCCTACTCCCGCGGCCCCATGGGCGCGCCGCGGGCGAGCACCTCCACCTCCGCGTCGACGCCCGGCGTCACCTCGAAGCGGTGGACGAAGTTGCCGTCGGAGTGGCGGACCTTGGCGAGGTAGGTGCCCTCCGCGAGGATGAGGCTCGGGAACGCGCCGACGTAGGAGAACAGCTCCGTCCCGTCCTCGTCGAGGATGGTCCATTCGGTGTCGGCGAGCGCCTCGCCCCCCGGCTCGGACACCAGCTTCAGCGAGATGTCCGCCGCCCGGTGGTGCATGGTGACGGCGGTGAGCGACCCGGGGCTGACGAGGAGGTCCGCGCTCCTGACCGCGTTGGTGGCGCCGTAGCGGCTCACCACGTGGTAAGGGCCGGCCGGCAGGGGCAGGACGTAGCCCGGCCGCGCCTCGGCCACCAGGCGGCGGGCCTCCTCCTCGAACTCGCCGGGGGCGTAGATCTCGAAGGTGAGCCGCTCCGGCGCGAGCGCCCCGCCGCCCTCGATCCGCGCGTCGAGGGACAGGCCCCCCGCGTCGAGCACGAACGTCTCCCCGTGGTAGGGCCGGTCGACCTCGACGAGGCGGGACTTGCCCGCGCGCCCGAAGGCGGCGTGGACGAGGTAGCGCCCGGGCCGCATCGTCACCTCCGCCCGGCCGCCCTTCGCGGTGCGGATGAGGGGAAGGGAGCCGTCCTGACCCGGGATCTCGGCGAAGATGCGCCAGGTGACGCCCTCGGCGAGGATCGGCCCGTCCTCGGACAGGCGCGCGGCGAGGACGAGGCGGCTTTGCACGTCCGCCGGGGTGCCGGTGATCCCGTCCCGCGCGGCGGCGTAGGGGGCGAGGGAGGAGGTGAGGCGGTCGGTGAGGAGCTTGCGGCCCCGCGCGGCCGGGTCGATCAGGTTCTCGATCGCCGCTTCGGCCGAGCCCGCGGCGTCCGCGCCTGGCTTCGCCCGGGGAACCGGCACGTCGGCGAGGGCGGGCGCCGCCGCGACGACGAGCGCCGCGAGGGCGGCGGCGATGACCGCCAGGCGTCGCGCCGCGGTCCGTTGCCGGTCTCCGACGGGTAGAGTGGTCCTCGCCATCCTTGTCGCGCGCCTCCGGATCACACGGGCGAGGGGTCGCCCTCGCCACCCCCTTGCGTTCCAGTCCGCCCGGATAGCACATCGCGCTTCGGGATGGCAGAACCCGCGCGCATGGCGAGGGCGCGCGGCGGCGGGGCGAGGAGGACGGCGATGGCGGGAAGCGAGAGTGGACCGGAGCGGGCGAGGGCGACGGCGGACACGGGCGCCGCGGCGGGGGCGGCGGCTCCGGCGGACCCGCCGTCCTTTCTGCCGGACGGGGTGAACGGGGCGCTCCTCGCGTACCTGTCGCGCCGCCGCTCGGTCGCGGCCGCGAGCCTCGGCGAGCCCGGCCCCGACGGCGAGACGCTCGCCCGCATGGTGGAGATCGCCGCGCGCGTCCCCGACCACGGCAAGCTCGCCCCGTGGCGCTTCGTCGCCTTCCGCGGCGAGGCGCGCCGCCGGGCGGGCGAGGCGTTCGCAAGGATCCTCGCCGGGCGCGACGGGATCACCGCGGAGGACACGCTGCAGCGGGAGCGGGAGCGCTTCACGCGGGCCCCCGTGGTCGTCGCGGTGGTCAGCCGTGCCGCGCCGCACCCGAAGATCCCGGAATGGGAGCAGGTGCTCTCGGCGGGCGCGGCCGCGCTCAACCTCGTGCACGCGGCGAACGCCTTCGGCTTCTCGGCCAACTGGCTCACCGAGTGGATCGCCTACGACGAAGAGGCGCGGGCCGCCCTCGGCCTGTCGGAAGACGAGCGGATCGCCGCCTTCGTCCATATCGGCACGGCCGCGGCCGTGCCCGGCGACAGGGCGCGGCCGGACCTTTCGACGATCCTCACCGTCGAGGACGGCTGAGGCGCCGTCAGCCTGCCCCGGCCTCCTCCGCCTCGCGCCCTTCCTCGCCGCGGGAGGACAGGAAGTCGCCGAGGGGCTGGAGCGGGGGCACGTGCTCGCAGAAGGCGCGGACCGTGACGAGGAGGGGCACGGCGAGGAGCATGCCCATCACCGACCACAGCCATGCCCAGAAGGCGACCGCGAGAAAGACGACCACCACGTTCATCCGAAGCTGCCGCCCGACGAAGTAGGGCGTCACGAACTGCCCCTCCGCGGAGGTGATGGCGAAGTAGAGGCCGCCCGCCACGAGCGCCCAGCCCGGCTCGTCGAAGGTGACGAGGCCGACCACGCTCGCCGTCGCCACGCCCAGGATCGCGCCGAGGTAGGGCACGAAGTTGAAGGCGAAGGCGAGAAGGCCGAACACCACCGGGTAGGGCATCCCGATCGACCACATGGCGGTGCCGATCGCGATGCCGAGGCCGGCGTTGATGATGGTGATGGTGAAAAGGTAGCGCGAGAGCTTGCGCTCGATGTCGTGGGCGATGCGCATCGCCCGCCGCTTGTCCTTGAACGAGGGCAGGACGTGGACGACCTTCTCGTAGAACATGTCCCCGGACGCGAGGACGAGAAACAGGAGCACGAGCACGAAGAAGACCTGGGCGGCGATCACCGGCGTTCCGAAGGCGATCCCGACGAAGGTGTCGTCGTCCCGGACGACGACCTCGGTCGCTTCCCGCTCGCCGCCGCCGCTCGCCACCTCGCCGACCTTCTCCTTCGCCTCCATGACGGCCTCGGCGGCGCCCGCGAGGGAGCGCAGCTTCCATTCGATCTCCCGGGCGTAGCGGGGCATCTCGTCGAGCCAGCCGGTCACCGGCGTCGCGAACGCGCCGACGACGGCCAGCATGCCGAAAAAGAGCGTCAGCACGATCGCGAGCGCGGTGATCCCCGGCGGCACGCCGCGCCGCTCCAGCCAGCGCCGCACCGGGCTGAAGACGAGGGCGAGCAGGAAGGCGAGCACCACGGGGACGAGGAAGTCGCGGGCGGCGGCCGTGGCCGCGACGGCCGCGATGAGGAACAGCCCCACGATCGCCCAGCGGACCGGCTGCCGCGCCTCGGCGAGTGTCCGGATGCTGCCTGATTCGCTCTTGGCGTTGATGGTCACGGGACGGGCCTTGCAGGTCGTGGCGCGCGCGGGCGGGGCGGGGCCGGGCGGACGGCGCCCGGCGTGGCTTTCGAAAGGGGATGGACGCCCGCCGGCCCGTCCGGTTGCCGGACGGGGGCGTCGGCACGGGCCCGCCGGGCGCCGGACGCGCCGTCAGCTCGCCCGGCGGAACGAGCGGGGCGAGGGGGCATCGTCCGGCTCGTCGGTGGTGTGCGAAAGCATGGCGAGCGGCACCTGGAAGCGGGCGAGAAGGCCCTCGGCCTCGAAGGCGAGGTCCACCGCCGCGCTCGAGGGCGGCGGTTCATCGCCTCGGCCGCGGCGGGGGAGGGGATGGCGGCGCGCTGCGGGATGAGTTGCCAGAACACGACGGCGGTCGCGATCGACACCATCGCCGTCATGGCCTCGCCGAGCCCCTCGAGCCCGTAGAGGGGGCACCACAGGGTAAGGAGCCCGCCGGGGTGGGTGAGGCCGTACGCGACGATGAAGGCGGATCGCTCGTCGAAACGACGTGGCCGGGCACGTCGTGTGGGCCCGTCCTCGCGAACGGCCCGGGGCGCCGGGCCGGGACGGAACAGGACTGTCGTCCCAGGATTTCTTTCATATGCCGATGAACCCGAACCCTGTCGGGACGTCAACGGCGCCACGCGGGATCCTTCCACCCGTTCCGGCATCTCCATGCCGGCGCGTCGATTGCGTGCGCGCGTCGCCATCCCGTCGATTTCGGCGAGTATTTTCCGGATTAACTCATTCGGAACCAAGTTAAGGTGCGGCGAATTTTCAATTGGCACGCCTGTTGACATGCCCGCGCGACGGGCCGCGACGACAGGCCGAACTTGCTCCTGTGGAGACGACAATGACACGCTTTCTGTCCGGAACGGCGCTGGCAACGCTCTTGATGGCCGTCGGTGCGCAGGCCGAGGCCCAGGAGGCCACGCCGACGACCGAATCCATCCGCGCCTGCATGGTCACCTCGCCCATCCCCGAAGGCTCGAGCACGCGGGAGCACTTCCGCAGCCTCGACCAGGACGGTGACGGGACGGTGACGCGCCGCGAGTACCTGGAATGCTTCCGCGCCCATGGCGTGGAGATGAACGAACACAGCGTCGCGTCCTTCAACGCGATCTTCTCCGAGGTCGCGGGACCGGAGTCCGACACGCTCACCCTCGCCGACTACGAGGCGGTGATGCGCGACCGCGGCCTCTACCGGGAGGCCGCCGCCCCCGAGCCCCGGGCCAAACCCGCCGGCGAGGGCACGCAGCAGGCGGCGCGCGAGGGCGGGCGACAGCAGGCGGCCGCCGGTGGCACCCAGCAGGCGGCGGGTCAGGGTGCGCAGCAGCAGGCGGCGAGCCCGGGTGCACAGCAGCAGGCGGCCACCCGTGACGGCGAACGGCAGCAGCAGCAGCAGACCGGCGGCACGCAGGAGGCAGCGGCCCGGGAGGGCGCCGGGCGGCAGGCGACCGGCGAGGACGGCGCGCAGATCGTCATCCGGCAGCCCGAGCAGGCCGCGGCCGCGGACGCCGGCGGCCAGCAGGCGAGCGACGGGGACGATCCCCGCGTCGTGATCCGCCAGCCCGAGCAGACCATCATCGTCGAGATGGACGACGCGGAAGTGACCGTGCGCGAGCCCGAGGCCGACGCCTCGGTCGAGCGGGCGGACGCCACCGGGGGCGGCGAGCAGGACGCGGCCGGGACCGGCGGCCCGAGCGCCACCGGCCAGCAGCCGGCCGCCACCGCGGCGGATGCCAGCCAGCAGCCGGCCGCCACCGCGGCCGACCCCGGCGAGCAGCCGGCCGCCACCGGCGGGCAGCAGGCCGCCGCCACTGGCGATACCGGAGAGGAGCAGGCCGCCACCGCGGCCGACACCGGCGGCTCGGGCGGCGACGACGGGGGCCTCGTCACCCGTCACGGGGGCGCGGGCGAACGCACGGCGGCGGCCGAGACCGACACGACGACCGGCACCACCGAAGAGCGGACCGCCCCCGAGACGATGGAGAGCGCTGCCGACGCGGTGCCGGACGAGCGGGCGCTCGCCGCCGCGACGGCCGAGACGCCCGGCGAGGGCGGCCGGCAGCCCGCGAGCGACCGGCAAGCCGCCACCGACCGGCAGGCGAGCGACGGCGAGCAGGTGGCGACCGACCGGCAGGCGAGCGACCAGCAGGCGAGCGAAAGCCAGCAGGCGGCGGACGCCGCGCAGGACGAGCCGGTGAGCGTCGCCTACGACGACATCGTGGGCGAGGACGTGGTGAACGCGGCCGGGGAGGAGATCGGCTCCATCGAGGACATCCTCCTCGACCCCTCGACGGGGCGGCCGGTGGTCGTCGTGTCGGCCGGTGGCTTCCTCGGCATCGGCGACACCGAGGTGGTGTTCGACTACGACCTCCTCGAGGTCGAGGGCGACCGCGTGGTGATCGACACCCGCCTGTCGGAGGAGAGCGTCGAGGAGGCGCAGGGCTACGAGGAAGCGCGCTACCAGCCGCTCCCGGAGACCATGCGCCGCTGACCGGCGGCGATCCGCGGGCCTTCTCGCCCGCTCCGGCACGACGGCGGGCGGGGCCCCGCTCCGCGCGCCGTTTCCTTTCGGCCCCGCGACGGCACCCGCTCGCCGCGATCGCCCACCCGCCGCGTCGGCCCGCCCCGTCCTCGACGAGCGGATGCGAGGGCGAGCCCGCGTGCGACGGCGGGCTGCCCGGCGAGGGTCCGTCCCCGCCCGACGGCAACCGCCGCCCCGCGGTCGGCCGCCGCGGATCCTTGCGGCACCCGCCAGCGAAATCCGGCGCTGTAATCGGTCGGTCCGTGATCGTCGTCACAAGTCGCCGCCGGCCCGTGCGTCATCCTCACCGCCGACCATCGAGAACGGTGCGCCGATGACCCGGGCGCAGTGGCTCGGCCCGCCTCGGCCGTTCCCATGGCCGTCGTCATGTAAAGGGGACAAGAGGATGACGTTTTTCAATCCGGCCGGCAACAGCGTGGTGGGTGCCAACACCGACGCCTTCACGGTCAACACGGGCAACAGCACCGTCCTCGTCACCGCGGGCGTCGTCCTGTCGGCGGACGGTACCGGCTCCCAGGCGATCTCGTTCACGGTGGACCGGGTCGACATGCTCATGGACGGCTACGCCGTCTCGGACGACTCCAACGCCATCGAGATCCAGGGCGCCTCGGCCGTCACCATCGGCGAAGAGGGCGCCGTGCTCTCCAACGGGTTTGCCGCCGTGCGCGGCTTCGGCAACGACAACGCGTTCGTCAACGCGGGCCAGATCGTCGGCGGCGCCCAGGGCGTCTCCTTCGACGGCACCGGCCACACGGTCACCAACGACGGCACCGTCAACGCCGAGACGAACGATGGCCTCTTCCTGTCGGACGGGGCGAGCCAGGTGGCCAACCGCGGCGCCATCAACGCGGGCGGCGACGGCATCGCCGTCGGTGCCGAGGACGGCCTCGTGTCCAACTCGGTGGTCCTCAACGCGGGCTCCATCCTCGCGGACCTCAACGGCGTCGACCTCACGGGGGCGGACGTCGACCTCACCAACACCGGCGACATCGCCGCCGACCTCGACGGCATCCGCGCGAGCGCCGTCCAGTCCGACGACTACGTGATCGTGAACGCGGGCACGGTGAACGCGGGCAGCGACGGCATCTACCTCAACAGCGGCGGCCACGTGATCGCCAACACCGGCACCGTCGCGGCGACCGAGCGGGGCATCGCCCTCGGCGAGGGCAACAACGAGGTGACCAACGACGGCGCCATCGTCGCCGGCACGGTGGCCGTCGAGATCGCGAGGCCGGGCAACACCGTCGTCAACAACGACAAGATCACCGCCGGCGAGATCGGCGTCCACCTCTTCGCAGGCAGCGACAGCCAGGTGGTCAACACCGGCGAGATCACCGCCGACGCCCAGGCTATCCTCGTCGAGGGCGGCGGCCCGGGCATCGTCAACACCGGCGTCCTCGCCTCGGACGCCACCGCCGTCGAGGCGAGCGGCGGCGGCGCGCGGATCGACAACGCGGGCGAGATCCTCGCCGAGGACGGCGGCATCTTCGCGGGCGAGGGCGGTATCTTTGCGGGCATTGGCGACAACCTCGTCACCAACGCCGGCGGGATCGTGGCGGGCCGGACCGGCATCGACCTCCTCGGCTCCCGCAACACCGTCCACAACACCGGGGAGATCACCGGGTCGGACGGCATCCGGGTCGGGCGGGGCGAGGGCGACGTGTTCGACAACCTCGTCGTCAACGACGGCTCGATCGCCTGCATCGACGACGGCATCACCATGATCGGCGGGCGCGTCGTGAACAACGGCGCGATCTCGACCGCCAGGGGATCGGGCGACGGCGTCATCCTCTCCGAGGACGGGGACCGCCTGACGAACCGGGGCGAGATCGCCGTCCACGACATCAACTCGAGCGGCGTGCGCATCGCCGCCTCGGCGGGCGAGGAGACGCGGATCGTCAACAGCGGCGACATCGTCTCGGACGGGAACGCGGTGCTCGGCGGGGCGAGCGACGACACCGTCGTCAACCGCGGGAGCATGACCGGCGACCTGATCCTCGCGGAAGGGTCGGACGTCTACCGGGGCGGCGGCGGCTCGGTCGACGGCACGGTCGACGGCGGCGACGGCGGCGATCTCCTGCGCGGCGGCGCCTTCGACGACACCTTCCTCGGCGGCGGCGGCAACGACGCCATCGTCGGCGGCGGCGGCGACGACGAGCTCAGCGGCGGGTCCGGCCGGGACGCGATCGCGGGACGGTCCGGGGACGACCGCGTCGCGGGCGGGCGCGGCAGCGACCGCATGGCGGGCAACGCGGGCGACGACGACCTGCGGGGCGGCGGCGGCCGCGACACCCTCGACGGGGGCCGTGGCGACGACACGCTCTCCGGCGGCGGCGGCAACGACACGTTCCGCTTCGCCCGCGAGGCGGGCGACGACGTCATCACCGACTTCCGCGACGGGCGGGACGTGGTCGACCTCAGCGCCTTCGGGATCGATCCGGCCGACTTCCTCGCGATCGTCGCGCCGGCCCTGACGGCGGCGGGGCCGAACGCCACGGTCCTCGACCTGTCGGTCCTGGGCGGCAGCGGATCGGTTCTGATCGAGGGCCTCGCCCTCACCGATGCGGACGCCTCCGACGTCATCCTGTGACGTCCGCACGCCCTCGGCCCGGCTGGTGCGCCGCGGGCGCCCCTTCGGCGGCCCGGCCGATGGCCATTCCCCCGGCGGCCGCCCTGCCGCCGGGGGATCGCTTCAAGACCCTTGCAACGGACGCCGCCGGACGGTGAGATCGCTGCCGCGGCTCCCGCCAAGGCGGCGGGATCGCCGCCCATGAACGGAGGCGGCGCAATGGCGATCCTCGAGCAGGTGGCGACGGGCCCGGCGGCTCGTTCCGACGGAGGCGCGCTGGCGGCGCGTCTGGCGGCCGTCGCCGCCGCGATCGGCCCGGAAGAGCTTCCCCCGGCGGTGGCGGAGAAGGCCGCCCTGTGCCTCCTCGATTTCCTCGGATGCGCCGCGGAAAGCGCCGACGGGCCCCTCGCCCCCGTCGTCGAGGGCTACGGCGCGGGCGTCCCGCCGGGGCCGTCGACGGTGCTCTTCTCCCCGCGCACGGCCGGGGCGGGGGAGGCCGCGCTCCTCAACGGCATCCTCGCCCACGGCCTCATCCGGGAGGACATGCACGCGGCGAGCTCCAGCCACCTCGGCGTCGCCGTCCTGCCGGCGGCCCTCGCCGTCGCCGAGCGGGACGGGGCGTCGGGTCCGGCCCTCCTCGCCGCCATCGTCGCGGGCTACGAGATCGCGGGCCGCATCGGCCGGGCCGTGGTGGATGCGGACATCGCCCGCCGCTTCCGCCCGACCGGGATCGTCGGACCGATCGGGGCGGCCGTCGCCGCCACCCGCCTGTCGGGCGGCGACGAAGCAGCCCTGGCAAGGGCCATCGCGCTCGCGGCCAACATGACGGGCGGCTTCAACGCCTGGCCCCACGCAGGCGGATGGGAGGTGTTCGCCCATGCCGGGCTCGCGGCCCGCTCGGGCGTGACGGCGGCGGCCCTCGCCATCGCCGGGCTTCCCGCCTCCGCCACGGCGCTCGAGGGCACGGGCGGCCTGTTCGAGGCCCTCGGTCGGCCGGGCGCGCCGGTGGACGACCGGCCGGCGGGGGAGGGGGGCTTCGAGATCGCGGAGGTCTATTTCAAGCCCGCGCCGGCCTGCAACTTCGTGCAGACGCCGTGCGAGGCGGCCCTGTCGCTCGTCGGCCGCTTCGACCCGGCGGCCGTCACGGACGTGGAGGTGCTGATGTTCGACGCCGCCCTCGCCTATCCCGGATGCGACAACGCCGCCGCCTTCCCGGGCCCGATCGAGGCGAAGATGAGCATCCAGTACTCGGTCGCCGCCGTCCTCGCCCGCGGCCGATGCGAGGAGGAGAACTACCGCGTCCTCGACGACCCGGCCGTCCTCAGCCTCGCCCGCCGCGTGCGCCTCGGCACGGACGCGGCCTTCGAGGCCGCCTTCCCGCCCGCCCAGGGGGCACAGGTCCGCCTCACCCTCGCCGACGGGCGGACCCTCGCCGCCCGCCTCGCCGATTGCCGCGGCCTCGACGGGGCGGCCGTGCGCGCCCGTTTCCGCGCCGCCGCCGCGGACCGCCTGGGCGAGGCGCGGGCGGACGAGGCGGAGCGGCTCGCCCTCGCCCTCGGGACGGGCGGCGACGTCCGCCCGCTCCTCGCCCGCCTCGGGGCCGGGCAGCCATAGCAGCTATTCGCGGCGCCTGATGGCGCGGCCGCGGGCGGGCGGCGAGGATGCCCCATGGGTAGACGGCAGACACAGGGATGAGCGCGGCGCGGGCTGCCATCGCCGGGGTCGGGACCACGGCCTGGGGGCGCCTGCCGGAGCACGATGCCTACGGCCTCGGCCTGTGGGCCTTGACGGAGGCGCTCGAGGACGCGGGCCTTTCCTTCGCGGACATCGACGGCCTCGTCGTCAACCGCATTGCGGACTACCAGCGCTTCGGCGAGATCGCGGGGATCGAGGCGCGCTACGTCACCGTCACGCCCGGGCAGGGGCGCTTTTCCGGCATCTGCGTCCAGACCGCGGTCGCCCTCGTGGCGAGCGGCACCTGCGAGACGGTGGCCCTCGTCTACGGCAACGACGGCCGATCGGCCGGCGCCCGCTACGGCGGGGCGGACGACACCTACGGCTCGGGCGGGGCGGGCCTGTGGTTTCCCTACGGGATGACCTCGCCCGGCGCGTTCCACGCCCTCATGATGCGCCGCCACATGGCCCTTCACGGGTCCACCGAGGACCAGCTCGGCGCCATCGCCATGACCTTCCGCAACCACGCGGCCCTCAACCCGGCGGCGGTCATGCGCGAGCCCTTCGACCTCGAGGCATACCGCGCGGCCCGCTTCATCTGCGAGCCGCTGCGCCTCCTCGACTATTGCCTCATCAACGACGGCGGCGTCGCGCTGATCGTCACCAGCCCGGAGCGGGCGCGGGACCTCCGCCGACCGCCGGTCTACGTGCGCGGCGTCGCGGTGGAGACGGCGCTCGCCCGCTCCACCTTCCCGCCCGACGACTTCTGGCGGCCGCAGATGGAGGCCGCCGGGCGGCGCAGCCTCGAGGCGGCCGGCCTTTCCCGGGAGGACATGTCCGCCCTCATGATCTACGACAACTTCACGCCGACCGTCGTCTTCTCGCTGGAGGGCTTCGGCTATGCACCCGTCGGGGAGGGCGGGGCCTTCGCGGCGGAAGGCCACCTCGCCCTCGGCGGCCGCCTGCCCGCCAACACCAGCGGGGGCCACCTGTCGGAGTCCTACATGCAGGGCTGGGCGCTCCAGGCCGAGGCCGTCCGCCAGCTGCGCGGCGAGTGCGGCGAGCGGCAGGTGCCGGGGGCGGCCAACGTCCACGCCATGGCCGCGGCGCCGGTCGTCTCCTCCATCGTCTACGCGAGGGACCCCGCGTGAGCGCCCTAAAGCCCCGCCCGGCGCTGGACGGCCCGGAACGCCCCTTCTGGGAGGGCCTGCGCGCGGGCGAGATCCGCGTGCAGCGTTGCGCGTCCTGCGGCCACCATCGCTTCCCCGCGAGCCCCGCCTGCCCCCGCTGCCACGGCACGGCTACCGCCTGGACCGCCGTCGACGGGCGCGGCGAGGTCGTCAGCTTCTGCGTGTTCCACAAGTGCTATTTCGAGGGCTTCCGAGGCGAGATGCCCTACACCGTCGTCCAGGTCCGCCTCGCCGGCTCCGGGATCGACGTCTTTTCCAACATGGTCGGCGTCGCGCCCGGCGAGCTCGCGGTCGGCTTGGCCGTCGCGCCCGTCTTCGAGCGGGTTGACGACGAGCTCACGCTCCTGAAGTTCCGTCCCGCGGCGGGTGCGCCGTGAGGGCCGTCGTGGTGCGTGAGCCCGGCGGGGTCGAGGTCCTCACCCTCGAGACGGTGCCGGACCCCGAGCCCGGCCCGAGGGACGTCGTCATCGCGGTGGAGGCCTGCGGGGTCTGCTTCCACGACATCGTGACCCGCAACGGCACCTTGCGGATGGGCGTGAGGATGCCCCTCGTCCTCGGCCACGAGATCTCCGGGCGCGTCGCCGCCGTCGGGCGGGAGGTGACCCGCTTCCGGCCGGGGGAGCGGGTGGCGACCGTGCAGCGCTACCACATCTGCGGGTCCTGCCGGTTCTGCCGGACCGGCCTCGAGCCCCACTGCGCGGACCGCAAGTTCCTCGGCGACTGGGGAATGGTCGGCGGCTACGCCGAGTTCGTGGCGGTGGAGGACGACAACGTCGCCCACGTGCCGGACGGGGTGGCGCTCCACGAGGCGTCCATCGTCGCCTGCACGGTCGGCACGATCCTGAACGCGATCCGCGAGGTGGGATCGGTCCGCCCGGGCGAGAGCGTCCTCGTCACCGGCGCGGGCGGCGGGCTCGGGATGCACGCCGTCCAGCTCGCCCGCGCCGCCGGCGCCTTCGTGGTCGCCCAGACCACCTCCCCCCGGAAGGCGGACGCGATCCGCCGGATGGGCGCCCACGCCGTCGTCGTCCACGAGCGCGGGGCGGACTTCTCGGCCGAGGTGAAGGGGGCGACCGGGGGGCGGGGCGTCGACGTCGCGGTGGACAACGTGGGCAGCCTTCTGTTCGACCCGGTCCGGCGGTCGATGGCCGTCGGCGGACGCTGGATCCTGATCGGCCAGCTCACCGGCGACTTCGTGCCCTTCAACCCGGCCCAGCTCTTCCTGAAGGGGATCTCCATGCTGAGCGCGACCAGCACCACCCGCGCCCAGCTGGAGGACTGCCTCGCCCTCGTCGCGCAGGGGGCGGTGAAGCCGGTGATCGAGCGCACGCTGCCCCTGTCGGCCGCCGCCGAGGCCCACCTTGCGCTCGAGGCGGGCGCGGTGACGGGCCGCCTCCTCCTGTCGCCGAAGGAGGCCGGCCCGTGACCATGCCGATCGACGCCGCCATCGTCGGGGTCGGCCTCAGCCGCTTCGGGCGGAACCTTCCCGAGAGCCAGCTCGCCCTCGGCGCCGTCGCCTTCCGGGAGGCGCTCGAGGACGCGGGCGCGACGCGCGAGGACGTGGACGGCCTGTCGATCCACATGGGCTTTCCCCTCGGCGTCGACTACGACCGGGTGGCGGAGGCCTACGGGCTGTCGGTCCGCTACGTGAACCAGACCTGGCTCCACGGCCGCTTCGTCACCAACGCCCTCGAGCACGCCGCCCTCGCCGTCTCGGCGGGAATGGCGGACATGGTGGCCTGCGTGACGGCGGTCAGCTTCACGCGGGAGCGGCAGATCCTGGGCGGGCCGGGCGACCACGAGGGCGCGCGGGAGGAGGGCGGCACCCACGGCGAGAGCCCGCCCTACGGGCTGACCGCGCCCGCGGGCGGGGCGGCGCTCGCCATGCAGCGCTACATGCACCTTCACGGCGTGACGAGCCGGGATCTGGCGGCCGTGCCCGTCTCGATCCGTGCCCACGCCGTCGGCAACCCGCGCGCCCTCATGAGGGAGCCGCTCACGGTGGACGCCCACCAGGCCTCCCGCATGGTGGTGGACCCCTTGCGCCTGTACGACTGCTGCCTCGTCACCGATGCGGCCGCCGTCGTCCTCGTGACGACGGCCGAGCGGGCGCGGGACCTGAAGCAGACGCCGGTGAGGATCGCCTCCATGCAGGGGATCCGCAGCGGGCGCGACGAGTTCATCTTCGCCCCGCCCGGCCTCGGCCTCGCCCGCCAGCCGAACGCCCGCCGCGCAGCCACCGACACCGACCGGGAGGCGCTCTCCCGCCTCGGCCTCGGGCCGCAGGACGTCGATGCCGTTTACACCTACGACGCCTTCTCGCCCCTCGTCCTGTTCACGCTCGAGCGGTTCGGCTTCTGCGGCCCGGGCGAGGCGGCCGCCTTCGTGGCGGACGGGCGGATCGGGCCGGGCGGGGCGCTGCCCGTCAACACCTCGGGCGGGCTGCTGTCGGAGGCCCACGTGGCGGGCTGGAACTCCATCGCCGAGATGGTGCGCCAACTCCGCGGCACGGCGGGGGCGAGCCAGCTTCGCGACGCCGAGGTCCTCCTGTGGGGAACCTCCTGGGGCGACGCCGTGGTGCTGACGAAGCCGTGACGGGAGGGGCGGAGCGATGAGCGGCGGGACGGGGGAGCGATGAGCGGCGAGACGAGGGAGCGGCCGCGTCCGCGCATCGGCCCGGACAGCGCGCCCTTCTGGGAGGCGGCGGCGCGGGGGGAGCTCCGCCTTCCCGTCTGCACCGCCTGCGGCAAGGCGCACCTGCCGCCCGGGCCCGTCTGCCCGTTCTGCTTCTCGGACGCCCTCGCCTGGCGGCCCGCCGCGGGCACCGGGGTCATCTCCACCTTCACGGTGGTGCACAAGGCGTGGTTCCCGGCCTTCGCGGATGTGACGCCCTACGCGGTCGTGCAGGTGGAGCTCGACGAGGGGCCGCGCCTCACCGCGGGACTCTCGGACGCGGAGAACGGGCCGCCGGCCATCGGCCAGCGCGTCGCCGTCACCTTCGAGCGGGTCGACGAGGGGCTGTCCCTGCCGATGTTCCGCCGGATCTGACGGTCAGCCCGCGAACAGGGGCTCGGAAAGGCCGGTGACGTCCGTCTCGACGGCGAGGAGGCTGCCCGCCTCGGGCTCCTGGGCGAGTCTCTCGGGCGGCAGGCGGAAGCGAGCCGTCGTGACGAACAGGGTGGACAGGCCCGGCCCGCCGAAGGTGCAGGCGGTCGGCCGCGTGACCGGCAGTTCGATCCGCCGTTCGAGCCGACCCTCCGGATCGTAGCGCAGGACCGCGCCCCCGTCGAAGCGGGCGTTCCAAAGGAAACCGTCCGCGTCCACCGCCGAGCCGTCCGGCACGCCCGGCTCGTCCCGCGTGTCGGCGAAGACGCGCCGCTCGCCGATCCCGCCGGTCGCCGGGTCGAACGGGTAGGCGTAGAGGGTCTTCTCGTGGCTGTCGGCGAAGTAGAGGGTGCGCCCGTCCGGGCTCCAGGCGAGCGCGTTGGGGATGAAGATCCCGTCCGCGAGGACGCTCGCCCGCCCGTCGGCCTCCACGCGGAACAGCCGGCCCGAGGCCCGTTCCAGCATCCTGTTCATGCTGCCGACGAAGAAGCGGCCGGCCGCGTCCACCCGCCCGTCGTTGAGGATGTTCTCCGGCCGGTCCGCGTCCGGGTGGCCGAGGGAGCCGGTGACGGCAAGGTCCGCGTCGGTGAGGAGGAGGCCCTCGCGCCCGGCGAGCAGGAGGCCGCCCGCAGTCCGCAGGGCGATGGAGCCGAGCTTCATGGGCGGCGTCCAGGAGCGCACGGTGTCGGTCGCGGGGTCGAGTCGATGGACGGCGGGCTTGAACAGGTCGATCCAGTAGAGCGCCTGCTCGACGGGATGCCAAAGGGGCACCTCGCCGAGCACGTCCTGGGTCCGCGCCACCGCCCGCACCATCTGCCCGCCTCCCGTCACCTACCGGTCCATTCCGCTGGTGGGACACCCCGCCGACATTCCGCCGGAGCCGACCCCTCCACAAGCGCGCCGGGCGCCGGCCGGGTCAAGGGCTCCGAGCGAAGCGTCCCTTGACGCGGCCCGCGCCCGGCGCGAGCCTCTCGACTCTCGAAGCCGCGGCAGGCCCGGAAAGCGCCGGCGGCCGGAAGGGGACGAGCGATGCTTCTGGAGGAGCGCACCTACACCCTGGCCCCGGGCCGGACCGCCGCGTTCCTGGACGCGGTGGAGCGGCTCGGCCTTCCCGTGATGCGGCGGGTTCACGGCGGTCTCGTCGGCTACTTCGTGCCGGAGAGCGGCTGCCTCAACCAGGTGGTCCACCTGTGGGCCTACGAGGACTTCGCCGACCGGGCCGCGCGGCGCGCCCGCCTCGACGGGGACGAGGCGTGGCAGGCCTACCTGAAGGTCGTGATCCCCCTCGTGGAGCAGATGGAGACCCGCTTCCTCAAGGCGAGCGGCGTCGCGCCGGTCACGCTGGAGGCGATCCGCGCCGCCAACGGCAACGGGGCGGGCGCCTGAGGCCCCGTCAGGCGGGGGCGGGCGCCACCATGTGCTCGAGCGCGTCGAGGAGGTAGGGGCGGAAGGCGGGATAGTTCTCGATCATCGGGAAGTGGCCCATGGCCTTCATGATGACGAGCTGCGCGCCCGGAATGTCGGCCGCCACCGCCTCCGTCATCGCCGGCGTGCAGGAGTAGTCGTACTCCCCGGTGAGCAGGCTGACCCGGCACTTGTTGGTGTCGATGGTCTTGATGTCCTCGCGGCCGTCCCAGTCGATGCTGTAGTAGTGGACGTCGCCCTTGTAGACGCCGGGGCCGCCCTGGCTGTAGTACCACCAGTTCTCCCGCTTGGACGCCTCCGGGCTCGTCGGCGCGTTGAGGCCGTAGGTGTAGGAGGCCGCCAGCTCACCGCCGTGGACGGCCGGGTGGTGGAGGAAATCGTTGTCGCGCCCGGGCGCGAAGGCCGCGCTCTCGAGGCCGACGATGCCGGTGAGGTCGTCCTGGAAGGCGGCGGCCACCTTGAGGACGATCGCCCCGCCCATGGAGCAGCCGAGCACGACCGGCCGCTCGAGGCCCATCGCCTCCCACACCGCGCGGATGATGCCGAGGTAGCTCGCGGTGGTGAGGCGGTAGCGCGTCAGCCACCAGCCGTCGGGCGGGTTGGAGCGGCCGTGCCAGGGCAGGTCGAAGGCGATCACCCGGAAGCGGTCCGTCACCTCCCGGTCGTTGAGGAGGTGGCGGTACTGCCGGCTGTCGGCGCCCGCGGTGTGCAGGCACAGGAGCGGCACGCCGCCGCCCGCCTCCTCCACGAAGATGCGGTAGCGCGTGCCGGCGCAGTCGACGGCGAGGTAGCGTCCCGTGATCGGCTCGTACTCAGGCATTGGGCGCTCCGGTCTCGCGCATGATGTTCATCATCCGGTGCAGCGCCCGTGCGTTCTGCATGGCGACGAGGCTGTCGCCCTCGATGACGAACGCGGGCACCCGCATCACCATGGCGAAGAAGTCGTGGTAGAGGGGCGGCGGCGTCGGGCTCAGGAACTTGCGCCAGACGTCGAGCGGGGCGGTGAGGCCGAAGCTCGTGCGCACGTCGAAGCGGGGGGAGGAGACGATCTCCTCGATCCGCCCCTTGTTCACCTTGATGACGGTGCGCTCGTCGCCGAAGGTGAGGGCGAAGGCGGTGGTGAACCAGTCGCCGATGACGGCCATCTCCGGGTCGTCGTTGACGCGGGCGCGATAGGCCTCGAGCCATGCCGCCCCCGGATAGTTGCTGTCCGACACCGCGTCCCTCCCGAGCGTTTTCGGCGATCCTATACGGCGGTATCCGGCGCGGCGGCGATAGCAGCTATCCTCGCGCGCATCGGGCGGCGCGATTGCGCGCGGGCGAGGAGGCGCGCCAGCCTCGGCATGGCCGGCCGGCCGGCCGGCCGGTGCGTGCCGGCGCCGAACGGGACAAGGACGGGCAGCGGGAGGAACGGGATGGACGGTCTGGCGGGATTCATCGGGATCGGGCGGATGGGCGAGCCGATGGCGCGCCGCCTCCTCGAGGCGGGCCATGCCCTTCTCGTCCACGACCGGGACGAGGCGGCGGTCGCACGGCTCGTGGAGGCGGGGGCGGAGGCCGCGCCCGACCCCCAGGCGGTGGCCGACCGGGCCGAGGTGGTGTTCGCGAGCCTTCCGACGCCGCCGATCGTGGAGGCGGTCGCGCTCGGGCAGAAGGGCGTCGTGGCGGGCAGCCGCGTCAGGACCTTCGTGGACCTGTCGACGACGGGGCCGACCGTCGCGGTGCGGATCGCCGAGGGGCTCGCCGAAGCCGGGATCGTCCAGGTGGACGCGCCCGTTTCGGGCGGCGTCGGCGGGGCGGAAAAGGGAACGCTCGCCGTCATGGTGTCGGGGGCGCCGGCGGCTGCGGACCCGCTGGTGCCGATGCTTCAGGTCTTCGGCAAGGTCTTCCGGGTGGGCGAGGCGCCCGGCCAGGGCCAGACCATGAAGCTCCTCAACAACCTGTTGTCGGCGACGGCGATGGTGGCCTCGGCCGAGGCGGTCGTCGCCGGCGTCAAGGCCGGCCTCGACCCGGCGGTGATGGTGGACGTCATCAACGCGGGCTCGGGGCGCAGCAGCGCAACCATGGACAAGTTCCCGAAGGCGATCCTGCCGCGCACCTTCGACTACGGCTTCGCCACCGGCCTCATGGACAAGGACGTCGGCCTTTGCCTCGCCGAGGCGGAGCGGATGGGCATGCCCATGCCGATCGCGGGGGCGGTGCGCCAGATGTGGCTCCTCGCCCGGGGCGAGCTCGGCCCGGACAGCGACTTCACGGAGATCGTGAAGGTGGCCGAGGGCTGGGCGGGCGTCACCGTCGCGGGCCGCTGAGGGGCCGTCAGGCGCTCGCCCGGGCGCCTGCGCCCGCGCCCGCGAACAGGGTGTGGAGGCGGTTCTTCTGGAGCTTGCCGGTGGTGGTGAGCGGCAGGTCCGTCTCCTTCACGAACACCCACGCCCGCGGCAGCTTGTAGCCGGCAAGCGCCGCCCGGCAGTGGGCGTCGAGGGCGGCCTCGTCCGGCGCCGCTCCGTCCTTCGGCACGATCACCGCCCCGATGATCTCGTCGCGCACCGGGTCGGGCACGCCCACCACGAAGGCGAGGTGGACGGCCGGGTGCTCCATCAGGATCTCCTCCACCTCCACCGGCGCCACGTTGATGCCGCCGGTCTTGATCATCTCCTTGAGCCGCCCGCGGAAGGACAGCCGCCCCTCCCCGTCGAGGACGCCGAGGTCCCCCGTCACGAAGAAGCCGTCCGCGTCGAACGCCTCCCGGTTCTTGTCCTCGTCCTTGTAGTAGCCGACCGTCACGTAGCCCTTCACGCGGATCTCCCCGACATCGCCGGGGCCGAGCGCCTCGCCCGTTTCCGGGTCGAGGATCTTCAGCGTGACGCCCGGGAGCGGCCGGCCGACGGTCGAAAGGCGCACCTCGAGGGGCTCGCGCGTGTCGGTCACGCAGCAGTTCCCGTAGGTCTCGGTGAGGCCGTAGATGTTGCAGATGCCGCTGGCGCCGAGGTCCACGATGCGCCGGATCTGCTCGGGCGTGCCGACGGTCCCGCCGGTCCTTAGCGTCGACAGGTCCCGCCGCGGCCGGTCCGGGTGCTCGGCCATCGCCTGGGCCATGTTCGGCGTGCCGTAGAAGACAGTGCAGCGCTCCTCCTCCACGAGGCGCAGCGCCTCGCCGGGCTCGAAGTGCTCCTGCAGGACGACGCAGCCGCCGTGGGTGAAGAGGTTGAACAGGGCGTTCTCGCAGCCGAGCCCCCAGAACAGGGAGACGGCGAGCCACAGCCGGTCCTGTTCGGTGACGCCCATGCGCTCGCCGATGTGCCACATGTTCTCGATGAGCGCGTAGTGCTGGAGCTGCACGCCCTTCGGCGTCGACGTGGAGCCGGAGGTGTAGAGGAGGTAGGTGACGTCCTCCGGGTCGATCGCCCGCTGCGCCGCGTCGATGACGGCGTCCGGCACGTCCGCCCCGGCGGCGAGCACGTCCTCCCACGGGGTATGGGGGCCCGGATCCCCGCCCGCGACGACGATGCGCGTCAGCTTCGGCAGCGTTTCGGGCAGGGGGCCGATCTCGTCGAGGAGCGCGAGATAGTCCGTCTTCAGGAAACGGGGGACGGTGACGAGCATGGCGGCGTCGGAGTGCTCGAGCATGTATTTGAGCTCGCGCGCCGTGACCCACGTGTTGAGGGAGACCATTACCCCGCCGAGGAGGCAGATCGCAAGGTCCGCCACGATCCACTCGTGCCGGTTGCCCATGAGGATCGCCACCTTGTCGCCGCGCCGGACGCCGCACGCGTGGAGCCCCTTCGCGACGGCGCGCACCGCCTCGCGCAGGCCCGTCCAGGTGTAGCGGACGCGCCCGCTCACCAGCGCCTCCCGGTCCGGGTAGAGGGCGGCCATCTCGTCCACGAGACCAGGGACGGTGCGGGCGGCGGGCATCTCCATCGCGTCCTCCTTCGCGCGCCCCGGCTCAGGACCCCGCGGCAGGCGCGAGCCCGTAGAAGCGGGCGGCGTTCCGCCCGAGAATGGCATCGGCCTCTTCGCGGGTGAAGCGGTAGCCGGCGCGGGCGGCGACCGCCGGCAGGTCGCGGAAGAAGGCGACCCACTCGGGAAGGCGGGAACGGGCGCCGGTGAAGCGGGGGCCGGAGGGCTGGTCGGAGGCGAACAGGATGCGCTCCGCCCCGACGAGGCCGCGCCAGGTGGCGAGGCGGGCGACGATGCCGTCCGGTTCGTCGAGGCGCTCGTTCCAGTTGGACACGTCGAGGACGCAGTTTTGAAGGTCCGCGATCGCCTCGCCCGCCACCTGCCACCAGTCAGGGTAGCCGGCGTGGCTGAGCACGAGCCGCAGGTCCGGCAGGCGGCGGGCGAGGGCGGCGACGTGGACCGGGTGGGCCGGGTTTTCCTCCCCGCGCCGGTCCGTGTCCATGTCGGTTCACGCGCCCGCGCTGGTGTGGACCTGGACCGGCAGGGCAAGGTCCGCGGCGTGCTTCATGAGGGGGAAGAGGTCCGGGTGGTCGACGGGGAGGGGGTCGGGCGTCACCTCCCCGAGGCCGGCGAGGCCGAGGTCACGGGCGGCGCGGGTGAGAAGGTCGAGGCAGCCCGGCCGGCGGTGGTCCACCGAGACGTGGCAGTAGAGGCGGCCCGCGTGCCGCCCCTGCAGGTCCGCGTAGAACTCCACCTGCGCCTCGACCGGGACGGGGGGCTCCTCGCCGAAGACGGGGGCGCCGACGTCGAGCATCATCACGAAGGCGGCGTCGACGCCGGCCGCGTCCATGTTCGCGATGAAGTCGTCCCCCGTCTCGTCCACGAGGCCCTCGAGGAGGCGCGGCAGGATCATGTCGGGCGTGCGCCCGGCCTCCCGCGCCGCCCACCCCGCGGCGGCGCGGGCGAAGAAGGCGGGCGGCACGAAGCCCCGCCCCCAGACGTGGCAGTGGCCGTCGATCACCCGCAACGCCCGGTCCCCCCGCCGCCGTCAGGGCAAGAGGACGGCGGGGCCGGCGAGGCGCCGCGCCGCGAGGTCACGGTGGGCGTCCGCCGCCTCGGCGAGGGCATAGCGGTGGGCCGCCTGCACCGCCACCGCCTCCGTCAGGAGGACGCTGAACAGGTCAGCCGCCCGTTCGAGGAGTTCCCGCCGGTCGCGGGTGAACCAGGCGATGCCGGCGAAGGTGAGGTGGAGCGATCCCATCCGGTTGAGGAGGAAGGGGTCGACCGGCGGGATCGGCCCGGAGGCCGTGCCGAAGCACACGAGGGTGCCGTTGGGCGACAGGCAGCGGAGCGACCCCTCGAAGGTGTCGCGCCCAACCGAATCGAAGACCACCGGAACGCCCGCCCCGGCGGTGAGCCGCCGCACCTCCTTCCAGAAGTCGCCGTCCGCCGCCACGATCACGTGGTGGCAGGCCGGCGCGGCGGCCGCCGCCTTCTCCGGCGAGCCGACGACGCCGACGACGCGGCAGCCGAGGTGCCGCGCCCAGCGCGTCATGATCTGTCCGACCCCGCCCGCGGCGGCGTGGATCACGACCCACGCGCCCGGCGAGACCGGGAAGGAGCCCTTGAGGAGGTACTGGGCGGTGAGGCCCTTGGTGAAGAGGGCGGCGGCCGTTTCGTCGTCGATGGCGTCGGGGAGGGGGACGAGCCGCTCGGCGGGCACGTTGCGCGCCTCGGCGTAGGCGCCGGGCGCGATGCCGGGTCCGGCCGCGGTGTAGCACACCCGATCGCCGACCTCGACCGCCGTCACCCCCGGCCCGACGGCCTCCACGACGCCCGCGCCCTCGCCGCCGAGGACATGGG
>CAZJNX010000012.1:0-40924 GCA_964547415.1 uncultured Hyphomicrobiales bacterium
CATGCATCGTCCGTCGAACGAACGCCGCTCGAGGGTTCCGCGCCGTTTTCGAATTCTCCCCGGTCCGGCCGGGCAGCGTTCGGTGGAAGCGACGCGATGGTGCCGGGCGAGCTGACCTGGCTCAGCGACGGGGCCGGGCGCTTCCTGTGGGGCAGCCCGGGATGGCTCGCCTTCACCGGGGCCGCGCTCGCGCAAGGGGAGGGGTGGCTGCACCTCGTCCACCCCGCCGACCGCGAGCCTCTGGAAAGGGCGATCGGGACGGATGCCGGCGGCCCTCCCGCGCTCCACTGCCGCCTGCGGGACGGGCGGACGGGCGACCATCGGCCCCTGCGGGTGACCCTCACGCCGGTGGACGCTGGCGGCGACGACGGGGTGACGGCGCGGGTCGTGATCGCCCACGCGTCCGCGCCACCCGCCGAGGCGGCGCAGCCCGCGCCGCTTTCCGTCGAGGAGCTCGACCGGCTCGTCGCGGAGCTGAGGGCGGCCGTCGCCACCGCCGGGTCGGGGGCCGTCAGCGCGGCCGATCTCGCCATGCGCCTCGACGGCCGCCTCCTTGCCTTCCACGCCGTCGAGATCCTGCGCCGCGCGGGGGAAGGGGGCGTCGACCTCGCCTTCTTCCTGGGCGAGCGGCTCGGCGCGGGAGCTGGCCTGTGCGACGGGCGCATCGCCGTCGAGGGGGGCGAGGGCGTCCTGCTCGCGCGGGAGGCGCTCCACCCCCTCGGCGCGATCCTCGAGACGCTGCGCTTCGACGCCCTCGACCACGGCGCCCTCGCCGTTCCGGGCGGCCGTCTCACGGTCCGCGCCACCATGGAGGCGGCCGGGGGGCGGCCGCGCCTGCGGCTTGCGTGGACGGAGGAGGCGGGCGTGCCCCTTCCCGCGCCGGACCGCCGCGCCGTCGCGGGCGCCTGGCGGACCGACCGGCTGGCGCCGCCGGAGATCGGGCTCGCCGTGGCGGCCGATCGCACCCGCGTAACGGTCGATCTCCTGTTCGCCCCCGAGGTCGCCCGGCAGGCGCTGGCGGACCGCTGAACGGCGGCGCCTGCCGGCGCTGCCGGGCCGCCGCCTCCCTTCAGAGGAAGCGGCGCGCGGCGCGGGCGATCACGATCTCCTCGTCCGTCGGGACGACGAGAACCGGGACGGGCGCGTCGTCCTGCGACACCCTGAGGGCGGAGGCGGCGTTGCGGTCGGGGTCGAGGTGCAGGCCGAGGAAGCCGAGCGGTTCCACCACGCGGCGGCGCACGGCGGCAGAGTGCTCGCCGATCCCGCCGGTGAAGACGACGGCGTCGAGCCCGCCGAGGGTGGTCGCCATCGCCCCGATCTCCCGGCGGACCATGGCGCAGAAGTAGGCGATCGCCTCGTCCGCCTCCGCCGTCGAGGCCGCCTCGAGGGTGCGCATGTCGTTGGACAGGTCCGACAGCCCGAAAAGGCCCGATTCGCGGTAGAGGATCGCCTCCACCTCCTCCACCGAAAGCCCCTTTTCCTTCAGCAGCCAAAGGAGGATGCCCGGGTCGAGCTGGCCGCAGCGCGTGCCCATGGGAAGCCCGTCGAGGGCCGAGAAGCCCATGGTGGACTCCACCGACCGGCCGGCCGAAAGGGCGCACATGGAGGCCCCGTTCCCGAGATGGCACACGACGACCCGCCCGTCCGCCACCGCCGGCGCGAGGCGGGCGAGGGCGCCTGCCACGTACTCGTAGGACAGGCCGTGGTGACCGTAGCGGCGCACCCCCTCCCGGTAGAGGCAGCGGGGAAGGCCGTAGGTGTCGGACACGAACGGCTTGCCCTGATGGAAGGCGGTGTCGAAGCAGCCGACCTGAACCGCGTCCGGGAAGGCCGCCGCGGCCGCCTCCACCGCCTTCAGGTTGTGGGGCTGGTGGGACGGGGCGAACGGGACGTAGGCGTGGAGCCGCGCCATCGTCTCCCCGTCGAGGCGGACGGGGCCGGGAAAGGCGTCCCCGCCGTGGGCGATCCGGTGGCCGACCGCCGCCACCCCTGCCCCCTCGACCACGCCGGACAGGGTCTCGAGGACGGCGCGCAGGGCGCCGCCGTGATCGGTGTCGGCGGCGAGGGGCCTGACGGCGATCTCCTCCCCGGCGGCGTGGCGTGCCACGATCCGCGGGCCGTTGCCGAGGCCCTCCACGAGGCCGCGGGCGAGAGGCGTCGGGTCCCCGTCCGGGTCGGCCTCGCCGTAAAGGGCGAACTTGATCGAGCTCGACCCGGCGTTGATGGTGAGGACGGCGGCCATCATTCGGCCGCCGCGAGGGCGGGCGCCGCGGGGCGGTTGGCGGCGGCGTAAAGGGCGGCGACCGCGCAGGAGCCGAGGCGCACCATCTCGTCGTCCGCCCGGCTCGTCAGGATCACGGGTGCCCGCGCCCCGACCACGATGCCCCCGCCCTCGGCGTGGGCGACGAAGACGAGCTGCTTCACGATGATGTTCGCCGCCTCGATGTTGGGCGCGAGGAGGATGTCCGCACAGCCCGCCACCGGGCTGTCGATCCCCTTGGTGCGGGCCGCGCTCACGCTGACGGCGTTGTCGAAGGCGAGCGGCCCGTCGACGATGCCGCCGCGGATCTGCCCCCGCTCGGCCATCTTGGCGAGAACGGCCGCGTCGAGGGTCGCGGGCATCTTGTCGTCCACCGTTTCCACCGCGGCGAGGATCGCCACCCGCGGCACGTCGATCCCGATGGCGCGGGCGAGGTCGATGGCGTTCTGCGTCATGTGGACCTTCGTCTCGAGGTCGGGCGCGATGTTGAGCGCGCTGTCCGAGACGAGGAGGGGGCGCGGCAGGCCCGGCACGTCCATGGCCGACACGTAGGACAGGCGCTTGCCGGTCCGGAGGCCCCCGTCCCGCTTCACCACGTGGGAGAGGAGCTCGTCGGTATGGAGGTGCCCCTTCATGAGCGCCTCGACCCGCCCCTCGTGGACCATGGCGACCGACCGCCCCGCCGCCTCCCCGTGGGACGGCGCGGCGACGATCTCCGCCCCCGCAAGGTCGAGGCCCGCCGCCGCCGCGACGTCCCGGATCCGGGTCGGGTCGCCCACGAGGACGGGCTCGATCAGCCCCATGCGCGCGGCACGCAGCGCGCCGCCGAGGGAAAGGGGCTCCTCCGGCGCGACCACCGCCGTCTTCAGGGGCGGCACGCCTGCGGCCCGGGCAAGGAGCGCCTCGAAGTGGCGGTGCCGCTGGACGAGGAGGCCGGGCACGTCCCCGGGCGCGGGGAGCGGTGCCGCCTCGGCCGGAGCGTCCACCACCGCCTCGCCCTCGCAGACCCGCATCCCGTCTGGGACCCGCTCCACGATCGTCTCCAGCACCACCTCGGGCGCGGCGCGCTTTTCCTTCACCCGCACGGTGATCTTCAGCTCCTCGCCCGCGCGGACGGGCGCCGCGAAGGACAGCGCCTGGGCCTTGTAGACGGTGCCCGGACCCGGCAGCACGTTGCCGAGGACCGCCGAGACGAGCGCGCCGACCCACATGGCGGGGGCGCGCGCGCCCTCCTCGCCGCCGAGGTGGATCGGGTTGAGGTTGCCGGAGGCGTGGGCGAACACCACGAAGTCGTCCGCCACCGCAAGGCGCGTCAGGTGGGCCTCGTCCCCGACGGCGAGGCTGTCGTAGGGGCGGGCGCGCGGCGCGCCCTCGGCGGCCGCGGCGCTCATTCGGCAGCCTCCGAATCCTCGGCGCGGCGCTCGGCCGAACGGTCCTGGCGCGCCTCGGGCGGGGAGAGGGCGTCGGTGGTGCCCGCCCCCGCGGGGGCGCCCTTCGCGAGCGGGTCCTCCAGGACGTCGGTGGTGGCGGGCGGCAGGCCGAGGACGTGGCGGAAGCGCTGGAGCATGGACAGCGTCCGCGGCTCCATCTCGTCGAGGGGGCCCGGGATGTACTGGACGACGGCGACGGCCGTCTCCCGCTCCTCCTCGGTGCGCAGGAGATCGGGCAGGGTCTCGATGGCCGCCTCGTGGGCGAACTCCACGATGAGCGTCTGCTCGTGGATGATCTGGGCCCGCCGCTCCATGGGCAGGCTCCGGAACGGCTCGTCCTGGGTGAGGACGCGGGCCGACCGCTCCAGCCGGTCGCGGCGGACCTTGCCGCGGGATTCGGCGAGGAGGACGAGCATGCGCACGACCGCCTCCACGAAGCCGCCCGCCGACACGTGCATGAGGGCGGACTGCACCTCCGGGAGGGCGAACAGTTCCTCCTTGGACTTGCGCGTGCGCTCGAACTCGAAGTTGCGGCCGAACCAGCGCATCCACGGGTTCGCGTAGACGGAGAAGAAGGTCATCTCCCAGGCCGCGTCCCGAAGGTCGCGGAAGATGTCGAGGGACTGCTCGATGGTGTCCGCGACGAGGCGCTCGGCCACCACGAACGGGTTGGTGCCGCTCGCGGGCGCCCGGTTCTTCGCCGCCATGTCCGCGAGCGCGGTCATGGGGGCGATCATCGGGTTGCGGGACGAGATCGCCGCGCGCTGCACGCGCAAGGGGTGCATCATGCGGCCGAGCTCGGCCGTCGCCTCCGTGACCGTCGCCTGCACGAAGGGGCGCACGAACACGTCGTAGGCCTCGCCCTGCATCTGGGACGCGCGGGCGACGGCGGCGAACGGGATCTCGTCCTTGCGCCCGTCGTCGAGGGCGCGGATGTCGTCCATCGTGCGCTCGGCGAAGGACACCACGAAGTGCTGGTCCTGCCCCTCGCCGATCACGTCCTCGATGGTCATCTCGTAAAGGCCGGGCGCGAGCGCCTCGATGGTCTTCAGCGTGGAGGCGACCTCGGTGTGCTCCTTCTTCGCGATCGAGGAGGACACGAATATCCCCAGGTGGCCGACCTTCTCGTGGACCATGTAGACGATGCGCTGGCCGCGGATGCGGATCTCGCTCTCGTCGGCGTAGGTGTCGACGATCCAGTTGAGCGCCTGCTGGGGCGGGGTGATGTTGTCGCCGTGGGAGGCGAACACGATGACGGGCGAGCGGATCTGCTTCACGTCGAGGGAGCGGCCGCGCTCGAGCCGAGCCTCGCCGCGGGCGAGGCGGTTGCCCACGAACAGTTCCCGCACGATCCAGGTGATCTCCGCCTCGTTGAGCAGGAAGAAACCGCTCCACCAGGTCTCGAACTCCAGGAACCGCTCCCGCTCGCTGTCGACCTTGGCGAACAGATCGTAATACTTGCGGAAGAAGTTGCGGCTCGGATTGAGCATCTCGAAGTTCATGACGAGCCAGGCGCCATCGAACTTGCCGCCGCCGTAGTCGGACCAGAACATCGGCTGGACCTCGCCGCCGAGGAGGCCGCCGTTGTAGCGCATCGGGTTCTCGCCCACCGCGCCCGACCAGGTGGCGACGGGCGCGCCGTTGAGGACGAGGGGGCCGGTGAGATCCGGGTTGGTGGCGCCGAGGAGGAGCGTCGCCCAGCCGCCCTGGCAGTTGCCGACGACGACCGGCCGCGCCGCGTCCGGGTGGCGCTCCTCCACCCAGCGCACGAACGCGGCCTCCGAGCGGGTGACGTCGGCGAGCGTCTGGCCGGGCTCGGGGACGCGCTTGAACGCGACGAAGTAGACCGGGTGGCCGTCCTTGAGGGCGACGCCCACCTGGCTGTCGGCCTTGAAGCCGCCGATGCCCGCCCCGTGGCCCGCCCGCGGGTCGACGATGACGTAGGGCCGCTTCCAGTCGTGGACGACGCAGCCCTCGGGCGGCAGGATCTTCAGGAGCATGTAGTTGGACGGGTGCGGCAGGTCGGCCCCGTCCACCACCACCTCGTAGTCGTAGACGAGGACCGGCGGGCAGCCCGCCGCCTCGTGCTCGAAGAAGATGTCACCCCGCTCGCGCAGGACGTCGAACGACAGGAGGGCCCGCTGCGCCCGGTCCGTCAGGTAGGCCGCGTAGGCTTCGGCAAGGTTGCTCGCGGCGTTCTCCTCGCGGGTCATGTCGCCGACGAGGCGGGTGAGGGCGTTGAGCGTGCCGTGGACGCGCTCGTGGTGGGTGCGGGAGATCCGCTCGAAGTGGCGGCTCGCGGCCGAAAGCAGGAGCTCCTGCATGGAGGACAGCTCGGCGAGCTGGGCCGTCGCCGCCACCGCGCGCTGGTGCATGGTCCAGGCGTTGCCGTCGGTCACGATCGAGAAGATGGGATTGTCGAAGCCGTTCGTGCCTGCGTGTCGGGTCAAGCCGTCCTCCCGCCGGTTCGGGGTCGCCGGGCCGCCGCCCGCTCCCCGGGCGCGCGCCGCGCCACCGCCCGCGCCTGCACACGGGCGATGATGCGGTGCAGCATACCGGGCCAGCATGACAGCAGCATGTCGCCCGCCGGCCCGTCCATGACGGGATCGTGCCGACCGCCCCGCTCGCCGCGCGAGCCGTCCCGGGTGCGGTCGCCTTGCCGTCCGCCGCGTCCTATCTTCCCCCGCGGGCGCGAACGGTACGGGTCATGGCCGACGGAGACGGTATCGAGACGCTGGACCTCAGGGGGCTCAACTGTCCGCTGCCGGCGCTGCGCACGAAGCGGCAGCTGCGGCGGATGGCCCCGGGCGAGCGGGTGCGCGTCCTCACGACGGACCCGCTCGCCGGGATCGACGTGCCCCATGCCGCCCGGGAGGCCGGTGCCGAGGTCCTGTCCCGCGAGCGCGACGAGGCGGCCGGCGCGGACGCGTTCGTGATCGCCGCCGGCGACGGGCGCTGACCCTCCTCCACGGGCCGCCGCCCCGGGTCAGTCGCTTGGCGGACGAAGGCCGGACGTTCTGCGGGCGCCGGCGCGAGGCGCCCGCAGAGGGCTGGTCGGGCGCTCCTGCCCCGGAGGCAGGCTCACTCGAGCCCAGCGATGGCGCGGGCGAAGTCGCGGGCCTTGAAGGGGGCGAGGTCGTCCACCCCCTCGCCGACGCCGATGTAGTGGACCGGCAGGCCGTGCCTGGCCGCGATCGCGACGAGGATGCCGCCCCGCGCGGTGCCGTCGAGCTTGGTCATCACGAGGCCGGTGACGCCCACCTGGCGGCCGAAGATCTCGACCTGGTTGAGGGCGTTCTGGCCGGTCGTGGCGTCGAGGGTGAGGAGGACCGCGTGGGGCGCGGTCTCGTCCTTCTTGGCGATCACGCGGACCACCTTCTCGAGCTCGGCCATCAGCTCGGCCCGGTTCTGCAGCCGCCCGGCGGTGTCGACGAGGAGGACGTCGGCCGAGCGCCGCCGCGCCTCGTCGAGGGCGTCGAACACGAGGCCCGCCGCGTCGGCCCCGGTCTCCTGTGCGACGACGTGGGCGCCCGTCCGCTCGCCCCAGATCTTCAGCTGCTCCACGGCCGCCGCGCGGAAGGTGTCGCCAGCGGCGAGCACCACGTCGTGGCCGTCGTGGCGCAGCTTGGCGGCGAGCTTGCCGATGGTGGTGGTCTTGCCCGTGCCGTTGACGCCGACCACGAGGATCACGAAGGGCTTGACGCTCGCGTCGATCTCGAGCGGGCGGGCGACGGGCTCCAGCACCGCCTCGATCTCGCCCGCGAGCACGTCCTGCAACTCCTCGGGTGCGATCCCCTTGGCGTAGCGCGCCTCCGACAGCTTGTCGGTGACGCGCATCGCCGTGTCGACGCCGAGGTCCGCCTCGATCAGGATGTCCTCGAGTTCCTGCAGCGTGGTGGCGTCGAGCCGCTTCTTCGTGAAGAGGCCCGTGACGCTCTCGGCAAGGTTCGAGGAGGAGCGGCTGAGGCCCCGCCTCAGGCGCGAGAACCAGCCCTTCGGCTCCTCGCCCGCGCCCGCGTCGGGCGCCTCCTCGGCCGGCCGAACGGCGGCGCCCGCCGGCTCCCCCGCGGGGGCGGGCACGGCGGCCGCCTCGGGCGGGTCCACAGCGGGGGCGGTCTCCTCCGGCGGGGAGGCCTCGTCCTTGCGGCCGCCGACGAGGCCGCGCCAGAAGCCGCCCTTCCTGCGTTCATCGGCCATGGCCGTCTCCCTCTCGCCCCGCGAGGAGCGTGTCGCCCGCCACCGCGCGGACGCGCCCGCGGACGATGGCGCCGGCGGGGCCCTCGATCCGCGCCTTGAGGTACCCCTCGGTCCGGCCCGCCCCGTCCTCTTCCACGAGGATCTCGCGCACCTTGCCCACCTCGGCGGCGAGGCGGGCCGAAAGGCGCTCCGCGCCGAGCGCCCGCAGACGCGCCGCCCGCGCCTTCACCGTCCGCCGGTCGAGGGCGGGCATGCGGGCGGCGGGCGTGCCCGGGCGCGCCGAGAAGGGAAAGACGTGGAGAAGGTCGAGGCCGCACGCCGCCACGTGGGCGAGCGTGTTGTCGAACATCGCCTCCGTCTCGGTGGGAAAGCCGGCGATGAGGTCCGCGCCGAGCACCACGTCGGGCCGCGCCGCGCGCACCCGCTCGCAGAAGGCGACCGCGTCGGCCGTCAGGTGGCGCCGCTTCATGCGCTTCAGGATCATGTCGTCGCCCGCCTGGAGCGACAGGTGCAGGTGCGGCATCAGCCGCCGCTCCGAGGCGATCGCGTCCATGAGCGGCTCGTCCGCCTCGATGGAATCGATCGACGACAGGCGCAGGCGCGGAAGGTCCGGCACCAGCTTCAGGATCCGCTGGACGAGATGGCCGAGGCGCGGCGCGCCCGGAAGGTCCGGCCCGTAGCTCGTGAGGTCGACGCCGGTGAGCACCACCTCCCGGTGGCCGCGGTCCACGAGGCGGCGCACCTGGTCCACCACGTGGCCCATGGGCACGGAGCGGGAGGGCCCGCGGCCGTAGGGAATGATGCAGAAGGTGCAGCGGTGGTCGCAGCCGTTCTGCACCTCAACGAAGGCGCGGGTGCGGGCGGCGAAGCCGTCGACGAGGTGGGGGGCCGTCTCGGTGACGGCCATGACGTCGGTGACCTCGATCGCCTCGCCGCGGGCGAGGGCCTGCCAGGTGGCGGGGAGGGTCTTGTCGCCGTTGCCGACGACGGCGTCCACCTCGGCCATCCCGGCGAAGGCGGCCGCCTCCACCTGGGCGGCGCAGCCGGTGACGACGATGCGCCCGTCCGGCCGATCCCGCCGGGCGCGGCGGATCGCCTGGCGCGCCTGGCGGACGGCCTCGGCGGTCACCGCGCAGGTGTTGACGACGGTGACGCCCGAAAGCCCCGCCGCCTCGGCGTGCTGGCGCATCGCCTCCGATTCCAGCGCGTTGAGGCGGCAGCCGAAGGTGAGGACGTCGATGCCGCCCGCCGGACGCGCGCCATCGTCCGCGGCGGGCGCGGCGGCGGTCTCGTCGTCGGGGGCGGGGCGGTCGAGCATGTCGCTTACATGCGCCTCCGACGCGGGCGAGGCAACCGCCTCCCGCGCAAGGCGGAAAGGATGCCGGCCTCGGGTGTCGCGGGTCGCGCCGGCCACGACCCGCGGCACCCGCGAGGGGTCGACCCCGTCCGCACCCGGCTCGGCCGACGTCGGCTCCGCCGGACCGTCGGCAGGTGCCTGCCACCGGCGGAACGGACACGAAAGCCGGCGGCGGCCGGCCGGGGGCCGCTGGTAAAGACGGCGCGCACGGGGAGACGGTCGGCCATCGCGGGAGCCGATGCGCCCGCCGGAAGGCCCGTGCCCGGCATCGAGAGCTTCCCCCACGACCCGTCGCGACGGATCGCGGCGTGCCCGGCCGGTACGGGTGGAGGAGCCACCGGCGACGGCGCGGCGGCCGGTGTTCCCCGGCACGGGCGGCGGACCGCGCCGGGCCGGCCGTGCTATCCCTCGTCCCGGCCCGGCGGTCGGGCGCGCGCCCCAGGAGACCTCGCATGATAAAGGCCCTCGTCGTCCTCCTCGGATGCCAGCTCCTCGGCGAGGCGGCCGCGCGGGCCCTCGCCAGTCCGGTGCCGGGGCCCGTCGTCGGCGCGGCGCTGCTCGCCGCCGTGCTCCTCGCCCGCGGCACCGTGCCGGACTGGCTCGAGACCACCGCCCTCGGCATCCTCAGGAACCTGTCGCTCCTGTTCGTGCCGGCGGCGGTGGGTCTCATGCAGCACCTCGACCTGGTGGCCCGCTACGGCCTCGCGCTCGTCGCCACCCTCGTCGTCTCCGCCCTCGTCACCATGGCGGCGACGGTGGTCGCCTTCCGGCTCACCGCCCGCCTCGTCGGCGAGGGGGCGCGGGACGGGGAGGGCGGCGAATGACTGAGGTCGCCGACATCTGGGTCTACCTCGCCCGCGACCCGCTCCTGTGGCTGTGGGTGACGGTTGCGGCCTACGCGGCGGCCGACCGCCTCGCCGCTGCCTTCGACCGGCCCGCCGCCCTCAACCCGGTCGTGTTCGCCGCCGCCGCCGTGATGGCCCTCCTCGCCGCCACCGGCACCCCGTTCCCGGTCTACTTCGAGGGTGCGCAGTTCGTGCACTTCCTGCTCGGGCCCGCCACCGTCGCGCTCGCCGTGCCCCTCGTGCAGAACCGGGCGGCGGTGAAGCGGGCGCTCCTGCCCATCCTCGTGGCGCTCGTCACGGGATCGGCGGTCGCCATCGGCTCGGCGCTGGCGCTCGCGGCCCTCTTCGGCCTGCCGGCCGACGTGATCGCCTCGCTCGCGCCGAAGTCGGTGACGACGCCGATCGCCATGGGCCTCGCCGAGCGGCTCGGCGGGATTCCCTCGCTCGCCGCCGTCCTCGTCATCCTCACCGGCATCATCGGCGCCGTCGCCGTGACGCCGCTCATGAACCTCCTGAGGGTGCGGGACTACGCCGCCCGCGGCTTCGCCGTGGGCATCGCCGCCCACGGGATCGGGACCGCCCGCGCCTTCCAGGTGGACCCGGTCGCGGGCACCTTCGCGGGCATCGCCATGGCCCTCAACGGGCTCCTGACCGCGCTCCTCGTGCCCCTCGCGCTTCTCCTGTGGCGCTGACGGGCGGGCGGGCGTGGCGCCGCCGGGCGGCGCTCAGCCCGCCAGCATCGGGAAGGTGACGGTGATCGCCCAGGCGAAGGCGACCGCGTTCGCCACCGCCGCGGGCAGCGGGTGGCCGGTGCGCTTGTAGCTCCAGCCGCTGAAGAGCCCGTAGATGATGAAAAACAGCACGATCACCGGCACGATGATGACGAGGAAGAACAGGCGCTCGAAATCGAGGGCGACGGCGATCGCGATCGACAGGACGAACGCCACCTTGGCCACCGCGTAGCCGCCCCGCGCCGCGCCCGGCCCCCGCGTCGCCCACTCGTTGGTGAGGAAGTAGGCGAGGGTGCCGACCAGCATGGCGAGGAGGAGCGGCACCCGCTCGGCCACCGGCTCGAAGGAGGTGATGGTGGCGTCGATGGCAAGGCCCAGCGCCCCCGCACCGTAGAGGGTGACGGCGAGGGTGGCGAGGAGGAGGGGGCCCGGCCGCAGTCGGCCGGCATCGCTCGCCATCGCCGGCGCCGCGGCGGACAGGGAGCGGGCGCCGCGCGCCCCGCGGCGGGCCGCGGCGAGCATGCCGGCCGTCAGCAACCCGTAGAGGAGGAAGTGGGCGGCGAGATAGTCCCCGACCACCACGGGCAGGAAATCGGTCGGAACGACGGCAAGGAGGAGGGGCGTTCCGATCGCGGGCACCAGGATCGTCGGCCACAGCCGTCGCCAGGGAAGGCCCGCCCCCGCCGGCGGGTCGGCGATGCGCGGCAGGAGGCGGTAGAGCGGCCAGGCGAGCGCCACGATGCCGAGGACGAGAAGCCCGATCCAGGACAGGCGATGGCTGGTCACGGGCCCGTCCGGCCGCTCCACCCCGAAGGTCGCGTCGAGCCACCTCACGGCCTCCGACAGGCTCTCCCGGCTGTAGAGGACCGCGATGTGCTCCACGTCGTCGGAAAAGACGACCCGGCCGGCCGTCCCGTCCGCGAACGCACCGTAGGTGACGCCCTCCCGCGGCGCCTCGGGCGCGCTGCGCATGCCGACGACCCTCAGCGCCTCGTCGACGAGCTGCGGCTCCCACTCGCCTACGATGACGAGGAGGTTCTCCGGCTCGTCCGCCGTCACGGCCGGGGAGAACATGGAGACCGCGACGGTGGCGTCGACCGCCGCGTTGTCGCTCGCGAAGCGCACCACGATGTCGGAGGCCATGGAGTGGCCGAGGACGGCGAGCCCCTCGCCCGCCACCGGGAGGGAGCGGGCGTAGTCGGCCACCTCGCCGGTCTGGTTCACGAGGGCGCGCGTCGCCCCTTCCACCTCCGTGACGTCGCCGGTGAGGGGCAGCGGGTTCTCCCCGTGGCCGAGGAAGTCGAAGGTGACGGCGAGGTAGCCGTTGCGGGCGAAGGCGGTGGCGAAGGGGGCCATCAAGACCCGCGAGCCCGCGAAGCCGTGGGCGATCACCACGACCGGCGGTCCGCCGCCGACGTCGAGGGGCCGGTCGGGCGTGAAGACGGTCGCCGGGGTGGCGCCGATCGTCACGTCGCGCACGGACACGCCTTCGCGGGCCTCGAGAAGGCGCGCGCTCGCGAGGGCGATCGCCGCGACCGCGAGGAGCGCGACCAGGATGGAGAGAAGACGGGCCATCGGTTCGTCCTTGCCTGACGCCGGGCATACGCGCTGGCGGCGCGTCCGGATGCACCGGCGCGGGACGGACCGCAAGGGCGCCGCGCGGCCGCAGGCCCGTCAGCGCTGGCGCGGCCGGGCCGAGCGCGGGAGCGCCGGAACGCGCGGGGCCCGTGCCATCCCGGGCGACCCGCGGCGCCGGGGCGGCCGCGCGCCGCGGGGGGCGCCGCTTCGCCGGGGCCCGCCCCGGGGCGGTGCCCCGGCGGGCGCGGCGGGCGGGCTACTCGGGCCGGCGGGTGCCGATGACGGCGACGGCCGTCTTGCGCCCCTCGCCGTCGGCCGCCATGGCGAAGCCGAGCCGGTCCGCCTCCGGGTCGAGGAGGGAGCCGGCCTGCCGGCCCGCCGACAGCCAGATGCGGGAGAAGTAGTCAGCGTCCGCGGGCGCGGGCTCCGGCCCGCAGGCGCCGCACCGGGCGACGACCACGCGGAGCTGACGGAACTCGCCGCGCGCCGACCCGGGCAGCGCCTGGAACGGGTCGGCCCGGATCGCCAGCGCCTCGCCCAGGCCGGACAGGAGCTCGCCCGCCGCCGCCGACAGGGCCTCGCTCGTCTCGAGGGGCGGGGCGCCCGTCCCCTCGCGCGCGGCGTTCACCTCCCGAAGGAGCGCCCCGCGCACGGCTGGCACGCTCGCCGTCTCGCCGGGCTCGGCCCCTTCCTGGACGCCTGGCCCCGCGAACATCTGGACGGCCGTCGCCGCCCCGTCCGCCGCCGCAATCCCGTAGCCGAAGCCCGTGAGGCCGGGCGTCAGGATGTTGGCCCGGTGGCCGGCGCTGTCCATAAAGCCGGCATGGAATTGCGCCACGCGCCCCTCGCCCGGCGGCGTCTCGCAGCCCTCGCAGCGGGTCACGTTCTCGGCCACCGCCTGCCAGGGGCTGCCGCCAGCGGCGAGGAAGCGCTCCCGCGGGGTCGTCCCGTCGGGGGCGACGTGGGCCATGTAGTCCTTCTCGAGCATGTCGCGGGCGTGGCTCGCGGCGGCCTCCTCGAGGCTCTCCCGCGCCTCGAGGGGCGCGAGGCCCTCCGCCTCGCGGCTCTCGTTGACGAGGCGGAGCGCCTCGGCCCTCAGCCGCTCGAGCCGCTCCGCGCCGATCTCCGCGGCCACCGCGGCGGGCGCTGCGAGCGCGAGGGTCGCGGCGAGGGCGGCGGGAAGGATGCGCCTCATCGGGACACCACCCTGTCGAGGGCGCTGAAGGCGCTGCGGCCCTTCAGGTCCTCGAGGCTCACGTCGAGCGTGAGGCCGAGGCGGTCGGTCGTCCGCGCCACCTTCACCGCCTTGTAGGGGACGGGAACGCGCTCGCCCTCGCCGGTCACGACGACGATGGCGACCAGCTGCCCGCCCGGCACGGCGACGAGGTTCTCCACCGTCCCGACCACGCTCTCGCCCGGGCCCGTCACCTCCGCGCCGAGAAGGTCGCCCACGTAGAGCGCGTTCTCGCCGGCCTGGCGGAGCGCCTTGGCGGCGCTGCCGACGGGGCCGGGGACGGCGGCCGCTGCGCCGGGCTCCTGTTCCTGGGCCGCGGCGGGCGCGGCGAGGGCGAGGCCGGCCGCGGCGAGCGCGGCGATCGTGCGGGTCATGGGATGCTCCGTGGGTTGGTCCTCGGACGCGCGGTCAACCTCGCGAAGCCCTGGCGGTTCCGCGCCGCCCCCTGCCATCCCCGTGCCGACTTCGGGCTGGACCATCGGCCAGCCGACGGGTCCGGGTATGCCCCCGTGCGGCACGTTGGCACGGCAAATGCGAAGGGCCCGCTCGCCTCGGGCCGTCATCCGGCCCGGGACGCACGTGAGCCTCGCGTGCGAGTGCGACATGTCGCTGGGCACTTCGAGGCGGTCGCCGCGGGGGCGGGCCGCATCCCGAGGATGTGCGGCATCACCGCGCCGCCCGCGACGGCGCTGGTGGCGGCGAGGAAGCGCCGCCGGTTCGTGTGCGCGGAGCGCGCGACCTCGTCTTCCCTGGAGCTCATGGATCCCCTCGTCGTTTGTTTGGCAGCCCGCCCCTTCACGACGATCGCCTCGCTTTCGAGACGATCGTCGACCCGAACGACCCGGACGCCGTGTGCGAGGACACCGCCGACCACCTGGACGAGCCGGGCGGGGTCAACGGGTGCGGCGAGCGCGCCGAAGGCTTCGAGGTGGACCCGGACGGCCGCTGGACCCGCTTCGAGCGGCGCGAGGGCTCCTGTCCAACCGGGGCAACGAACTCACCGCCGAGGACGTGAAGTGGCCTCGGACCGCAAGCTCGCCCTCGGCGCGCTCGGCGCGCTCGGCGCGGTCGGCGCGTTCTGCACGGCGGTGACGGGCCTGGAGCGTCCCGACGACGTGCGGGTTGAGGACAGGTCGGTCGTCTCCTTCGACGTGGACGAGCCGAACCCGCTGCTCCTCGAGCTCCAGACGACCCTCTCCTGCCCGATCCACGCCCCGCGGTCTCCTCCCCCTGTCTCCTGTCCATGCGGCTTGCGAGACGAGAACGCCGACAGTCCGCCGGAGCCGACACTTTGCGAGGTCGGTCGGGTCGGGCCGGGTCGAACCCCGAACGGCCGACGGCGTGGGTCGACGCGGCCCGCCCCCGGCGCGAGCCGCTCGGACGGCATCCCCGCCCGAGGGCCGTTCGCCGGTCAGCTTTCCTCGAGCCAGCCCGGGGAGCGGCGGGAGGAGACGTCCGGCGTCCAGTGCGTCTGCTTGAGGTCCAGCGGATAGCCGTGGGCGTAGTCGTAGGGGGGCTTGACGACGTACTTCCGGTCGAACGGGATCCAGGGATACGGCTCGCCGGAGCGGACGATGTGGGGCCAGTCCGGGTGGGCGAAGAGGGGCCGGCCCACCGCGACGAGGTCGCCCGCGCCGGTGGTGAGCACGGCCTCCGCGTCCGTTCCTTCCGCGATGGCGCCGTTCACGATCACCGGCTTGCCGGAGGCCTCACGCAGCGCCGTCGGCATGGGCGTGTCGTCGTTCGAATCCCGGTTCTTGTTCCAGCCGAAGCTCGACCAGTGAAGGGCGTCGACCGGCGCGTCGGCGAGGGCCGCCCCGATCGCCCGGGCGTAGGCGACGCCGTCCGGGAAGCGGCCCGTGAAGTCGTCCACCCCGTCCTGGGAGAGGCGCACGGTGACGATCCCGTCGCCGACGGCGGCGCGGACCTTGTCCGCCGTGAGCTTCACGAACCGCACGGCGTTCTCCGGAGAGCCGCCGTATTCGTCCGTGCGGTGATTCGTATCCGGGTGGACGAACTGGTAGTGGAGGTAGCCGTTGGCGGCGTGGATCTCCACCCCGTCGAAGCCCGCCTCGACGGCGCGGGCGGCGGCCTCGGCGAAGCCGTCGGCGATCCGCTCGATCTCCGGCACGGTGAGCGCGCGGGCGGGCGGGAAGGTGACCTTCGGCCAGTCCCCCTCGATTCGCCGGTCGTGCTTTTCCTGGTCGGAATCGGTGTAGAGGACCCAGCCGGGGCTGCGGGTGTCGCTCGCGCTCACCGGGCTCTCGCCGGCGTGGAGGCAGCGCGGGTCTGACACGCGCCCGCCGTGCATGAGCTGCAGGATGATCGGCACGCCCTGCTCGTGGACCGCCTCCGTCACCTTGCGCCAGCCCGCGACGTGCTTGCGGGTGAGGATGCCGGGCTGGCCGAGGTAGGCGACGCATCCGAGCTCGTCGTTCGGCCAGGTGCCCTCCGCGATGATCATGGCGACGCCGCCGCGGGCGCGCCGGGCGTAGTAGGCGACCATCTCGTCCGTGGGCGTGCCGTCGTCCTCGGCCGACTGGCGCGTGAGCGGGGCCATGAGGATCCGGTTCTTCAGCGTCAGCGGCCCCAGCGTGAAGGGGGAGAAGGTGGTCTCGAGGGTGGTCATGGCGGCACTCCCGGTGCGGCCGCAGCGGACGCCGCGACCGGATGATGCACCCTCGGTCAAGGGCGCCTCGCCGTCACGACGCGCCCGCCCGATAACCGCCATGCCGGCCCCTTCGGAGTGCTTGACCCCCGTTCGAGGCGACGGCTAGGTTCACGAAAAACAGCCGCGCGGAAGGCGGCGACGACCGGCGCGGTCGGGGAGGGATGCAACGAGGGGGCATCGGTGCGCGGTCCGACGCGCCGTCCCGCCGCGTTTTTCGTCCCGTTCCGCCCTGCCGGGCCAGAGGGCAACGCCCGCCGCGATCGGCGGCCGGGCACGGAAGAACGAACGGGAGGACCTTTTCGATGAAGAGCCTGATCGCCGGCCTCGCCGCCGCCGGCATGGTGGCCGCCGTCTCCGCGGAGGCGATGGCGGAGGAATATCCGCGCATGTCGCTGCGCCTCGCCCACTCCTTCCCGGAGAACTGGGTGCAGTCGAGCGTCGACAAGTGGTTCGCCGAGGAGATCGGGCGCCGGTCGGACGGGCAGATCCGGATCCGCGTCATGTGGGCGGGCTCGGGCGGCAAGCCGCTGGAGATCCTGGAGCTCGTCGGCTCGGGGGCGGTGGACCTCGGCGCCGTGCCGCCCGCCTATTTCTCCAACGAGCTGCCGCTCACCGGCGCGCCCAACGCGCTGCCCACCATCTTCTCCGAGAAGCGCGTGGCGAAGGAGCTCGCCGAAAGCATGGTCGAGGAGGTGGCGGTCGTCCGGGAAGAGCTCGAGCGCAACAACGTCTGGCCGCTTTACTTCAATACCCTCAACACCTACGCGCCGCTGTGCACCAAGCCGGTTGCCACCATGGACGACTTCGCCGGCCTGAAGATCCGCTCGTTCGGCGCCTACCAGCCACACCTTTGGGAAGCACTCGGCGCTGTTGGCGTCGACGTTCTGCCCGCGGAGATCTACGAGGGGCTGCAGCGCGGCCGGATCGACTGCGGATTCTATTCGAACGACCTTTACGAGGCGAGCAAGCTCTACGAGGTCGCCAAGTACCTGACGACGGCCGACTTCGGGCCCGTGTCGGCCTGGCCGATCTGGGTGAACTACGAGACCTGGCAGTCCTGGCCGGAGAACGTGCGGGCCCTGTTCGAGGAGGTCGCCGCGGAGGCGGGCGAGCGCAGCCTCGAGGCCCTCGACGCGGCCTCCGACGCCGCGCTGCAGACCATGAAGGACGCGGGCGTCGAGGTGGTCGAGTTCACCGAGATGGAAACCCTGCGGCAGACCCAGCCCGACATGCTGGCCCTGTGGCGGGACAACATGGCCGAGAAGGGCATGGGCGAGGAGGCGGATGAGCTGATCGCCTTCTGGAAGCAGCGGCAGGCCGAGCTCGAGGCCGGCAACTGACATGCTCCGGGAGAGGGCAGGGCGGGCGCTGGCGCTCGCGAGCGGCCTCGCCCTCTCCGCCGGCGCGGTCGCGCTCGGGGCGATGGCCCTCATCGGCGCGGCCGACGTCCTCGCGGACAACCTCGCCGGGCGACCGATCCCCTCGGTCAGCGAGTTCGCCTCCGACTACCTGCCGGCGGTGATCCTGCTCGCGGCCGCCGCCGCCCAGCGGGAGCGGGCCGACATCGTGGTGGACATCCTGGTGACGCTGTTGCCGGGGGGTGTGCGGCGGGGGGCCGGGCTCCTCGCCGTCTGCCTGACCATCGTGTTCCTGGGCGCCCTCACCTGGGGCGCCTGGCAGCTCGCCCTCGCCTCCATCGCCCTCGGGGAGGTCGCGGTCGCGGCGGTCCAGTACCCGGTCTGGCCCGCCAAGCTCGCCTTCGCCCTCGGGCTCACCGTGGCGACGCTCGAGGCCGTCCGCCTCCTCGTCACCGGGCGCTGGGAGAACCCGGCCCACATACCCGCCGAGGCCGAATAGACGATGGAGCCCCTTCTTCTCGGATTCCTCGCGATCGGGGCGATGCTGACGCTCGCCCTGCTCGGGGTGCCGATCGCCGTCGCCCTCGGCCTCAGCGGGCTCGGCGGCCTCTTCCTCGTGGGCGGCGAGCGGCTGTTGCTCACCACCCTCGAGACGCTGCCCTACCGGGCGACCGCCCAGTACTCCTACGTCACCATCCCCATGTTCATCCTGATGGGGGTGATCGCGAGCACCGCCCGCGTGACGGACGACCTCTACGAGGCCTTCCACCGCCTGTTCGCGAAGGTGCGCGGCTCCCTCTACATGGTGACGACCCTGTCTTCGGCGGGCTTCGCGGCGATCTCCGGGTCGACCATCGTGAACGCGGCGGTCTTCACCCGCCTCGCCCTGCCGCAGATGATCCGCTACGGCTACGACCGGGGCCTCGGGGCGGGCTGCATCGCGGCGGCGGGCACGTTCGCCGCGCTGATCCCGCCGTCCATCATGATGGTGATCTATTCCCTCCTCACCGGGGAATCGACCGGGCGCCTGCTGATCGCTGGCGTGGTCCCGGGGCTCCTCACGGCCTTCGCCTACATCGTCGGCATCGCCATCCTTGTGCGCCTGCGCCCCGGCGTCGCCCCGCCGGTGCCGGCCGACTACACCCTTTCCCAGAAGCTGGAGAGCCTGTCGCGGATCGGGCCGTTCCTGATCCTCGCCGTCATCGTGATCGGCGGGATCTACACCGGCATCATGTTCCCGTCGTCGGCCGGGGCGGTGGGCGCCGTCGGGGCGTTCCTCATCGCCGTCTTCCGGCGGGCGATGACGCCCGGGCGGCTGATGGAGAATCTGAAGGACACGGCGCGCACGACCGCGGTCCTGTTCATCGTGCTGATCGCCGGGCTCATCTTCTCGCGCTTCCTGGTCTTTTCCGGCTTCATCGACGAGGTGGCCTGGTTCGTGGAGGACGCCGGGATCTCGCCGACGGTGGTGCTCCTCCTCCTCGTCGTCATGTACATCGTGCTCGGCATGTTCATCGACACGGTGTCCATGGTGGTGGTCACCGTGCCGTTCGTGCACCCGTTGATGATGTCGCTCGGCTACGACCCGATCTGGCTCGGCGTCGTCATCATCAAGCTGGCCGAGATCTCGGTCATCACGCCGCCGGTGGGGCTCAACCTGTTCGCCGTGCTCGCCGCCGCACGCGGCGACGTGCAGAGCCGCCAGCTGTTCCGGGGCGTCCTGCCGTTCCTGGCGGTGGAGATGGTGGTGCTCGCCATCCTCATCTCGGTGCCGGCGATCTCCCTGTGGCTGCCGAACCGGATGCTGTGAGGTCGCCTCGGGCGAGGGCGCGGCGGGCGTCGAGAAGGCCGGCCGCCCCGCCCGCCGTGCCGAAGGCAAGGTGCGCCCCGTCGGCCGAGAACGCGAGGGCGGTGACCGCCGCCGCGGCCGAGGGGCGTGTGCCGGGCCGCACGGCGAGCGCTTCGTCCGTGGTGCGCCGCGCGAGGACCACTGCCCCGTCCCGGAAGCCCGCGGCGACCACGTCGTCCCTCGGGTGGGGCGCCACGAAGGTGACGGGCGCCTCGTGGCGGGCGATCACCTCCGCATCCCTGCCCGCGGGCCCGCGCTTGCCGCGGAAAGGCCAGAGGACCACGGCCTTGGCGCCGGATACGGCGAGGAACAGGCCGTTGCCGGTGAAGGCGAGGCTCCCGGGCTTGCCCGGCAGGCCGCCGAGGCCGAAGCGCTGCCCGTCCGACAGGCGCCAGGCGACGACCCCCATCTCGGGCATCCCGGCGGCGAGGAAGCGCCCGTCCGGGCTGAAGGCGGCCGACACGAACACCACCGGCCCCGGAATGTCGAGCCGGCGGACCTTGCCAGCGGGCCCCTCGAGGAGGCTCGCCCCGTTCCTGTGGGCGACGGCGAGGGTGCGCCCGTCCGGCGCGAAGGCGAGGGCCGCCCCCGCCGACGGCACCTCGATTTCCCGCCGCGCGCCGTCGGGGGCGATGAGGGTCACCGTCCGGCCGGCCGCGAACGCGAGGGCGCCCGAGGGGTGGGCGGCGACGGTGTCGATCCAGCGGCGGCTCGTCGCCACCGTCTCCACCCGCCCGTCCGGAAAGACGCGGGAAAGGCGGCCGTCGTCCCCGCCGGTGAGGATCGCGCCGCGGGCCGGGTCGGCGGCGGCCGACAGGATCGTCCCGTCCGCGTGGGCCGAGACCGTTTCCGCCTCGCCGCCGTGGAGGGGGACGAAGCGCACGGTGCCGTCACCGAGGGCGAGGCCGAGGCGGTCGCCGACGAAGGCGACGGCGGTGACGTGGGCCTCGAGGGAGAAGGCGCGGCCGAAGCGCTGGAGGAGGGGGGCCGGGCCCTCGCCGTCCGCCCCCGGCAGGCCGGGCAGGACTGCCGTCATGCGAGGCACTTGCGGAAGCCGGCCTCGATCACCTCCCGCGGCAGGTCGCGGCCGATGAACACGAGGCGGCTCCTGCGCCTCTCCCCCGTCTCCCACGGCCGCTGCCGGTCGCCCTCGAGCACCATGTGGATGCCGTGGACGACGAAGCGGCGGTCGTCGTCCTTCATGGAAAGGATGCCCTTGAGGCGCAGGAGGTCCGGTCCGAACGCCTGGGACACCTCCTGGATCCAGTCGAAGAAGCGGCGCGGGTCCACCGGCTCGTCGGCGACGAGGGCGAAGGAGGAGACGTGGTCGTCGTGGCGGTGGACGTGGCGGTGCGGCGCCTCGCCCTCCCCGTGATGCTCGTGGTCGTGCTCGTGCTCGCCGGTTTGGCCGAGGAAGGCGGGCTCGATGGCGAGGATGCGATCGAGGCTGAAGGCCTCGCGCCCGATCACCGCTTCGAGGGGCACCTCGCACCGCTCCGTCCGGCGGATCTCGGCCGTCGGGTTGATGCGGCGGATGCGGGCCTCGACGGCGGCAAGCCCCTCCTCCTCCACGAGGTCCACCTTGTTGAGGAGGACGACGTCGGCGAAGGCCACCTGCTCCTGCGCCTCGGGCGCCCGGTCCGCCTCCGCAAGGAAGTGGCGGGCGTCCACCACCGTCACGATGGCGTCGAGGCTGGTGCGCTCGTTGACGTCCTCCTCGATGAAGAAGGTCTGGGCGACGGGGCCCGGGTCGGCGAGGCCCGTCGTCTCCACGATGATGCCGTCGAACCGGCCCGGCCGCTTCATGAGGCCGGAGAGGATGCGAACGAGGTCCCCGCGGACGGTGCAGCACAGGCAGCCGTTGTTGGTCTCGAAAATCTCCTCGTCGGCCTCCACCACGAGGTCGTTGTCGATCCCCACCTCGCCGAACTCGTTGACGATGACGGCGTAGCGCTTGCCGTGGTCGCCGGTGAGGATGCGGTTGAGGAGCGTCGTCTTGCCAGCGCCGAGGTAGCCGGTGAGGACGGTCACGGGGGTGCGGGCCATCGGGCGGTCCTTGCCTCAGGGGGAGGGGGGACCATGGGCCGTTTCCGGCCCCGCCCGCAAGCCCTCAGGGCGCCGCCCGGGGAGACAGGGTGGCGAACAGGCGGGTGACGTACTCCGGCTCGACCCCGTGGACGATGGCGACGAGGCGCGTGCGCCGGTCCGCCGACGGCCAGGCCTCGAGCCGCTCCACCGGGTGGAGGACGTGCTGGACCGCGTGGAGGACGAGCGGCTCGTCCGGCGCGTCGGCGAGCGCGACGAGGCCCTTGAGCCGCAGGAGCCGCGGCCCGAGGGCGAGCGACAGCATGTCCATGAAGGCCGACAGGTCCTCCGCCCGCACCGGCCCGTCCTGCACGTGGGCGACCGTCGCCACCTCACCGTTCCCGTGCCGGTGGTGGTGGTCATGGTCGTGCGCATGGTCGTGGTCGTGGTGGTGCCCGTGCGCGCGCTCGAGGGCGAGCCAGGCGTCCACGTCCGTGCCGAGATCGCCCGGGGCGTAGGGGCGCGGGGCGAAGGCGGCGGACAGGTCGAAGTCGGGCGCGTTGGCGTCGAGGACCGGCGCGGCCGGGTTGATGGCGGCAAGGCGCGCGGCGAGCGCGTCCCGGTCGGCGCGGGAGGCCGGGTCCTTCAGGAGGTCGGTCTTGGTCAGGATCAGCCGGTCGGCGAAGGCCACCTGCTTCAGGCACTCGGCGTGGCGCTCGAGGGTGGCCTCGGCGAGGACGGCGTCCACCGTGGTCGCGACGCCCGCGAGGCGGAAGGTGCGGGCGACCGTGTGGTCGCGCAGGCCCATGGCCGCGACGCCGCCGGGGACGAGCTGGTTCACCACGGGCGCCGGGTCCGCGATCCCCGTCGTCTCGATGACGACGCGGGAAAGGCGCCGGCCGGGCATGGCGCGCGCGGCCTCCAGGAGGTCGGCCAGCGAGGCGCGCACGTCGCTTCCGGCCGTGCAGCACAGGCACCCGCCGGTGGAGACCGTCATGTCCCGCTCGCCCCGGCCCGCCAGCGCCAGGGCGTGGTCGAGGTCGACCTCGCCGAACTCGTTGACGACGATCCCGGCGTCGGCGAAGGCGGGCTCGGCGAGGAGCTTCTTCAGGAGCGTCGTCTTGCCCGAGCCGAGGAAGCCCGTGAGCACCAGGACCGGGATTTTCCGGGCGTCCGCCATTCCTAGAAACCGGTCACGAGCACGGAGGGAAGCCAGGTGGCGAGCGGGGGGAACGCCATCACGAGGGCGAGGACCACGAGCTGCACCAGGATGAAGGGCAGGACGCCGACGTACATCTCGCGCGTCGTCATGTCGGGCGGGGCGATCCCCTTCAGGTAGAAGATGGACGGGGCCATCGGCGGCGTCAGGTACGAGGTCTGCAGCATGATGAAGGCGAGCATGGCGAACCAGATCGGGTCGATCCCGTAAAGCTGCAACAGCGGCGCGAAGATCGGCAGGCAGATGAGGACCACCGACACCCACTCGAGGATGAAGCCGGCGATGAAGATGATGAGGAGAAGGAGGAGGACGAGGCCGGTGGCGTCGAGGTTCGCCGCGTCCACGAGGCCCCGCACCACGTCGTTGCCGCCGAGCCCGCGGAAAATGGAGCTGAACATCGCCCCGCCCACCACGATGAGGAGGATCATGCTGGTGAGGCGCAGCGTCGTCCACAGCGCGTCCCGCAGCATCGGCCACGTGAGCCGCCCGTAGATCGCGGCGAGCAGCAGCGTGCCGAGGGCGCCCACCGATGCCGCCTCCGTGGGCGTCGCGATGCTGAACAGGATCGTCCCGAGGACCGCCGCGATGAGGCCGACCGCCGGCAGCAGGCCGACCACGGTGAGCCGCAGCTTCTCGGCAAGGCCCATCCCCTCGTCCTGCGACCCCGCATAGCGCTCCCGCGGCGGGTGGATGATGCTGCGCACCACGATGTAGGCGAGGAAGGCGAGGACGGTGATGAGCCCGGGCAGGATCGCCGCCGCGAACAGCTTGCCCACCGAAAGGTTCGCCACCGAGGCGTAGACGATGAGGACGAGGGAGGGCGGGATCATCGTCCCGAGCGAGCCGCCCGCGCACACCGTCCCGGCGATGAGGTCGTTGCGGTAGCCGAGGCGCTGCATGGCCGGGATCGCCATCAGCCCGATCATCACCTCCACCGCGCCGACGATGCCGGTGGTGGCGGCGATCATCGCGGCCATCAGCATGGCGGTCAGCGCCATGCCGCCCGGCAGCCGCGCCACCCACAGCTGAACGACGCGAAAGAGCCGCTCGGCGATCCCCGCCCGCTCCAGCACGCACCCCATCAGGATGAACGGCGGCACGGCGGTGAGCAGGAACTGGGAGCCCGTCGTCTGCACGATGTTGAAGAACTGGATGCCGACCCGGTAGTCGTAAAGCATCCAGCCGAACGCGGTGCCGACCACGATGAGCGCGAAGGCGACCTGAAAGCCCAGCAGCAGGAGGGCGATCACCGCCGGGAACATCAGGATCGCCAGGGTCTCGTTTTCCACGAGGGCCTCTGTCGCGGATCAGCTGGAGGAGGGGAGCGGATCGTCGGGGCGGACGGCGCCCACGAGATGGCGCACGGCCTCGGCGACCGTCTGGAGGAGGAGGAGGGCGAGACCGATGGACAGCCCCGCCTGGAACGGCCACACGAGCGGCTCCCAGGCGCTGGCGTTCTCGAGCGTCCCCCGGTCGAAGGAGCGCAACGTCCGCGTCACCGCGAACCAGGTGCCGAGCGAGAGCACCGGCGCCAGCAGGGCGAGGTAGAGGACCGCCTGCAGACCGTGGCGGACCCGGCGGGGCAGCATCTGCATCAGGAAGTCGATCCTCACGTGCCCGTCCCGCCGCAGCGTCTCGGCCGCGGCCAGCATGAACAGGCTCCCGTTCAGCATGTAGCTGACGTCGTAGGACCAGATGGTCGGCGCGTTGAAGACGTGCCGCGCCGCCACCTCGTAGAGGACGGTCGCGATCATCGCCGCGACGAGGGCCATCGCCAGCCACGCGGCCGCTCGCGACAGCCGGTCGACGAGGCCGAGCACCTTCTCGAGAAAAGCGCGCAGCACGGGAGGGTCCGCTCCTCGCTCATCGGCCGGGCGGGCGGCGCGGCCGAGGCCCGCCACCCGCCGCGCGGCCTCACTCGGCCCGGTGGTCCATCACCAGGTACTTGGAGTTCTCGCGCCAGTGGTCCTGGAAATCGAAGATGGATTCGGCGAGCCGCATCGGCAGGTCGTAGCCCTCCTCCGCGGCGGCCTTCGCCTGTTCCATCGCCCACGCGCGGGATTTTTCCTGCGCGTCCTCCATGAAGGCCTCGTCGAGGCGGACGAACTCGTTGCCGCCCGCCTGCAGCTCTTGCATCGCCTTCAGGTCGCGCACGATCATCCGGTTGAGGGAGCGGTAGGTGGTGAGCTCGGCCGCGAGCTCCATCTGCTCGCGGATGTCCTCTGGCAGCTCCTCCCAGGTGTCGGTGAGCATCACCGTCTCGAACGCCCAGGCCGGCGCCTGGATGCCCGGATAGATGATGTACTTGGCGACCTCCTGGAAGCCGACCTTCTGGTTCTCCGACGGGATCGAGTATTCCGCGAGGTCGAGCCCGCCCTTTTCCAGCATCCCGTAGATCTCCGAGCCCGCGACCACCGTCGGGGACACGTCGTAGGCCTCCGAGACGATCGCCGCCCAGTTGCCGAGGGTGCGGAACTTGGTGCCCGCAAGGTCCTCGCCGGTGCGGATCGGTGCGTTGGCGTGGGCGAAGAACTCCGACGGGCCGAGGCCGGTGACGAGGGCGTGCATCCCCATCTCCTCGCGCCGGTGCTCCTGCCACAGCTCCAGCCCGCCGGCCTGGTAGAGCCACGGCAGGTAGCTGTCGACGCCGAGCCCGGTGGGGAAGGAGGCCACCATGGCGTTCACCGGGTCGGCCGTGCCGAGGAAGATCGGGGTGACCTGGGCCATGTCGATCAGCCCGTCCTCCACCGCCTGGTGGAGCTTCAAAACGCTGCCCACCGTGCCCGCGGGCAGGATCTCGATCGCGACGCGCCCGTTCGTCATCTGCGAGACGAGGTCGGCGAAGGGCTTGGCCATGTCCTCGTAGTAGATGCTGTTCTCGCTCGCGATGATCGCCATCGTGAGCTCGTACTCGGCCGCCTCGGCCGTGCCGCCCACGGCGCAGGCGAGCGCCACGGCCGCCACGGCCGACGATCGCGCGGTCTTCTTCAACATGGTGACATCTCCTCCTCGGGCGCCGGACCGTCGTCTCGCGGGAGGGCCGGACGGCACGCCGGCCCGGCGACGACAGGCCGCGGAGGATCGCACGGCGGAACCGGCGAGGCAACGCGCCGCGGCCCGCGGGGGCGGAGAGGGCTGCGGGCGCCGTCCCGCCGACGCTCCGGGATCGTCCGGCTTCGGTGGAGTGTCGGCGGCTTCGTCCCGCCCGGGATCGGACCGCGAGCGGGACGGGGAGGGGCGGGCGCGTCAGCTTTCCCCGCCGGGGCCGGGCGCCCCGCTCTCCCGCGCGGCCCGCTCCATCAGGGCGACGACCTCCTCGTCGGAGGTCTGGTCGAAGTCCCGGTAGTGGGCGCCGACGGCGTGGAACGGGTCGGGCGCCTCGAGGCAGACGACGTCGTCGGCGAGGCCGCGCAGCTCGGCGAGGGCATCGCGCGGGGCGACCGGCACGGCGAGCACGAGGCGGCCCGCCCCCGCGCGGCGCAGCGCCGTCAGCACCGCCCGGACCGTGCCGCCCGTCGCGATCCCGTCGTCCACGACGATCGCCGTGCGGCCCGCGACGGCGAGCGGCGGGCGGTCCGGCCTGTAAAGGCCCCGCCGCCGCTCGATCTCCTTCAGCTGCCGCTCCGGCTCCGCCTTCAGGTAGTCCTCCGGCGGGCGCAGATGGCGCACGAGGTCGTCGTTCCACACGACCTGCGGGTCCGCCCCGTCCACCACCGCGCCGATGCCGAGCTCGGGCTGGTGCGGCGCGCCGATCTTGCGCACCAGCACCACGTCGAGGGGCGCGCGGAGCGCCCGCGCCACCTCGTAGGCGACCGGAACGCCGCCGCGGGGAAGGGCGAGCACCAGCGGGTCGGCGCCGGACAGGCCGGCGAGGGCGTCCGCGAGGCGGCGGCCGGCCTCCCGCCGGTCGGCGAAGGCGGGGCGGGGTCCGAACATCGGCGTCACTCCTCCCTTGGCGGCGCGGGCATGTGGGCGCCGAAGAAGGCGGCCGCGTGGCGGACCACCGCGTCGAGCGTGCCGGGCTCCTCGAAGAGATGGCTCGCCCCCGGCACGATCACGAGCTCGACGGGCGCCGCCATGCGCGCCATCGCCTCCTCGTTGAGGGCGATCACGGGGGTGTCGAGGGAGCCGACGAGAAGGAGCGTCGGCGCCTTCACCCTTTCGAGCGCCTCGCCCGCAAGCTCCGGCCGCCCGCCGCGGGAGACGACGGCCGCGACGGACGGGTCCCCGGCGGCGGCGAGGAGGGCCGCGCCCGCCCCCGTGCTCGCCCCGAAATAGCCGACGGGGAGGCGTCCGGTGCCCGCCTCCTCGCGCACGAAGCGGGTCGCGCGCGACAGGCGGCCCGCGAGGAGGGCGATGTCGAACACGTTGCGCCGGTCCCGCGCCTCCTCGGCCGTCAGCAGGTCGAGGAGGAGGGTGGCGAAGCCCTCCCGCTCGAGGGCGCGGGCGACCTGGTTGTTGCGCGGGCTGAAGCGCCCGCTCCCGCTGCCGTGGGCGAACAGGACGATGCCCCGGGCGGCCGGCGGCACGGCGAGGCGCCCGCCCATGCCTTCCGGCTCGATCGTCACGTCCCGCGCGGTGGCGAACCCGTCGGCTTCGGCCATCGCTCGCCTCCTGCCTCGCTGGCCGCGGTGCGGCGCGCCTTGGGCAATCCCCGGCCCACCCGCCGGTTCCGGGTGCCCGCGCGGCCTCAGAACCCCTTGGCGCGCGTGTGGATCTTGTCGGGATCCAGGGCGTAGCTCCACGGCAGGCCGGAGTTCTTCCAGCCGTTCTTGAGCCGCCACGGTCCACTCACGTGGCCCTTGACGGTGGAGCCCTCGAACCCGTCCACCACCACGTAGACCTCCTCCAGGCCGAGCCCCTCGAGGGCAGTCGCGGACGGGGCGCCGCGGCTGCCGCCCGAGCGGCACATGAGGATGACGGGCGTCGTCTCGTCCATGCCACGTGCCGCCATCTCGGCCGCGATCATGTTGGCGAAGGCGGGGTTCTTCTCCATCTTCAGGACAGGCTTTTTCGGGTGCCACTCGGACGGGTTCACCATCAGGAACGGCACGTTGACGTCGACGACGTCGGTGAAGCCGGTGAACATGATCTCGACGGGCTCGCGCACGTCGACGAACAGGACCTCGTCGCCACGCGCCGTCTTCATGTCGAAGGCCTCCTTGGCGGTGAGGTAGAGGCCCCAGGACGTCTGCCGCGCCGGGTCCTCCGGCTCGGGGGCCGCGGCGGCGGGGGTGGCGGCGAAGACGGCGGCAAGCGCCGCGGCGAGAATGGTCGCACGCATGGGTCCGATGCTCCTTCCGGTCCGGCACGGGTCGGCGCGCGCGGACGCCGGGTCGCACCGGGCGAGCGGGCCCGGCACCGCCGGCGGGCCGGACGCGCGGCGACCCCCGCCCGCTTCCTCCCACGGGGCCCGGGCCGTCGCCTTGCGATGAGTCAACGCAACGCCGTTTCCGATCAGCCGGGAAGGCCGTAGCCGAGGCCGAGGAGGGTGCCGTAGATGGCCCGCCCCGCCATGGTGACGGGGGGCGTTCGCCAGCCGTCGTCGACGCCCGCGAAGCCCGGCGGCTCCAGCCGGCGAAGGCGCGTGGTCGCGGCGGCCACCACCGCCCCGGATGGCGCGTAGGTGAGGCGCTTCAGCGTGACGATGGAGCCGCACCACCGCGTCCCGCAAGGCCCCCTCGTAGCCAATCCGCCCGCTCCAGCCGCGCCAGAAGCCGGTGGTCTCCTCGAGGACGCCCTCGACCGTCTCGAGGGGCGCGAGGGTCGCGGGCGCCGACCCCGCGAAGGCGAGGGAGAAGCGCCGCCGCTCCCCGGCGGCGAGGCGTTCCCGGCCGACGAGCGTGGCGCCGTCCCCGGACGGGGAAAGGGGCGTGTCGCTCGCGAGCACGACGGCCCCGGCGCCGGTCTCGAGGAACCAGCCGAGCCGGCCGCGCCGCTTCGGGCGGGGGGTGCGAAGGCCACAGTTCGGGCGCGGGGCGCAGGCGACGGTGATCTTCGGCTCGCCTTCCAGCGCCTCGATCGTGCGCACCATCTGCCGGACGGGGGCGAACGCGGCCTCGCAGTCGATCGCCATGGCGTCGGTGAGGCGCAGGCGTCCGTCCGGGCACGCGAACGTCGTCTCGAGGACGGCCGTGCCGTCACGGTAGCGGCGGCGGACGCGGGCCGGCCCGGCCGGACCGACGCGGAAGGCCCCGCCCCGGTCCCGGTCGAGGATGGCGGCGAACAGGGAGGGGCTGTCGAAGTCGGGCCAGCACAGCCAGTCCACCGACCCGTCCCGCGACACGAGGGCGAGGGAATGGCCGTCCCCGATGGCGCCGTAGTCGCCGATCGGGGGGTAGGCGGCCGCCCGCGCCGCCCGTTCGCCCGTCGCCGTCGTGTCGTCGTGGTCCATTCCGTCCGCTGGTCCCGCCTCGGTCGTGACCCTCGGCCAACAGCGTGTCGAGCTGCCGGTTCCGGCGGCGGGCGCCGGCCCGGCGGAAGGCGCGCCGCAGCCATCCGCGGCCGGCGGGTTCCCTTCGCCGGCTTTCCGGTCCAAGGCAGGGGCCGGCGCGGGGGGCGAGGATCCACGGGACCATCGGGGGAGGCGGGGTGAAGCTGAGGCCGGACACGCTGGCGCTGACGGCGCTCCTCGCCATGCTGCAGGCGACGGGGCCGCTGTCGACCGACGCCTACCTCCCCTCCCTGCCGTCCATCGCGGACGACTTCTCCGCGGACGTGGCGGCCGTGCAGCTCACCCTGTCGGTGTTCCTGGCGGGTTTCGCCGTCGGGCAGATCTTCTACGGGCCGGTCTCGGACCGGATCGGCCGGCGGCCGACGCTCCTCGCCGCCCTCGGCCTGTTCGTGGCGGCGAGCCTCGTGTGCGCGCTCGCCGGGTCGGTCGAGGTCCTGATCGCGGCCCGCTTCGTCCAGGCGATCGGGGCGGCGGGGCCGGTGGTCCTGTCACGCGCCATCGTGCGGGACCTTTACGAGGGCGACCGGGCGGGGACGGAGCTCGCCCGCATGGGCTCCATCATGGGGCTCGTGCCGATGCTGGGGCCGGTGGTGGGGGCGGTCCTGGAGATCGCCTTCGGCTGGCGCTCCACGTTCGTGTTCATCCTCCTCGTTGGGGCGGCGAGCCTGTCGGCGGTCGCCCTCCTCCTGCCGGAGACGTCTCCCGGGACGAGCCGGATGCCGCTGTCGCCCATCGGGATCGTGCGTGCCTTCCGCCCGCTGCTGACCGTGGGGGGCTACCGGGCGAACGTCGCCATCGTGTGCCTCACCTATGCCGGCCTCTTCTGCTTCATCTCCGGCTCATCGTTCGTGTTGCAGGAGATGTACGGCTTCTCGCCGGTCGCCTACGGCATCGCCTTCGGGGCGTGCGCGGCGGCCTACGTCGGGGGCACGCTGGTCGGGCAGGTGACGACGCCGCGCTACGGGCTCGAGCGCACCCTGTCCCTCGGCGCGCTCGCGCTCGCGGGGAGCGGGGTCGCGATGATCCTCTTCCAGCTCGCCGGCCCGGGCCACGGGCTCGAGGTGGTGCTGCCCCAGGTGGTCTACCTGGTGGGCGTCGGCCTCGCCCTGCCGCCGGCGATGGCGAGCAGCCTGATGCCGTTTCCCGAGCGGGCGGGCGCGGCCTCTTCCCTGCTGGGCTTCCTGCAGATGACGACGGCCGCGGTCCTCGGCGCCGTCCTCGGCGCCGTCCTCGGAGCGAGCCCTTGGCCCATGGTCCTGTTCATCGCCGGTTGCGGGGTCGGCGTCCTCGTCGTCTTCGTCGCGACGCGGCGGATCCGTGCCGAGGGCCGGGCGCGGCAGGCGCCCGCCGGCGAGGCGCCGCGGGCCTGAGAACCGCCGGCACTGGACGACGTCGTCTCCCTCGCCGCCCGGCTTGCGCACGAGGTGGGCCGCGTGTCCCGCCCCGCCTCCGCGCGCCGGCGGGTTCCGGCGGTCGGGGGGCGATCCGCTAGAGGATGGCGTTGTCCGGGCCGAGGTCGCGGGCCGCGACGTCCTCGAGGATCAGGACGTCGCCGTCGCCGAGCCTGAGGGTCGTGTCGCCGCCGCGCGGGTCGACCGTCGAGACGAGGTCGCGCAGGGTCTCGAACCCGAAGGCGGTGAAGTCGACGACGTCGTCGGGCGAGAAGGTCGTCACGCGGTCGCGCCCGTCGCCCGGCTCGAAGACGATCGTGTCGCGGCCCCGGCCCACGTCGATCCGGTCGTTGCCCGGCCCGGCCGCGACGGTGTCGTTGCCCGCGCCCGCGAAGATGCGATCCCGGCCCGATCCGCCGCCGATGGCGTCGGCGCCGCCCCTACCGATCAGCACGTCGCGGCCACGGTCGCCGCCGATGGCGTCGTCGCCGCCGCCACCGGACACCCGGTCGGCCCCCGGTCCGCCGCCGATGACGTCACGGCCACGGTCGCCGCCGATGGTGTCGTCGCCGCCGCCACCGGACACCCGGTCGGCTCCCGGTCCGCCGGCGATGAGGTCACCGCCCCCGCCGCCGCCGATGGTGTCGTCGCCGCCCTCGCCCGCGATGGTATCGGCGCCGCCGCCGCCGGCGAGGCGGTCGTCACCGTCGGCCGCGCTCCCGACGGTGTCGTCCGCGAAGCCCCGGATCTCGTCGTCGCCGCGCCCGCCACGGACCAGATCGCCGTCGCTGCCGCCAGCCAGGATGTCGTCTCCCGCGCCGCCCGAGATCGTGTCGGCATCGACCCCGCCCGCGATCCGGTCCCGGCCCGCCCCGCCGTCGATGGCGTCGGCATCCATGCCGTTGCCGAGACCGTCGTCCGCCTCGTCGCCGAGGATCGTGTCGTCGCCCGGACCGCCTGTCAGCGTGTCCGCGTCGAAGCCGCCGTCGATGAAGTCGTCGCCCCCCTCGCCGTCGATCGTGTCCCGCCCGTCGCCGCCCTCCAGGAAGTCGCTCCCGTCGACCGCGACCGCACCGGGGCCAGCATCCTCGCCGAAGCCGCGGATCACGTCGTCGCCCCCGTCGCCGGTGACGAAATCGCCGGCCCCGCCGCCCGCGAGGGTGTCCTCGCCGCTTCCCCCGCTAATCGTGTCGACGCCGGAACCGCCCTCGACGAGATCGTCGCCGTCGCCGGCGCCGAGGAGATCCGCGCCCCCGCCGTCGGCGTCGTCCAGGAGCGTGTCGTCGCCCGCCCCGCCAGACAGGGTATCCGCACCCGGCCCCCCCGCGAGGAGGTCACGCCCGTCGTTCCCGACGAGGGCGTCGTCGCCCGCCTCGCCGCGCAGGGTGTCGTTCCCCGCGCCGGCCTCCAACCGGTCGTTCCCCGTCCCGCCGGCGACGTCGAAGTTGGTCCGCACGAGCCCCCGCGTCGCCAGGACAAGCTCATCGGCGCCGGACGACCCGACGATCGCGAGGTTCAGGAGGTCACGGACTTCGAGCGTGGCCGATCCGGGCTCCGACAGCACGATCCGGCCCGACGACGTCCCGAGCGCGGCGCCCATGATCTGGAAGAGGCCGAGTTGCGCGCTGGTGAGGGTCAACGGCGTGAGGGCGCTGCCGCCGAGCTCGAGGACCTCGAGGTCGGCGAGCGTGGCGTCCGTGAGGTCGAGGGCTGCCGCCACGGCGAGGACGTCCGTTCCCTCGCCGCCGTCGATCACCGTTCCCGCCCCGGCGGAGGCGACCTCGATGCGGTCGTTCCCCGCCCCGGCGTCGATCACGTCATCCGCCTGCACGACGATGGCGTCCTCGCCGCCCGCGGCGAGGACGGTGTCGGCGCCGTCGCCCCCGTCGATGGTGTCGTCGCCGCCCCTTCCCACGAGGATGTTGGGGTCGTCGTCGCCACGCACGCTCGATCCCGTCGGCGTGGCGCCGACCATGTCGGTCTCCACGAAGTGTCGCCGTGGCATGTCGTAGTTCGCGGCGTCGATCGGGCCAGCGCGAGGATCCCAGATCGATACCTCCCTCACACGGTCCGGAAAAAACTGATCGATGTGGCTCACGAGGACCCGCCCGTCGCCGGTGACGGCGATGTCGAGGAGGGCCGTCGACCCCACGCCAACGTCCCGCACCGGCCCGGTGATGAGACCGTTGTCGTTGAAGGCGATCAGGGTGACCGGCATCACCTGCCGTTCGATGGCGATGACGAAGCCCCCGTCCGGCAGCGCGACGACGCGGACCGCGTCGATCCGTTCGGGCGTCTCGATCGTGAAGGGGGAGCGCACCGTGCGTCCGGTCACGTCGTAGATCGCGAAGCGAAGATCGCCATCGAAACGGACGTCGCCCCCGCGGGCGTCGATCCAGGCGACCACGAAGTTGCCGTTCGACAGGGCGGCGCCACGCGGCGCGAGCCCCTGTTCGGCAAGCTGGACGGGCGCCGACCCGCCGATGTTGATGAGCGGCTCGTAGTCCTGTCGTTTCCCCAGCTTCCGATCGTTCCCGAGCGACACGAAGCTGCCGTTCGAAAGGAAGAAGACGTCGGTGACGGCGCTGTCCGCGATGCCGGGCCACGGCGCCGCGTCGGGTCCCGGGACGCCGTCGGCGTCGACCGACGCGAGGCGGATCTGGCTGTCGGGGAAGACTCTGTCGGTGTAGCTGACCAGGGATGCGTTGGTCAGGAGATCCACGTCGAGGCGTACGTCCCGGTAGGTTTCGTCGCCACGCTCGTAGGGCTTGGCGGCGAGCAGGGTGCCGGCCGTCGCGTTTCCGGCGGCGTCGTAGCGTTCCCACAGGAGCGAGACGGTCCCGGGTTCCGTTTCCGGTTCGTCCACGTAGCTGATCGCGAAGCCGCCGTCGTTCGTCGGGGCGAGGTCGAAACCCGTGGTCGTGTCGATCACGCGCAGGGTGTTGAGCTGGAAGGTGTCGCGGACGAGGTCGCCGGTGGCGTCGTAGAGCTGGCCGACGATCCGGTCCGGCGAGCCTGCGCCGGGCGGCGTCTCCGACCATGCGACCAGGAAATCGCCGTTGGACAGCCCGATGACCTGACTGTCGCCATCGACCGCGAAGGGAGGCAGCCACTCGAGGGGTTGAGGCATCGCGCACCTGTCCCGTCAGGAGGGGGGAGCCGGACTGGTCCGGCCGCCGTTTGCCGCATTCGCCCGTCGCGACGCTCTCTCGAACAGCAGAAGGCAAATGCGGGAGGCAGTCAAGGCAATCGGCGCCCCCGGGACGGATCGCGCAAGGCACCATGCGCAGCGCACGCGCCCGTCTCGACGGCTCCTCCGACGCCGCCGGCACCGCCGCCTCCGCCCTCGGCCCGTGCGTTGTCGATGACCACCCGCTCGAGCTCGACCTCGCCGCGGTTGAAGATGGATCGGGCCGCGTCTCCGCCGTTGCCGCCGTCGGCTCCGCGCCCGCTCGCAGAGCCCGCGGCGCCGCTCGTTCCGCCGGACCGGCGGCCTGCCGTCCACGGGCAGGAGGTCCTGGAGGACGAGCCGCGCCCGTGCCTCGACCTCGAAACGGTGGGTGGCGAACCGGGCGCCGGCCTCGCCCACGCCGTCGATGGTCGTGGCGCCGTCCCCCGCGGCCCGGCGTCGGCGAGGATGGTGGGGTCCTCGCCCGCGGCGATCGCCCAAGGCCCGTCCGCCGTCGGGAGGCGCACGACGCCGTCGGCGAAGCGGATGACGTCGGCGCCCGGGGAGGCGGCCACTGCGATCGCCTCGCGCAGGGAAAGCTCCCCGTCGTCCGGATCGACGGCGTCGGTCACGTTCGTGACGATGAAGTCGGCCATGGCGTCCTCCGTCCGGCGCGGCCGAGGGTCCGCGACAGCGGGACGGCTTTGCTCGCCTCGGGGCGTCGTCGTGCCGACTGCGCGGCACACACCCTCGGCCGGGACGGATGCGCGCCGAAGATCAGTCGCGGACGACGGCGGCGCGGGCGAGGGCGACGATTTTCCTCAGGTAGTCCTCCTCGGACCAGCCGCAGTCGCCGACGAGCCGCTCCCACGTCTCCACCGACAGGAGCGTCCACAACAGGTCGGTCGCCTCCCTCTCCGACAGGGCCGGGTCGAGCCGGCCGTCCGCGGCGAGCGCCCGGACCGCCGCCGCGCAGCCCTCCCGGACCGCCGCCATCCGCCCCTGCCAGGCCGCGCGCGCCGCCTCGTCCGCGGGGGCCATGGCACGCAGCGCCCGCGACACCCCGTGGATCTCCGGGATGTAGCGGCCCCATGCCTCCACGAACGCGGCGAGGCGGGCTTCTCCCGAGGTGGCGGCGCGGCTTTCGGCAAGGCGCGCGTCCACGTCCTTCACCGCGTCGATGTGGCGCGTCGTGGCGATCAGGAGGTCCGCCCGGTTGGGGAAGTGGAGGTAGAGCGCCTGGCGGCTGATGCCCGCGGCCTTCGCGATGTCGGCCATCCGCACGGCGCCCTCGCCCGCCTCCAGCAGGGACCAGGCGGCCTCCAGGATCCGCGTGCGGGTGTCGCCTTCGCCTCTTGACATGGCGTCAAGGAACCCCTAGTTGACGCCGTGTCAAGTTGACAGGATGTCAAGCGGCGCGGGCCGCGGAACGGGAGATCGGCAAATGGTCGGGATGGACATGGGCACGGGCACGGGCACGGGCAGGAACGTCGTCGTCATCGGTGCGACGGGGAGCGTGGGGCGTCTCGTCGTGGCGGAACTCCTCGAGGCGGGGCACCGGGTCACGGCCTTCGCCCGCAACCCGGGGCGGCTCGCGCTCGAGCACCCGGCGCTGACGCGGGTGGCGGGCGATGCCCTCGACGGGGAGGCGGTGCGCCGGGCGGTCGCGGGGCAGGACGCGGTGGTCGTCACGCTGGGCGCGGGCGCGTCGCGCCGCAGCCGGGTGCGCTCGGCCGGCACGCTCGCCGTGATCCGCGCCATGCAGGAGACGGGCGTCAGGCGCCTCCTCGTCCAGTCGACGCTCGGCGCCCACGACAGCCGCGGCAACCTCGATTTCTTCTGGAAGCGGATCATGTTCGGCCTCCTCCTGAAGCCGGTCCTCGCCGACCACGAGCTGCAGGAGAGCCTCGTCGCCGCGAGCGGCCTCGACTGGACCATCGTGCGGCCTGCAGCCTTCACCGACGGCCCGGCCACCGGCGCCTTCCGCGAGGCGTTCCCGCCGACGGAGCGCGGGCTCTCCCTCAGGATCGCCCGGGCGGACATCGCCGCCTTCCTCGCCCGCCAGCTCGCCGACGCCCGTTACCTCGGCCAGGCCGTCGCGATCTCGAACTGACGGCCCGCGGCGCCCGGCGGCGCCCGTCAGCCGCCGAACAGGCGGCGGAGGAAGCCGCCGACCCCGTCCTGGTTGCGCTCGGGGATGATGTGGCCGGAGGCGGTCTCCCGGCCGCCCGCGCCGGACGAGGCCCACACCTGGTCGGTCGGGATCGCCTCGCCCGCGCCAGCGGCCGAGGCCTCGGCGACGCGAGCGCCGGGCAGCTCGGCCACCTGCATCCCCTCGTGGACGGCGGCCATGATCTCCCGCCAGAGCTGGGCGGGCAGCGACCCGCCGGTCGCCCGCTTCGTCGGCGCGTTGTCGTCGTTGCCGAGCCACACGCCCGCGGTGAAGAAGGCCGTGTAGCCCACGAACCAGGCGTCCCGCCAGTTCTGGCTGGTGCCGGTCTTTCCCGCCGCGGGCCACCCCTTGATCCGGGCGCGCTGGCCCGTGCCGGCGATCAGCGCCTCCGACAGCATGAGGTTCATCTCGCCCACGTGCCGCTCGGAGACGACGCGGTAGGGCCGGATGCCCCGGCGCTCGTAGAGCACCTGCCCGTCGACCGTCGTGATGCGGCGGATGACGTGGGGCTCCACCGCGAGGCCCCCGTTGGAGAAGGGGACGTAGGCGGTCACGAGGTCGATGAGGGTGACCTCGCTGGTGCCGAGGGCGATGGAGGCGTTGGCCGCAAGGTCGGCCGTGATGCCGAGGCGGCGGGCGACGGCGGCGACGTTCGCCGGCCCCACCTCGGCGGCGAGCTGGGCGGCGATGGTGTTGAGGGAGCGGGCGAGGGCCGTCGTGAGCGTCGTCGGGCCGTAGTAGTCGCGGGTGTAGTTCTCCGGCGCCCAGTTGCCGATGCGGGTCGGCTGGTCGATCCGCATGGAGTTCGGCGTCAGCCCGTACTCGAGGGCGGCGAGGTACACGAACGGCTTGAAGGCCGAGCCCGGCTGCCGCTCCGCCGAGACCGCCCGGTTGTAGGGGCTCGTCCGGTAGCTGTCGCCGCCCACGAGCGCCTTCACCGCGCCCGAGCCGTCCATGACGACGACCGCCCCTTGCGAGACGCCCTTCTCGCGACCCTCCTCGGCGAGGAGGACGCGCAGGTTGTTCTGGGCGAGCTCCTGGAGGCCGAGGTCGATGGTGGTCTCCACCACCACGTCGGCCGGCACCGTGCCGAGGAGGTCGGGCACGCGGCCCGCCACCCAGTCGGCCACGTAGCCGCCGCTCGGCGCCACCGCCTGCGGCACGAGGCGGGCCGGGTTCGCGAGCGCGTCCGCCTCCTCCTCGGCCGTGATGAAGCCGGTCTCGCGCATCGCCTTCAGGACGGTGGCGGCGCGGCGCTGGGCCCGCCCCTCGTCCCCCGTCGGGGCGAAGCGGGAGGGCGCCTTGAGGAGGCCGGCGATCATGGCGGCCTCGGCGATGGAGAGCTCGGAAGCGGGCTTGTCGAAATAGCGTCGCGCCGCCCCGTCGATCCCCGTCGCGCCCGCGCCCAGGTAGACGCGGTTGAGATACATCTCAAGAATCTCGTCCTTCGAGTGCTTCAACTCGAGCCACAGGGCGAGGACGAGTTCCTGCATCTTGCGCTCGAGGGTGCGGTCGGGCTCGAGGAAGAGGTTCTTGGCGAGCTGCTGCGTCAGCGTCGAGCCACCCTGGACGAGGGCGCCTTCGGACAGGTTCACCGCCATCGCCCGGGCGAGCCCGATGGGGTCCACGCCGAAGTGGGAGTAGAAGCGCCGGTCCTCGATGGCCATGACGGCTTGCGGAACGTGGTCCGGCAACTCGTCGAGGCTGACGGCGCGGCCGCCGGTGTCGCCGCGGTTCGCGATCATCTCGCCGCGCTCGGACACGATGGCGATGTTGGGCGGGCGCTCGGGCACCTCCCAGGCGGCCGTCGGCGGCAGGGTGAGGGCGAAATAGGCGAGCGCCCCGGCCGCGGCGATCCCGCCCCAGAGCGCCAGCACCAGCGAGGCCTTGAAGGAGAAGACGAGGAGGCGGCGGCCGAGCGAGCGACGTTGCCCGCCGCCACCGGAGTGGCGGCGCGGGCGGGCGGACCGCGGTGCCTCGGCCTCCTCGCGCGCGGGGGCGCGCGTGCGGCGGCGGGCGGGAGGCGGCGCCCCGTCCGCCGGGGGGGCGGCGCGCTTCGCCGTGCGGCGGCTTGGCCTGTCGTCCTCGGGGGGCGGGGCGCTCCGTGGCCGCGGTGCGTCCGCCGCCGCCTTCGTCTTCCGGGCGCGGGGCGCGCCCGGCCGGTCCCGGCCGCTCGGCCTGATGTCGAGGTCGCCGTCGCGCCGACCCTTCCGCTCCGTCATGGGGTCGAGGTCCGCCTGTCCGTGAACTGGATCGTGGCCGGGAGGGGGCGGCCCGGCGCGCCGACCCGTTGTCGGCCGCCGGGCTTAACGGTCGATGAACTCCGCCCGCCCGCCTACTGGGTCGGGGCGCACACCGTCTCGCCCGACCGCTCCAGCGAGCCGGTCGCATAATCGAAGACGACGTCCTCGAAAAGGGCCGGCGTGAAGCCCATGCCCACGATGGCGTCGTGCTCGGGACAGTTGGCGGGCGTCGCCTCCTCGCCCGTCCCCATCAGGAAGGCGAAGCCGCCGTCCACGAACTGGAGCCCCTCGCCGTCCTCGTAGGAAACGCCGAGCACCTGGGTGCCCCGCTCGAGGTCGAAGACGGCAAGGCCCCGCTCCGGACCGGTACCGGCGTCGAGGATCAGGTAGCCGGCCTCGAGGGCGATCGGCCAGTAGGCGTCGTCCGGGTCGTCGAGGACGAAGTCGTCCGGCCCCGGGTTCCAGGCGCAGGCGGCGCCCGCGGGGCGCACGAGAATGTCGTAGCCCGGCGCGTCCGTCCGCTCCTGCAGCACGAGGAGGCGGCCCGCCATGGTGTCGCATTCGACGGCCGAGGCGGCGGCGGGCATCATGGCGAGGAGGGACGCGGCGAGGGTCGCGGTTGCCAACGGTCGCGGCATTGTGTGTGTCTCCGGAAAGGGTGGCGCCGGCGGCGCGGCGCGGGCCTCAAGTGCGATGCGCCGGGCGGGCCGGCAAGGGGCGGTCCCTCGAAAAGGCGGGAGTGGGCGATGGACGAGGTGGTGAAGGAGCGGGCGCGCCCGGGCGCCGAGGGCCGGCTGCCGGGGCCGGGGGACACGGTCTTTCTCGTGGACGGCTCGTCCTTCGTCTTTCGCGCCTACTTCCAGTCCATGAACCAGGACCGGCGCTACAACTACCGCGCCGACGGCCTGCCGACGGGCGCGGTGCGCCTGTTCTGCAACAAGCTGTTCCAGTTCGTGCGGGAGGGGGCGGTCGGCGTCAGGCCGAGCCACCTCGCCATCATCTTCGACAAGTCGGAGGATTCCTTCCGCCGGGAGATCTACCCGCCCTACAAGACCAACCGGTCCGAGCCGCCCGACGACCTCGTCCCCCAGTTCCCGCTCATGCGCGCGGCCGTCTCCGCCTTCGGCATGACGCCGGTGGAACAGGTCCGCTACGAGGCGGACGACCTCATCGCCACCTACGCCCGGGAAGCGGCCGAACGCGGCGCCGACGTCCTCGTCATCTCCGCGGACAAGGACCTCATGCAGCTCGTCGGCCCGCACGTGTCCATGTACGACCCGGCCTCGGGCGAGAACCGCGGCCGCGGGCAGGGGAAGATGGGCGTGAGGCCCGAGCGGCGGATCGGCGTCGAGGAGGTGATGGACTACTTCGGCGTGCCGCCGGAGAAGGTGGTGGATGTCCAGGCGCTCGCGGGCGATTCCACCGACAACGTGCCGGGCGTTCCCGGCATCGGGGTGAAGACGGCCGCCCAGCTCATCGGCGAGTACGGCGACCTCGAGACGCTCCTCGCCAACGCCGGGACGATCAAGCAGCCCAAGCGGCGCGAGAACCTGATCGAGAACGCCGAGCAGGCGCGCATCTCGCGGCGGCTCGTCGCGCTGGTGGACGACGTGCCGCTGGAGGTCCCGCTCGCCGACCTCGCCTTCGCCGAGCCCGATCCGAAGGCCCTCGTCGCCTTCTTCAAGGCGATGGACTTCTCCACCCTTACCCGCCGCGCGGCGGAGGAGTACGGGGTGGACGCCGCCGCCATCGCGCCCGATCCGCGCTACCTCAGGCTCGGCGAGGGTGCCCTCGACGCGCTGGTGGGCGAGGAGGAGGCGGCGCCTGCGCCCGCGACGGCCGCCGGTGAGGCGCCGGCGCTGACGCCGGCCGCCCTCGCCGCGGCCCGGAAGGCGGAAGGGGCGGCGACCACCATCGACCGGTCGGCCTACGAGGTCGTGACGGACGAGGCGGCACTCGACCGCTGGGTCACGGCCATCGAGGCGGCCGGCATCGTCGCCATCGACACCGAGACCACCTCCCTCGATCCCATGCAGTGCGACCTCGTCGGGATCAGCCTCGCGGTCGCGCCGGGCCTTGCCTGCTATATCCCCGTCGGCCACGTGGCGGGGGAGGGGCTCCTGGGCGGCGGCGAGGCGCCGGCGCAGCTCCCCCGCGAGCAGGTGCTCGACCGCCTGAAGGGCGTGCTCGCCGACCCGTCGATCCTGAAGGTCGGGCAGAACCTCAAGTACGACATTCTCGTCCTCGAGAACTGCGGCCTTGCCCTCCACCCGTTCGACGACACCATGCTCCTGTCGTACGCGGCCGACGGCGGGGTCTCGAGCCACGGGATGGACGAGCTCTCCAAGCGCTGGCTCGGCCACGCGCCGATCCCGTTCAAGGACGTGGCGGGCAGCGGCAAGGCACAGGTCACCTTCGACAGGGTGCCGGTGGACAAGGCGGCCGAATACGCCGCCGAGGACGCGGACGTGACCTTCCGCCTGTGGCGCGTCCTGCGCCCGCGCCTTCCCGAGCGCCACGTGACGGCCGTCTACGAGACGCTGGAGCGGCCGCTCGTGCCCGTGCTCGCGCGGATGGAGAGCCGCGGGGTGAAGGTGGACCGGCAGGTGCTCTCGCGGATGTCCGGCGACTTCGCCCAGAAGCTCGCCCGGATCGAGGCGGAGATCCACGAGGTGGCGGGCGAGCCGTTCAACGTCGGCTCCCCGAAGCAGGTGGGCGACATCCTGTTCGGCAAGATGGG